>JBLHWY010000006.1:0-89097 GCA_047629195.1 Candidatus Azotimanducaceae bacterium
GACAATTTGTATTTGCAGGATTACCTACCACAAGGATTCGAACATCTTTAGCCGCATTATCATTAAGAGACTTACCTTGAACTGAAAAAATAGCTGCATTTGCTTCAAGTAAATCTTTCCGCTCCATTCCTGGACCACGAGGTCTTGATCCAACCAGCAGAACACATTCAGCATTCTTGAAGGCCACGTCGGGATTGTCAGTTGCAATGATTTCCTGCACTAGTGGAAATGCACAATCATCCAATTCCATTACTACGCCCTGAAGCGCTTCCATCGCGGGCGGTATTTCCAGCAGCTGCAAAATAATAGGCTGGTCTGCACCTAACATTCGTCCAGATGCGATACTAAATAGTAGAGAATAGCTAATTTGTCCAGCGGCTCCGGTGACCGCGACACGTACTGGTTGTTTCATACTGTATCCTTATGTGTTCCTAAATGTGTCCATCTATCAGAACTTTGAAGTTATCGATCCGAGTTTAGGCACCGTTATGGTTCCTATTTTCAGGCGAATGAATTATACCCGAATCATCTTGATTATAGTGTCATTCCTTAATCTCCTTACGATTTTTGCAGTATCAAACACGAAAAAGCAGCAAATTCTTAGAAAATTCCACCTTCATCAAACCTCCAGATTTCACATTTCTTTAATTATCAATAAGTTAGCTCTAGATATATCGGCGTGCACCGTGCCTAAAGTCTTGACTTTGTGTACTTCGATGGTATCGTGCCTGATCCGCTAGATTGTGAACTTTACCAAGTGATCAAGTCTCTAAGGCGAACTCCAAAAGAGTCTATATCAACGAGTAAGTCGTTAAAGTTAGCAAGTACCTTTAGCAAGTTACTTAAAGGTGCTACGCAGGTGGTATGTAACCAATGCGTACCTCAGTGATACCTGGCTAGCCGCGCTACGTGAGCTAGCACCAGAGAAAATTTCAGCGTGTGCAACACTTGTGCAGTCAAGTGCCAAAAGACTTGGACACTCGCGTAAAATTTGAGAGAAGCCTCAATGATAGACAACCAGATTGTAGCTCCGGGTCAATTGCCGGAGAAACAGGGTCTTTACGACCCCGCTAATGAAAAAGATGCTTGTGGCGTCGGTTTTGTTGCCAATATTAAAGGCGTCTCCAGCCATCAAATAATGCTGGATGCCTACCACATAAATTCGAGAATGGACCATCGTGGCGGATGTGGCTTTGAGGAGAATACAGGCGACGGTGCAGGAATTCTTTGTGCGTTGCCCCACAACTTATTTTTAGATCTCGCGGACGAACTGATGATTGAACTGCCAGCGTCAGGCGAGTACGCGGTCGGAAATATTTTCCTACCTCAGGATACAGCGGAGCGTCATTTCTGCCAGAAGCAAATAGAGTCAATCATTGCTAGCGAAAATCAAACATTCCTCGCTTGGAGAAATGTACCACTAGACTTTATCGGTGCTGACATTGGTCCGGCGGCATTAAGCGCGCAACCAGCAATACTTCAATTATTCATCGCAGCAAATCAAGACGGAGAGTCGATAGATTCCGAGGCTTTCGAACGGACACTTTATCTTATCAGACGTCAGTTCACCGAAAAATTGAGAGCACACTCCGATCTTAAACAAGGGCATATGGTTTATGCCTGTAGCCTTTCCAGTAGAGTCATCGTATATAAGGGTATGCTCACCCCAGGTCAGTTATTTCCATTCTACGAAGATTTGCGCGACACCCGATTTACAACTCACCTGGCGATGGTGCACTCACGGTTCAGCACCAACACCTTCCCTTCTTGGGATCGAGCGCAACCTAACCGATACATGAGTCACAACGGCGAAATTAATACTCTGCGCGGCAATCGAAATGCAATGGCCGCGCGTCAGGGTGTTGTCAAATCTGAATTGTTTGGAGACGACATCAAGAAATTATTTCCTATTGTGGAGCCTGGATTTTCCGATTCAGGCACATTCGACAACGTATTGGAATTTTTATTGCTTTCTGGCCGAACCTTACAAGAATCAATCATGATGATGATTCCGGAAGCATGGCAGTCTGATGAAAATATGGACCAGACGAAGCGGGATTTCTACGAATACCATTCGGCATTGATGGAACCCTGGGATGGCCCAGCCTCAATCGTGTTTACAGATGGACATTATATCGGCGCCGTACTCGACCGAAATGGCCTCCGCCCAAGTCGATATTATGTCACCCACGATGACAAAGTCATCATGGCCTCAGAGGTAGGTGTATTACCGGTAGACCCATCAAATGTGAAACTAAAGGGTCGCTTGCAACCCGGCAAAATGTTCCTCATCGATTTCGATGAGGGTCGCATGATCCCCGACGAAGAACTAAAGAGTCGCTTTGCCCATCTAAGACCTTACGGCGAATGGCTTGCAAATCAAAAAATTGAACTCAGTGAAATCCCACAAGCAGAAGACGGTCACGGCTTTAAGCCCGAGACTTTGATACCGCGGATGCAAGCTTTCGGATATACCGTTGAGACCATGCAGTTTATGTTACTGCCAATGGTTACAGAGGCTAGAGACCCGTTGGGATCAATGGGCAACGACTCAGCTCTAGCTTGTCTGTCGGATAAATCCAGAATAATTTACGACTACTTTAAGCAACTGTTTGCTCAGGTCACTAACCCCGCAATCGACTCGATCAGAGAAGAAGTTGTCATGTCGCTTGAGTGCTTTATTGGCCCTGAGGGAAATTTGCTCGAAACCAGCGAAGCACACGCACATCGATTGAAGATCCCACACCCAATCATTAGCAATGAAGAACTAAGCTCGCTAAAACAAATGGATTACCGAGACTGGCGCTCTAAGACAGTCGATATGACATTTGATCGATCAACCGGGCACGAAGGATTCATCACAGCGCTTGACCGTATTTGTTCTGAAGCTGAAGCCGCAATCACAGAGGGTTTTTCACTCGTGATTTTGTCAGACCGTAACGTCTCCGCGGAACGTATGCCGATTAGTGCTCTAATTGCCTGTGGCGCAGTTCATCATCACTTGAATAAAGCTGAAAAACGCACTCAGATTGGCCTTGTGATCGAAACAGGTGAAGCCCGCGAAGTACACCATCACTGCTTACTCGTCGGCTTTGGTGCAGATGCAATAAATCCATATGTTGCCTTCGAGTCTCTCTGGCAAGCGCAAGAAGAAGGTTTACTATCTGATGCTGCATTCCCAGATTCCGATTCCATAGTGACCGCTTACAAGAAGGCTGTCGCCAAGGGAATGTTGAAAGTCATGGCTAAGATGGGGATATCAACGCTCCAGTCTTATAAAGGTGCACAAATATTTGAAGCAATCGGTTTGGCTTCAGACATCATTGACCGCTGCTTTACCAATACAGCAAGTCGAGTTGAAGGTGTCAATTTTGAAGTGTTATACGAAGAGATGTTGCAACGTCACCAAATTGGTTATCCAGACAGAGCATCTAATCTGATTCCAATTTTACCAAATCCCGGTGACATCCATTGGCGTCAGAATGGTGACACCCATATGTGGGACCCTACATCCATCTCAAATCTGCAGGTGGCTGCAAAAACAAACAATAGCGATGCCTACCGCGCTTTTGCAGATCATGCCGATGGCGAGGCTACCCGAAAGGCAACTTTTCGTGGTTTATTGGCATTTAAGGATGGCATTAATGGCGGTCCGATAAATATTTCAGAAGTCGAATCTGCCAAAGAAATCGTCAAACGATTTTGTACAGGAGCAATGAGCTTCGGTTCTATTTCTGCCGAGGCACATGAAAGTCTGGCTATCGCTATGAACCGGTTAGGCGGAAAATCAAATACGGGTGAAGGCGGAGAAGACCCCATTCGCTTTAAGCCGATGGAAAATGGCGACTCTAAACGCTCATCTATCAAACAAGTTGCATCAGGACGGTTTGGCGTCACAATCTGGTATCTTGCCAATGCTGATGAGCTTCAAATAAAAATTATCCAAGGAGCGAAACCCGGCGAAGGGGGCGAACTACCTGGCGGTAAAGTAGACGAAACCATCGCTAGAATTCGACACTCGACTCCAGGCGTAGGACTTATAAGCCCTCCGCCTCACCACGATATATATTCAATCGAGGATATGGCGCAGCTAATACACGATCTAAAGAACGCCAACCCTTCTGCTCGCATTAGTGTAAAACTGGGTGCAGAGATAGGTGTAGGCACCATCGCGGCGGGCGTGACAAAAGCAAAAGCTGACCACATTGTCATCGCGGGACACGACGGCGGCACTGGTGCATCGCCGATCACCTCAATTAAACATGCTGGCATTCCTTGGGAACTTGGACTTGCTGAAACTCACCAGACTCTGGTGATGAATAACTTGCGTTCAAGAGTCTGTCTTCAGACTGATGGCCAAATCAAAACGGGTCGTGACGTTGCTATCGCGGCACTGCTTGGTGCCGAGGAGTTTGGCTTCGCAACCGCACCTTTGATTACACTCGGCTGCATCATGATGCGGAAATGCCACCTCAATACCTGTCCAGTTGGCATTGCAACACAGGATAAAGAACTACGTAAAAAATTCAAAGGCGACCCAGAGAATGTCGTCAACTATCTGTTTATGGTCGCTGACGATCTTAGAAGAATAATGGCGCAACTTGGTTTCCGAAACGTTAACGACATGATCGGCCGAGTAGACGTGTTGGAAACCGGCGATGTACTGCACCACTGGAAGGCCAAAGGACTGGATTTCAGTTCTCTTCTAACACCCGCTAAAAAGATTTATGAAGGCACTCAGGTTTATCGTCTCATTGACCAAGATCACGGCTTGGATAAGGCACTGGATAATGAATTAATCAAACAGGCTCAACCTGCTATTCAGAGAGGTGAAGCAATCAAAATCGAGCTGCCAGTACTCAACATTAATCGAGTCGTTGGCACCATGCTTTCCCACGAAGTTGCTAAGGCAACGCAAGGCAAATTACTCCCCGACGATACAATCTCAATACTATTGCGTGGCTCAGCAGGTCAAAGCTTAGGGGCATGGCTTGCAAAAGGCATCACCATAAAAGTCGAAGGCGATGCCAACGACTTTGTTGGTAAAGGCCTGTCCGGCGGTAAGATTGCCGTTTATCCACCAGCCGAAAGCTCATTCATTGCTGAAGAAAACATCCTAGTTGGTAACGTCGTTCTTTACGGTGCAACCAGTGGTGAGGCTTACTTCCGAGGTATTGCAGCAGAACGATTCTGCGTAAGAAACAGTGGCGCCACTGCTGTTGTGGAAGGCATAGGAGATCACGGTTGCGAGTACATGACCGGCGGACGAGTTGCGATTCTTGGTAAAACCGGCCGAAATTTTGGTGCCGGTATGAGTGGTGGGGTTGCCTATGTGTTGGATGTCGATGGTGAATTCAAGCATCGATGTAACGCTGAAACATTCGAACTTGAAAGCCTGACAGATAAATCTGACATCGCGGAGTTGAAACAAATGATCGAAAACCATCAACGTCATACGCAATCCACACTTGCTGACTCGATTCTCAATGACTGGGACAAGCAGTTAAAGAGGTTCGTTAAAGTGATGCCAACAGATTACAAACGCGTGTTATTGGAACAACAAACAGCCTTGGCCAGTTAAAGCATAATAGCAACGCACGCTGACCAACTGTTAAGAGCTAAATAGTAGAGAAAGATATGGGAAAGATTACTGGATTCAAAGAATTTGAACGAAAGGTGGAGCCCTATCGCGAGACTAGCGACCGCTCCCTCGACTTCAAAGAAATCTACACAGAACATCAGTCGGACCACCTGCAGGACCAAGGTGCCCGCTGCATGGACTGCGGCGTACCTTTCTGCCAATCTACCAACGGATGTCCTATACACAACCTAATTCCAGAGTGGAATGATCTGGTTTATCAGGGCCGCTGGCGAGATGCTCTCGACCGGTTGCACAAAACTAATAATTTTCCGGAATTCACCGGTCGAGTGTGTCCAGCTCCCTGTGAGGGCGCTTGCGTACTTGGTATCACCGATCCAGCAGTCGCCATAAAAAACATAGAATGCGCGATTGTTGATAAAGGCTTTGAAGAGGGTTGGATCGTAGCGGAACCACCTGGAATAAGAACAGAAAAAACGATTGCTATTGTCGGCTCAGGACCCGCGGGTATTACAGCCGCGGCACAATTAAACCGAGCAGGTCACACAGTCACAGTCTACGAACGGGCTGACCGTATCGGCGGGCTATTGATGTATGGCATACCAAACATGAAACTAGATAAGTCGATTGTTGATCGACGCATCGACTTGCTACGAACGGAAGGCGTGACTTTTGTGACAAACGCGGATGTCGGCGGTTGCGGAGACAACGCCGTCGACGTGACGACTCTAATAAGCGAAAACGATGCCGTATTGCTGGCGACCGGCGCAACACTCGCGCGAGATCTAAGCATCCCTGGCCGAGATGGCGATGGCGTTCACTTGGCGATGGAATTTCTTACGGCAAACACCAAGAGCCTACTCGATTCTAATCTAGAAGACGGCCACTACATCTCAGCGACGGACAAAAATGTCATTGTCATCGGCGGCGGTGACACCGGCAATGACTGCATAGGAACTTCAATAAGACACAACTGTAAGTCCCTCGTCAATTTCGAGTTGCTGCCAAAACCACCGGCAGATCGTGCAGCCAATAATCCATGGCCACTTTGGCCTAAGATTCATCGGGTAGATTACGGCCATGCCGAAGCAGAAGTAAAGTTTGGAGACGATCCTCGAGTTTTTCAAGTTGCTAGTAAAGAATTCTTAAGAGATGAAACAGGCAAGTTACTCGGTATAGTCACGGTAAATGTAGACGAAAAACTTCAAGAAATTCCCGGTTCGGAGAAAACTTGGGAAGCTGATTTAGTTTTCCTATCAATGGGTTTTCTACAGCCAGAACATTACATTAATGATGCTCTGGGCATGGAGACGGATGGTCGTGGAAACTTTGTTGCTGACAAAAATAAATTTCAAACGTCAGTCCCTAAGGTCTACGCTGCGGCAGATTGCCGAAGAGGCCAGGACCTTGTTGTCCGAGCAATCAATGAAGGTAGAGAAGTTGCCAGAGCTATAGATATTGATCTGATGGGTTCTAGCCAGCTTCCTTCTTAACGCCTGCCGTTTACTCTTTCTCTTCTGAACTCAAGGCTAAAGCGACCTGAGTTAGCTTGAGACGCCTTGGATACTCGCAATTGACCGTGCCCAGGGCTTCATGTTTTTCAATGCCAGAGGCAGACTGGACACCGCTAGTAGCGCAGCTTGCCTCGATCCAAAGTTGCCAGCAGTTAAGATATACCAGTCTTGCTTACCCCGACGCGTTTTGAAGTATTCCAAAGCGATATTACTCGTGTGTTGCGCAATCAGTGCCTTAATCGCCTCTTCAGAACCAGACCCAGCAAGTTGCAAAGTATAATTCTCTGAACTCGAATTTGTTGAATAATTCTGCGCAGGAACTAATGCAGTTTGCGGCAATGCCGGTTCCGGACGCTGCAACTTATTCGGCTCAATCACCTTTAGATTTCTAGCACCCTCAAGCGTAGTCGACCCTCCGACAACCAATTGAATCGACTTCTTATCAATGTCTAATATATCCGACTCAATTGCTAGTTCCACCTTCGTCACTTCGTCTTGTATAGCATTCAAAGTGTCTCCTTCTTTGACTTTTAACTTATCGCGCTGAATCACGGCTGGAATATCTAAAACCATAGGTACGTTTACCGGTTCCGCCTGCAGAAAACGGTCATTAACGAAAAATACACTTGCGAGCAGCACGAATAGGGTCGCTGCCATGGATAAATGAATTAGGGACAAGCCAATCGGACGCTTTGGTTCTGACAGAATTCTCTCAACTAGATCATCAACCCTCGCGGGGTCTTGGGTTGACTCCTTAGCCAGGCTATCCAACTGATGAGCAGATAACGCCGCGTCATCGGTTCTGGTACGCCTTATGTAACGCTTTAAGTCAAAGACACTCAAAGACCCTAAGTGGATAGAATAAATTTGGTCTGCAAAAGGTTTTAGCAATCGTTTTTCTGCGAGCGACTTCTCAGAAAATAGTACCAGCGAAATACCAGCCTTTTCTGACAACATCATCAACTCAGACAACATCTTGGCATTAATTATTTTTCCACCGGAGACAATCAATATCGCTTTACGACAACTTTGGCTCAGCGAATCGGAAAACGATTTTAACTCAACGATCGCCTGCTCTTTACTTTGACGAGAGTCTTGGCGAGAGCCTTTATCAGCGTCCTGCGTCATGTATCGAGCAAGAAGTGTGTATGGCAAATTATCCACATCAAGGTCAATTGCATCGATATTTAGAACAATATGGAAAGCTTGTAACTCAACGGTTAGCTGTTCCTTTAACCTTTCTGTTTGCCCATACGGACCGCTTAACAAAGTAAACATTCTGTCATAGTGGATTAGAAACGCCAGCTTCTCTGGCAAATCCAATTCAGAGCTCTCGGGATAACTCTTGAGAGAAGTGGGGGAGAACTTACTCTTGGCAGCGGACAAACGCTCCAAACTTGCATCCATGCTCATTTAAATTTCCATTCATTCAGTTGCTAGGCGGCCCCATGCCAAGACTGATGGAAAGTCTAGCTACCTCCCAATAAGTTTGTCGAATTTACAGTGGCAAGCAGATCTTGCTCACTAACGCCTTCAACAATTTCAGCATGTCCTAAACTACGTAACAAAATCAGTTTCAAACCTGTATCTGTTACCTTCTTGTCTCTATACATAATATCTAGGAATTCATTCCTAGATTCTTCTGGGGGCGCAATTGGCAACCCTGCTCTAGCTATAAGATCTCTGAGTCGAATGGCGTCTTTGGCTGAACACATTCCTAGTCTCACAGACAAATCAGCCGCCATCACCATACCCGCTGCGACGGCTTCTCCGTGAAGCCAGTTGCCGTAGCCCATGCTATTTTCAATCGCATGACCAAAGGTATGACCAAAATTAAGCAGCGCTCTAACACCGGATTCACGTTCATCCTGGGAAACGATGTTCGCCTTAATTTGACAGTTCCTCTTTAAAGCATAGATCAATTCTGAAATATTGAGAGATAATAATTTAGAAATATTTTCTTCCAACCAACAGAAGTCTTCAATACTCGCCATAGCACCATGCTTTATGACTTCTGCAAGCCCAGAACGAAGCTCTCTTTCCGGCAATGAAGAAAGAAGTTCCGGGTCAATAATGACCGCCTTAGGCTGGTGAAAAGCGCCAATCATATTTTTGCCTAAAGGATGATTAACAGCAGTTTTACCACCGACAGAAGAATCGACATGGGAGAGCACTGTTGTCGGAATTTGTATAAAAGCGACACCTCGTTGATAACATGCAGCGGCAAAACCTGTCATATCGCCAACAACGCCTCCACCCAGCGCAATGAGCGTTACGGCGCGATTTGCATTCATCTCGATTAATCGAGTGAATATCAAATCAAGCGTATCCAAGGTTTTAAATTTTTCACCATCGGGTAGTTCAATAGCTTCAACTGTAAATTCAGACAGATGAGACTGCACTCGAGCAAGATATAAGGGCGCAACTGTCTCGTTAGTCACAATCAGGACCTGCTTGCCGCTAATGTGACGCCTGAGCAACTCACCATCACCTAGTAAACCGCCACCAATAAATATGGTGTATGAATCATCGCCTAAATCTAAATTTACAGTTTCCAATGCTATGCCTTTACATATTTTTCTTGCTCGAGCTTTTTAATAATAGCGTTAACCACTTTTCGACTGCCACTATCACCCAACGTAATCTTAATATCTGCTAATTCCTGATAGACAGGGTCACGTTCTGATTTCAACCGAATCAGCGTTTCCCTGGGGTTTCCATTTTGCAGCAAGGGTCTTTTCTTATCTTTCGATGTCCGCTTGAGTTGCATTTCAACGGTCGTATCCAAAAATACAACAATCCCACGAGAATACAGAAAACGTCTGTTCTCGGGTTTCAAAATGGACCCACCGCCCGTAGCAAGCAACACCTGAGATCTCTTTGTTAAATCATCGAGAACATTTGTCTCGCGAGTCCGAAAGCCCTCTTCACCTTCAACATCAAATATCCAGGAGATATCCGCACCTGCTCGACGTTCTACTTCTTGGTCAGTATCGATAAATTGCAGGCCTAGATCTTTCGCCAACATTTTGCCAATGGTCGTTTTGCCCACGCCCATCGGACCAATCAAAAAGACATTTTGATTGCAATTAAGGATGGGTGTCTTGGACTGCGAGATCAAAAAGTCGCTCCGGAACGATAATTGGGATTCGAGCATACGAAGCGGTGTCCCCCTAGAACATGCATCAATACTCGTTAATGCTAAAGTCTCAGGCTTATCTACTTCTCAGGGAATCCTCAATTATTCGAGGCGTAATAAATATCAATAGCTCAGACTTTTGAGTCTGATCTATATTCCGCTTAAATAAACGTCCTAAGTAAGGGATATCTCCCAAGAAAGGCGTTTTACTAATCGATCGAGTCGTGTTCGTGTTGTATACACCACCCAATACTATCGTTTCTCCGTTATTAACAAGCACCTGGGTCACGATATTATTTGTATCGATGGACAAGCCGCCTGCAGTAACAGCACCGACAGTGTCTTGTTTAACATCGAGTTTCATAATAATTCTGTCGTCCGGTGTGATTTGCGGCCTAACGGTCAGCTTTAATTCAACTTCCTTAAACGAGGTTGTTGTTCCTGAGGCCCCGCCCAACCCTTCTCCACCGGTCGCTGATTCGTAGGGGATTTCCTGTCCAGACGAAATACTCGCTTCTTGTTTATCCGCAGTAATCACCTTGGGTCGACCGATAACTTCCGCCTCCCCAAGATTTTCAAGTGCAGAAATTTCCAGGTCGAGCAAATAACTACCACTGACGACACCAATAGCAAAGCTGGTGGCATTAGACCCTTGTGCGCCCAAATCTACAACCAGGTGATCGGGGCTGGTAAACCCAATGGTGCCATCATCACTTGGTGTTCTAATTTCATTAACCGTATCAAGCGAACCACCAGCGAAAGTACTAAACTCTCCATTCCGGTATGACCCAGTACCTAATCCTCCCCATCGCACACCTAACGATTCAGTGACGTTTGAGCTTGCTGAAACAATACGCGCCTCGATCAGAACTTGCCTGACGGGAACATCTAGCTTGTCTAAAACTGCGCGAAACTCAGCAATTTTGCCTGCAGTCTCGGTCAATATAATAGAGTTTGTTCTCTCATCAACAATTACGCTGCCTCTCTTGGAAATCACACCGTTATTTCCTCCCGTGCTGCCTTCTTCTCCTTGGCCGGTTGCAGCACCTTGAAACAAAGCAAAAATTTCCGAAGCACTTGCGTACCTTATCTCAATGAATTCTGTTCTAAGTGGCGCCAATTCTGATATTTGCTGCCGAGATTCCAATTCTTGTTTCTCTCGCGCCTGGAGTTCCGCAGCAGGTCCAACCATCAGTACGTTGCCAATCTCACGCTTATCAAGCCCCTTGGTCTTCATGATAATGTCTAACGCTTGATCCCATGGAACATTCTTAAGCCGAAGCGTTATTCTACCTGCTACCGTATCACTGGCAACGAGGTTAAGATCTGTAAAGTCTGCGATTAATTGAAGTACCGCTCTGATTTCGACATCCTGAAAATTGAGAGACAACTTCTCACCTCTATATCTAAAGGCTTTATCTCTGTTAGTTTCAAGCTCTTCTCTTGTTAGAGGTTTAACTTCAAGGGTGAAGATTTCATCTGCCTGGTATGCCAGATAATCATAATCTCCGGTTGGCTCCACCAACAAAACGGTGTTTTCTCCCTCTGGTAATGAGTCAATGCTCAAAACTGGAGTCGCAAAATCAGTAACATCTAAACGTCGCTGTAATTGCTCAGGAATTAGGGTATCTTCGAATTCAACTCGAATTTTACCGCCGTCGTATGAAATATCCACATCGATACTTGGATCAGACAATCGAACAATTACACGCCCCTCACCCAATTCGCCACGCCTGAAATCGATCTCCTCGATCCTTGCAGCCCCACCAGAGTCGTAGGCTGAATCCATCGGTTGGTCAATTTTATTAGAGATACTATTGTCACTTTCAGTAACAAAACTCACTGAGTCTTGCTTGCCAACGAGTACATATAGAGAGTTACCCTCAATACGGGTCGAATAGGCAACGAGCTCACCCAGAGATACAATAATACGGGTTCTATCACCAGACTCGACGACCGTAACGCTTCTGGCGTTGCCAGTACCCAGAGAATGATATTTTGAATCCAAGCCACTCGTAACACCGACTAGATCAAGCGCGATTCGAGCAGGTTGCTCAATTGTATAACCAGCGGGCATAGGAGGACGATCATCGAAAGTCATTCGAATCTCGGTTTTATCTCCAGGCAGAGCAGAAAATTCAATATCACTCATTCGCGCTGCATTTGCACTTGCGACAAAGCAGATAAAAGCCAGCAGAGGCAACATAACCGTTTTCAACCGGCCTTTAGTGGCTCCACACAATGCATGCCATGGCTTGTGTATGCCCACATTTTTTCCTACAGATTCCGCGTTGTAATTTCTTGCAATCACTTTCTCAATAACCGTGAATGCCATGAATTGCTCCCAATGTATTCTTATCATTATCTCGCTTAAATCTTAACGATATTTTGAGACTACTATTTCTGTTTTGATATTACCGCGTCCATCACATTCCTGAATCTACACGCCAGAAACTTGATTTATGCGTTACTTCTACCTGTGGATGAACTCACAAAAAGAGGTTATTAGTCATTACTCAGCAATACTCTTTAACGCAATCGATCGCGGTCTTTTCAACCAACCGCCACCACCATCACTAACAATCTCAATAATATCGATTCTTGTATCGTTGATACTTTCTATTTGGCCCCATGATGTTCCCATGAAGTCACCAACTTGAACTCGATGAACACCAGCATCAGCATCTTCTATCAATGCCCAGGTTGAACCATCTTGTTCAAGTGATCCGACCATTATCAATGCCGCCAAATTAAACCGTTCCAAGTATTGTTTTACATGGTCCAGAGGTGGCTTTACACCGCGATTAACTTGCTGCTCTTCGCTCAAAACTGGAATCGCAACCGGCGGCTCAAATGGGCTTCGCAGGTTTGCTGAACCATATGTAAATGGTTGGTAAGGCTCAAACTCTGGAAGCGGTGCTATCTGTCCCCTGGGCTCATTTTCAACCTCTGCCATAAAAGATCTAATGTCCGCGTACTGATCACCAGAGCCACACGCACTCAACAGCAGTAAAGAACTTACTATTGCGACCGATCTAAAACTCACTGTTGCTAATACTTTTCTCATAAGCTCAACGTCTACCTACGAAAAGGTTTTTCGCTGTTAAAATAGTGACGATTCTCCCGTTAAAACCCATCAGCAATAACATGCTTAACTCCGCTCATCATTGTAACGGTAAGTTTTTGCGGTAATGCTCATAATGATAAGGCCACCAAGCGTATCTACATTTCGCTGCGTATTCCTGGATTTAGCTGGCGACATGCTGAAATCGTGCAAAGTCACAATTCGAGACAAGTCCGCCACATCACTTACAAAAGCTCCCAAATCATGATAACTACCTGAAACAACTATCTTGATTGGTTTTTCTATGTAGAACTCGTGTTGCTCTTCAGGTTGAAGGTCGATACTCGCGAACGACAAACCATTTTTTAATCCAACCAGCGTGATGTCTTCAATCAGCCCTGGAATCTCTGTATCACTCGGCAATTGCCGCAGGATCGCTTCAAAAGATTGCTCCATCTCAAGTTGCTGTTGGCGATAGGCTTCGAGATGCGCCGCTTCAAAATACTTCTGACGATAATCATCACGGAGAGTTGTCTCTTCAGACTGTGTTTTAGCTAGTTCTGTTTGCAAATTTGTTACATGGGCAAAATACCCCGCGGCCAATGCCCCTAAGAAAACGACCACCCACATAATCAGTTTGACTGCAAAGGGCCATGAACCAACGTTATTCAGATCATTTAGCTGGTCAGTATCGAAGTTTTTTAAACTGTCAAGAACGTCTTCCATGGCCATGGCTAATTGGCCTCCTTGGTTGTCGGAGCATCTTGTTGCACCGACAATTCAAAACTACTCGCTTGAGGGCCATATGTGGGGGCCGCATTAATCTCTGTCACATTTGGTTTTGTGAACCAATCTGATTCTTGAAAATTTCGCAACTGACTAGATATCCTATTGTTCGATTCAGCAACACCCGCAATTTGAACGCTTTTACCAGCGACTTCTATCTCTGTATAAAAAACGCGTTCAGCGAGCTTTCTCGCTAACTCGTCGAACATCCTGACGATAACAGGTCGATTACCTTGTAGCTCCTGAATTACCTGCATTCTGGACAACAACTCATTACGCTTTTGTTGCAACTGCTTAATCTCGTCGATTCGCCCTTCGAGTAAGGTTATCTCCTTACCCAAGAAGCTATTTCTAGCAACCTGCGTGTCTATCGATGCATTAAAGTATCGATCAACGGCGAAAACCAAAAGACCGGCCACGATGACAACACCTACCAACACATTTAAAAATTCTTTCTTCTTTTGCTCTCTGAGTTCTTCTCGCCAGGGCAGTAAGTTTATCTTGATATTAGCCATTTTTCGGCTCCAATCGCCTAACTAGCGAGAAGAGATATATATCGTTAGTGACTTGTATAAATGGCCCTGTCATATGTCAAAACTCCTCAGAGCCAAACCGCAAGCAATCATCAAAGCAGGTGCGTCGTTATGGAGGGATATCTCATTAACCTTAGACGAAAGCGACATATTCACAAAGGGATTAGCCATGGAAGTTGGTGTACCTAGTTTAGCCGCAACCATCTCAGCCAGCCCATCAATCGATGCAGTCCCTCCCGCAAGAATAATGTGATCGACATCTTCATAGGCACTGGATGAATAGAAAAACTGCAAAGACCTCGTGACCTGTTGCACAACAGCTTCTTTGAAGGGCTGAAGCACTTCGGTTTCATAATCATCGGGTAAACCACCTTGCTTTTTCGCAAGACCCGCTTCTTCAACAGACAGGCTATAGCGTCGTTGTATTTCTTCGGTCAACTGCTTACCACCGAACAACTGCTCCCGAGTATAGGGAGTACTTGAATCGGTCAAAACACTTAAGGTAGTCATCGTAGCGCCGATATCAATAATGGCAATTATTTGATCATCACCGTCTTCGCCAGTAAATTGTTCGTGAACCAGATCAAATGCTCGCTGCATACAATGAGCTTCGATGTCGACAACTTTCGCCTTCAAACCTCCTAGCTCTAGTGCCGCCTGACGCATTTCGACATTTTCACGTCGACACGCGGCTAACAGAACTTCTACTTGTTCATCACTTCTCGGAGACAAGCCCTGTACTTCAAAATCCAGCGCCACTTCATCTAGAGGATAAGGAATGTATTGATCAGCTTCGACTTGTAGCTGATTTTCCATTTCGTCTTCAGTGAGAGATGCTGGCATCTCTATAGTTTTAGTAATAACGGCGGAACCTGCCACAGCAACCGCAGCTTGTTTTACTTTGGTTTTAGAACGCTCGACAAGACGCGCTATCGCCTCACCGACACCTTCAACATCGCTGATATTTTTTTCAACAACGGCATTTTCAGGCAAAGGTTCAACGCCGTAGCTTTCTACACGGTATTTGCTACCAGAGCGGCTAAGCTCCAGCAGCTTTACTGACGTGGAGCTAATATCTAACCCCAACATCGAATTCGGCCCTTTGTTCAAAAACCCAAACACAGCAAATTCCTATTTAGTACACGGACTTACGGACGATACATGCAATACCACATTAAATAACACTCTTAAACTTATCGCAAACAATTTAATTGAATTAGATGTCCTAATCCATTCATTTTGTGGAGAATTTTGACTCTGAGACGCCTCATTTACGGCAGAATATTTTGCATATATGAACTCACACTTAGTACAGTTAACTCCACTTTCGAAGACAAAAAGTTCTATAATCTCACCCCATCTTCTCCATACAATTTTGTTATTTGACTATGCGTCTATTGGCAAGTTTCATTCTATATTTCACACTGACCGTTGTCTGTGGCACAGGTCTCGTTCTGTCGGGGATGTACCTCTATCTCAATCCGCAGATTCCCGATGCAGCGCAATTCAAAAACGTAAAATTTAAAGCACCACTCAGGATCTATTCAGCAGACAACAAACTGATCCAAGAGTTTGGTGAGCGCCTCACCCCGGTAGTGTATGAAGAGATTCCACCCCTATTTATCAAGGCCTTACTTGATACCGAAGATAAAAGGTACTTTGAACATAATGGGGTTGATCTCATTACACTTGCAAATGCCAGCTGGCAACTAATCCGTAACAAGGGATCGATCAGAACCGGCGCATCTACCATAACAATGCAATTGGTTAAGAATATTTCAGGCGACACAGAAGTTAGATTTACGCGTAAATTCAAGGAAATGTTACTAGCATTAAAACTTGAAAGAGAGTTGAGTAAACAAGAAATACTCACGCTTTATCTGAACATAATCCCTTTCGGAAAACATGCCTTTGGCATAAAGGCTGCGGCACAAACCTACTATGGTAAAAATCCCGAAGAACTGAACCTCGCACAGCTTGCAATGCTCGCCGGCATTCCACAGGCGCCAGAAGCAGGAAATCCGATAAACGGCCCTGAACGTGCATTTGATCGTCGCAACCTCATTCTTAGCCGTATGCTTGAGCAAGCAAGCATAACCGAAGAGGCGTTCGAAATTGCCGTTGGAGCACCTATAACTGCCAGTGTTTATGGCCGCGATATAGAATTGCAGGCACTTTACGTCGCCGAGATGGTACGTAAGCAATTACTAACCGACTACGGCAGTGATGCCTACAGCCAAGGCCTCATCGTCCACACCACCATCGACAGCAACAAACAACTTGCAGCAGAGGCGGCGATAACAAAAAAATTGAACGAATATGACCGCCGACATGGATACAGAGGTCCAGAGCACCGGAGCATACAAGGAACGAGTGAATATCGCGCTGCGCCTGAATATGGCTACCCTGCTAACTGGGTCAGGACGCTAGAGAACGCAAAAGTGCTGGGAGACCAGCATCCGGCAATTGTGCTTTCTACCGGAGAGAAGTCGATGACCGTTGTTAATCAGTCTCTTACGGTGATCGAACTGGATTGGGGAAAGCTGAGCTGGGCAAGACCATATATCGACGTTGATACGCGAGGTCCTCGCCCCAAAACGGCGGCAGAAATTGCCGATATAGGTGACCTAATCCGTATAAACCAGCATTCGGATGGCTCTTGGGCACTGGGACAAGTACCAGGGATGCAGGCCGCGTTGGTAGCTCTCAACCCAAGAGATGGGGCAATAAAATCAATGGTGGGGGGCTATCACTTCACCGCTCAACAATACAATCATGCTACTCAGGCCCGACGGCAACCAGGGTCTAACTTTAAACCATTTTTTTATGCCGGAGCACTAGAAGCTGGCAACACGGCAGCCACGATTTACAACGATGCCCCTGTAGTTCTGCCCGGCGGCGAACTAGAACAAGTTTATCGCCCTTCTAATTGGAAAGATGAGTTTGAAGGTGACCTACGATTACGTCAGGCGCTTTTCAAATCCAAGAATCTAGTCTCGCTTAGGGTAATACTCACTCTTGGCGCCCAGAATGCTATTGATTACGTCTCTCGATTTGGCTTTGATACTTCAAACTTCCCAGTCAATGTGCAGCTCGCCTTCGGCGGCGGTACCATTGCCCTTACGCCACTGGAAGTTGCGACGGGTTACGCTGCATTTGCAAATGGCGGCTATAAAGTCGAGCCATACTTCATCTCTAAAATCGAATCGATCAATAGTGATGTTTTGTTTACGGCAACGCCCCAAACCGCATGCAACCCAAATTGCACAGAAAACCAAGTTGTCGCAAAAAGAATCATTGAGCCACGGGTAGCTTATATTATGGACAGCATTTTGCTGGACGTAATGAGAAGAGGAACTGGCACAAAAGCGACTAGAGAACTAAAACGCCGAGATATAAGGGGTAAAACCGGGACAACCAATGACGCAGACATATGGTTCTCAGGCTACACTCCTGATCTCGTCGTGACGACATGGGCTGGTTATGATAACAATAGCTCAGTGGGCTCGCGGGAATTTGGATCCACCACACCCATTGAAAGCTGGATCGAATTTATGAGAGTAGCGCTACCCGTTGAGGCTGATTCGTCTACTCTTTCGCAACCGAATGGCTTGGTGACAGTCAGAATAAACCCAACTACTGGACTTCGTGCTGCGCAAGATGACCCGGACGCTATTTTTGAGATCTTCCGAGAGGAATTTGCACCAGCACCAGAATTGGCCAAGAAGGAAGATAAGAAAGAAAATACGCTTCAGCAAATTTTCTAAAAAGAACCAGCTGAATGCTTCTCCAGCTGGTTCTTCATCAACGATTCTAATCGTAATCAGGTATGGTGCTCTTTCTTGCCACGCCCGAATCTATCGCTGCTTGCGCAACGGCTGTAGCAACTCGCTTCAAAAGCCTCGGATCCAGCGGCTTTGGAATGATGTATTCAGGTCCAAACTCCAAACTAGTCACATCCGGATATGCAGCCAAAACTTCAGCAGGAACAGGCTCTTTGGCCAATTCTCTAATTGCATGTACAGCTGCCATTTTCATTGCTTCGTTTATCTCAGAGGCACGGACATCAAGTGCTCCTCGGAAGATGAAAGGAAAACATAGCACGTTATTCACTTGATTAGGATGGTCGGACCGACCTGTAGCCATAATGACATCATCCCTAACTTGTCGCGCCTTAGCTGGAGAAATTTCCGGATCTGGATTCGCCATGGCGAAAACGACAGGATCAGGACTCATGTTTTTCAAGCTTTGCTCATCCAGCAAATTTGCTCCCGAAACACCAATAAAAACATCAGCACCTTCACATGCCTCTGCTAGTGTTCGCTTATTAGTGTTCTGCACAAACCTTGCCTTCTCCGGCGTCAAACCTTCTCTATCGGAATGGATAATGCCTTTCGAATCCACCATATAGATATGATCTTTATTAAGACCGAGCTCAAGTAACAGCGTCATGATGGCAGTTGCTGCAGCACCCGCACCTAGACAAACTAATTTCGCATCTTCAATTTTCTTGCCACGCAATTCCAACGCATTCAAAAGCCCCGCTGCAGTAACGATCGCGGTGCCATGCTGGTCATCGTGGAAGACAGGAATATCGAGCATATCCTTAAGACGTCGTTCGATCTCGAAACAGTGAGGCGCACCAATATCTTCCAGATTGATGCCACCAAAAGTTGGTGCGATATTCGCAACAACTGTAATAAACTCTTCTACATCCTGAGTTGTAACTTCAATGTCAAAACAATCGACATTAGCAAAACGCTTAAACAATAACGCCTTGCCTTCCATCACTGGCTTACTCGCGAGGGCGCCAAGATTTCCCAGACCTAGGATGGCTGAACCATTACTGATAACTCCAACCAGATTGCCCTTAGAGGTATATTCATAAACTAGTGCAGGGTCTCGTGCGATCTCCTTTACGGGCTCACCCACACCAGGAGAGTAGGCAAGAGCAAGATCTTCAGCATTTTCAGCAGATGTAGTAACAGATAGTGCAATTTTTCCAGGGGTTGGATCTGAGTGATACCGAAGGGCTCTTTCCTTCATTGTGCTTTCATCAGACATTTTTAGCTCCAGGTATAAGTAAATTTTATTATAAGGTTTAGGGTGCTCACTTGTATTGTTCGCATCTTACGAATCAGGTTTTGAGTGAAACGCGCTGAGGGATCGAATAACAATGGGCACACAAAAAAACACAAAAAAAAGGGCGCCACTGGCACCCTTCACAATATTATGTTTTTGAGGTGACAAGCAACTATTTGGCAGTTCGGCTACCAAAACGCTTGTTGAATCTGTCAATTCGACCAGCAGTATCAAGAATCTTCTGCTTTCCAGTGTAAAACGGATGGCACTGCGAGCAAACATCCAAATGGATGTCTTTACAAACAGTAGAACTAGTCGTAATTACATTACCGCAACTACAGGTGGCAGTAATTTCTTCGTATTTGGGATGTGTCTCTGCTTTCATTGCACTGAACCTTACTTTGCGGGGAGCGAATAATACCAGAGACAATTCTAATATCAAGTATCAATATCGTGTTTTCAATCTGACTATGGGCCTGCAAAAGCTGTGACGAAACATCTTCGAGCAGAAGGTTAACCTGAGCATTCGGAAAAAGGCATAATACATGTCGACTCAGACGCACACGGCAACACTGCGCAAAAGATACCCCAATGACACATACCAACCCAACATCAAAGAACTCAACGCTCCCGTTTTTCACCGCCAGTGATGACGCAAATGCTGTGGCAGACGTAATCTATATCCAAGTTGCCCTCCCGACACCGGTCCGACAAACATTTACCTATAGCGCGATGAGCGCACTAGGACCGTTTCAGCCGGGTATGCGTGTCCTCGTTCCCTTTGGGCGTAGAACCATGGTGGGGATAGTGATTAGGACTTCTGACGAAACGCAATATCCGCTTCACAAGCTTAAACCTATTACAGACAAAATCGACAAATCGCCAATAGTTACGCCCGTTTTGATGAAGCTCTGCCTCTGGGCTACTAACTATTATCACCATCCAATTGGGGAAGTATTTGCCGCCGCGATTCCAGCAATCCTGCGAGCGGGAAAACCCGCCAATCAACAACGAAAAGCACTGGTCCTGGCGATTGATACAATCGACCTTCCAGCTCATCTTGCCAAACTTTCTCGCGCTCCTCGCCAGAAGAGCCTGCTCCAATTAATTGCTAAGCGCGAAAACGGCATGACGCCATCCGAACTATATAAACTGGACTACAGCAAATCGGTCATTGACACCCTTGTATCCCGAACGCTGGTCGAATGGCACGAAAACGAACAGATTTTGACCCCCTTTTCGACCGCCGCTGTTTTGGCAAATGATCATCCATTCAAATTGAGCGACGAACAAGAAAACGCAATCAGTAGAATCGAAGCAAACGAGCGTGGCACAACCCTGCTATACGGCGTCACAGGGAGCGGTAAAACAGAAGTTTATCTCCAGATTATCAGCAAATTACTTCGCAGCGGAAAACAAGCTCTAGTACTAGTGCCAGAAATAGGATTGACGCCGCAAACCATCCAGAGGTTTAACACTCGCTTCAATGTCCCGGTTGTCGCCATACACTCCGGCATGACAGACCTGGAACGCCTTAATGCCTACCAGGCAGCAGCAACAGGCCATGCTGGCATCGTTATTGGCACTCGATCAGCCATTTTCACACCCTTACACAAACCAGGCGTCATCATCGTCGATGAGGAGCATGACGCCTCTTTCAAACAGCAAGCAGGCTTTAGGTATAGCGCTAGAGATCTTGCTGTACTCCGTGGTCAGTGGGAAAAAATCCCCGTGGTTTTGGGCTCAGCAACTCCGTCGCTAGAAAGCTACCACAACGCAAAGACCAAAAAATATGCTTTAGCGGAACTTACAAAGAGGGCTGGAAATGCCAAGGTGGCCAACTACGACATCTTAAATATTCGCAAGGAAGATCTGGCTGAAGGATTATCTTCGGCCTTGATAGCGGCGATGAAAAAGCACCTTGGAGCAGGCAACCAGGTACTGGTTTTCTTAAATCGCCGCGGTTATTCACCCGTACTCCTCTGTCATGAATGCGGGTGGATAGCACAATGCAATAGATGTGATGCGAGACTTACCGTCCACTTTAACAATCTCAGATGTCATCATTGCTCATCAGCGGGCAAAATTCCCAGGACCTGTCCTGAATGCCGATCCCCCCAGCTAGTGCCACTAGGTTCCGGTACACAAAGGATTGAGCAGGTATTGAATAGCCTGTTTCCAGACACGAAGGTTATTCGAGTTGATCGCGATTCAACGCGGGCGAAAGGCTCGATGGAAAAAGTTGTTTCAGAGATTACATCGGGCGGACCAGCAATTCTGGTGGGCACTCAATTACTCGCAAAAGGCCATCATTTCCCCTCTGTAACACTCGTTGCTATTCCCGATATGGATTCCGGGTTTTATAGTTCCGATTACAAAGCCATTGAGAAAATGGGTCAGCTTCTACTTCAGGTTGGCGGGCGAGCCGGCAGGGAAGAAAAGCCCGGCGTTGTATGTCTGCAAACACACTTCCCAAATGAACCAGTGTTACTAACTTTGATAAACAAAGGTTATACAGAGTTTGCTGAACTACTACTTAATGAAAGACAAACGAATGAACTTCCCCCCTATGTTTATCACGCTATGATCCGAGCAGAGGCCGTAAAACGTGATGAAGCGATGAGCTTCTTATCGAACCTAACTAATTCATTACCAGCCAATCCCTCCGCCATGGTGTTAGGACCGATTCCATCGCTAATGGAAAAAAAAGCCGGCAAATTTCGTGCCCAACTATTGTTATCATCAAATGAACGCGGATCTCTACATCAGCTGCTGACAACATGTACTGCAATCATTACCAAATCAAAAACCAACCAAAAAGTACGTTGGAGCATAGATGTTGACCCAATAGATTCAAATTAATCAACACCATCTAAATCAACATCAGCTGAATCAACATCAGCTGAATCAACATCAAGAAATTCGTGAATGGTGTTAAACTCCATTTTAGCAATCAAACTATTAAACATTATCGCTACAGACTTTAAACTCAGACTTTAAACTCAGATTGCCATCAGGAACTAATGACTCAAGATTTTGCTAAACGCCACGACAAAGCCGATGATTCGCCAAAAAACCTGCCCGGTTGGGTGTGGTTTGCTGTAGGCCTTACGTTAGGTATTTTTGGATCTTTTGTTGTCTACGTCTCGCAGGTTGTACCTGTCGATACGGAAGTCGCGACACTGCTTAATAAGCCTAAGCCAAAAACGAGTAAGGACAACCAAACCCCAGCAACGAAAGAATTGAGGTGGGAGTTTCATGAGATATTTCCCAAATCTGTGGTACCCATCATCGAAGAATATGGCACCGACGGCAGAAAAACACAGATCACAACACCTAAAAGCTATCTGCTTCAGGCAGGCTCCTTCAGAAACAAAAAGGATGCAGACAAATTACGCGGTGAACTTATTCTTATTGGGTTGACGCCAACAATCAAAAAAATAACAAATGAAGATAAGGTTTGGCACAGGGTACTTGTCGGTCCACTCAACACAGAACTCGAACTTAGTCGTGCAAGAAGCAGGTTAGCAGAGGCATCAATCGAATCGATACCGCTTCGAATAAAGTAAATACGACTTTATGCAGCAGTACCAAGATTAGCAGGACTTGAAATCGACAATTTGCACCCCATTTTATCATTAACCTAACAACTAGAGATCACACCACCTTGGAACAATTCAGAGGCACAACTATTCTTTCGGTCCGTCGTGGAAACTCAGTCGTTATAGGCGGAGATGGTCAGGTGACGATGGGCAATACTGTGATGAAAGGAAATGCCAGAAAGGTACGGCGGCTATACAAAGATCAGATTATCGCCGGATTCGCTGGCGGCACCGCAGACGCATTTACTTTATTCGAACGTTTCGAGGCACAACTCGAGAAACATCAAGGCCACCTTGTACGTGCGGCAGTTGAACTTGCCAAAGATTGGCGAACAGACAGAGCCCTAAGACGTCTGGAGGCATTGCTTGCAGTCGCAGACAAAGACGCCTCATTGATAATCACGGGCAATGGCGACGTCATTGAACCAGAGGATGGCATCATGGCTATTGGTTCGGGTGGTCCTTTTGCACAATCAGCGGCAAAGGCCTTATTGGATGCGACTGATCTACCAGCACGAGACATCGTTGAAAAAAGCCTCGAAATCGCAGCTGAAGTCTGTATTTATACAAATCATAACCGCACCATAGAAGAAATCACCTTTTAGCGGCGTTGTTTCAACGCCACTAAAGTCATGTTTTTCAATTAGAAACTACAAGCGAAACTTCTAGCTGTTACCAGCCCTGACGGCATAGTGATCGTTACAGTCACAAGTGATGAACCAGTAAGCAGTGTTGAATCGGGCGTTAAGAATATTGTGACATCTCGACTGTTACCGATCTGCCCCGAGTCCGCACTTCCAATCAAACAACCATCGTCAGCTGCTGATACAGAAATTGTTGCATCAGAAGGCAACAGGCCGTTGAAAATATCAGAAATATTCATGTTAACCGCACCGACGGTCCCAAAAGAAATCAAATTTGTAGCGTCGCCAATATGCGGCGCCACTTCACCATCAGCATAGCCGATCGTAAAAGCTGTACCAGCCACGATTGTATTGCCATCATTGCTCTCTACATCAGCTAACGCTTTCAAGGTCCGAGATGTACCAGCTACTCTGGTAAGTTCTACGGAACTGACTAATTCACCACTTCGAATATCTGTTAAGCCAAAAACCGGGCTAGAGCCTGCAAACCCTATCACCAATGAACGGCTAATATTGAGAGGTTCGCGGGAGCAATAGCGACTAGCCCCCTCGGTACAAGGTGAACCAGACGAGTTATCACAAAATTCTGCAGGTTCATCACGTTCATCGACAAAACGTGGGCAAGAACTGCCATTGTAAATCCCGTTACCTTTTTGGAAGCTCAAAGAGCCATTAAAATCGACAGGTTCTTCCGGCACACCAAACTGAAAACAGTTCCCCAGCACTTCATCTGGATTAGTGATCGGCGATCTGGGTCCATAACACCCACGTACCAGAGTATCACGGGAATCTGCGAATGCGGCAGCACCGGTGCTAAACACGTTGTCTTCATTGTAGTCGACAAAAGCCTCAGTCAAATCAATGAATACTTCACCAAAGTCGTAAACTCCGTTTCCGTTTACGTCAGCAAAACTCTCCTCGCCCGACGCAAAGGCCAAGACCGTTGATCTGATACCGTAGAGCTGACCCAGCCCGCCGCTATAACCGGACGATACAGAACCGCCCTGCGCAATTGCTTCCGTTCTACATGGAACGGGACCTGCCTGACTTGAAAAGGACCTAAAAGGCGCGGTTGCTAACCCAGGATTGGTAATTATATGGCTGGTGGTGCCGGAATTATCTTCATCCGAGTAACGACTATAGGTCACTTTAAGTGATGTCTCACCCGAGCAATTGGCAGAAACACAAGCAATCCCAGATTCATCTCCATTAACCGTATAATCAGAGGTCAATAGAAGCAGCTGATCTTCAGTGCCCGAAGCAGGGGCTGTATTCTTTTCAACCCTGAGCACATTTCTTGCCAAAAACTGGGTGCTGCCACTTGCAGTTGACACCACTTCCTCAAAAATAATACTCGAAGGACAGCTCGAAGTATCCAACCTTTGATGCGATCCAGTAAACGGCGTGATGGGATTAACGCCATCCAATACCGCGGTGCAATCTCCACCAACTGTGTTACAAGTAGGACTCACCCGACCAAACTCAGTCCGGAAATTGACAGTGGTACCATCGGGCACTGGGTTATTAAATTTATCTGCCAAAAAGACAGACAGGGTAACTGTGCCACCCGTCCGATCAGCTGCTTCAAACGCCACTTGACTCGGGGACAGGGTAAAACTGTTAAAGTCAGCAACACCGGAATTAATGGAAAGCAGGTTAGACTGCGAATTTCTTGTCTCTAGTGGCGTCGCATCATTATTGTCACCATCAAACATAATGGTTGCAGTCACCGTCAGCGGCGTTTGCACGAAACCCGCATTGACAACAGCCGATGCATTTCCCATCGGATCAGTGGTACCTGAAACATCCTCCAATTTGATCCCACCGACAGAGGTGGAAAGTGAGAATGTCACCAGCTGACCCTCGACTGGGTCGCCCCGTGTATCCAGCACCTGGAACGTCACTTCGGCTGTGCTAATTCCGCCTGATTCCGCAAAGAAGATAGACTCGATGTTATTGCCCGATGCATCCGTGACCGACCTAAAAACAATATTCCCAACCGCCGGAGCAAAAACTAAGATATTGCTGCTAGCGGTTTCGCCGCTAATGGCTTCAGTCGCAGTAATAATGTCGTTGCCTGTACAACCGGTAGCCTCGTAAGTTGCCTGAGCAATACCCAGAGCATTGGACGTGCTTGTTGCGCTTATAGTGGATAGAAATCCACCATCACCGTCTATGGTCGCTGTGCAGGTAGAAGCGAAGGCAATCGATATACCTGGCACTATCGCATTGTTCGCGTCAACAACAGTGACGGTCACAACCGAGGTGCCACCGGCAGATAAAGGATTGACGCCAATATCCAAGTCGCCTTGGACAAAGGCTACGCCGGTACCTGTGCCGATTTTAAGTCCGGCAACGCCAACCTCAAATGGCACAACTTCTTCAATATCCCTGACACGTACTGTTATTTCTCCAGAGCCAAGTATGATACCCGCGGCCAGATTAAAATTTATGGCACCATCAGTGTCTGAAACCGTAGTTAACACAGTGGACGGCACGCCATTGGCCAAACTTATCGTGCCTAGTGATGTTGTTATATTAGCTTCTATATTCGGGATTGGAGTGTCTACATCTCCATTAAAAACGGTCGAAACTCGATCGATGATGATGAGGTTTGCCGATGCCCCATCAATCGAAGTCACAATACTCGACGGCACACCTGGTGTTGAATCTGTAAGTGTTAAATCTAGAACAATATTTAGATTGTTAGCCCCACCTGTTGTCGCTAACCCGTCAGACTGGACATTTGTGCTGGCTGAAACTGCCACACCATTAACTTGAGCCATTGCTGTTAACAAACCTGCATTGGCAGTTTGCCCGGCACCCAATTGAACGGAGGCCGTGCCATTCGTGTCTGTCAAATCAGTTCCAGTCACGGGGGTCAATTGACCAACAGCTGTGGAAAATGACACAACTTCACCAACAATCGGAACACCTGTTGCCGTTGTGAGCAATACTCTCGCCGATATCGGTGTATTGCCACGCACTTGATTCGTAACATTACCGTCAACATCGAGTACAGTCAGCGTAATTATCGGCGGAGGGTCAATGGTGCCATCTCCCGTATCGACTGTCGTCGCAAGCCCATCAGACTGAATATTGATATCGGGGGGAGAAGAGACGGTCACGCCACTCACGCTGCTACTTGCACTCACCGCTCCCGCAGTTGCAACTTGGCCCGCGCCAAGTTGAACTTGAGCCACACCATTCTCGTCAGTTAGATCAGTCCCTGATGAAGGTGATATCTGACCGACAGCTGATTCAAACGATACAACCCTGCCTTCTAACGCCGAACCGTCACTACCCAAGAGCACTGCTTGCAAGGTCACAGGAACGTTGCCGCCGACTTGCGAGGTACTATTTCCGCTTGCATCTAAAATTGTCAATGTAAGCGTAGCCGTCACAACTGGTGTACTACTAGCGGCACCACTGCTACCTAAGATGCCACTATCACCGCCACCTCCGCCGCCGCCACAAGCGGTTAACAACAAGGTGATTAGTGTTGCGATACTGAACTGTACAAAATGCCCTCGCATTCTTATTTCCTCCGCGAATTCACAATTCCAGTGAAATTGAGCTGGTATTAATTACGTCGAACCTTAGAATATGCAATAGATTAAAGCAATAGAAATCATACCGTTAACATCATTTCTTGCGAAGCAGCTTGAACAAAAACTCTTATCTGTACGTTTTAATTGATGAACGGTAAAAATAGAAAAACCGAACCCTTTATAAGCTTGATTGTAGGATTAAAATCCAAGGACACAAGGCTGGTATCCACGTCTTTCCAGCAGTCACTATGCAAAAGATACACAAGTCGCTAAATGGTTCGCTGCAACAAAGTTATGAGGTAGAATGCGTCTAAATCTTGTACCGTCCTTCCATTAGGTGATGGTCTAGTTTTATTCAGATCATTCTGTAATCAAATGTGTAACCCAAAGTGTCACTAAGACTCCTTCGTTTTGAAAATACTGCTTGGAAATCTAGATAACAGCGGCTACGCCTTCATTAATAATCATTGCTAGAGAATAACCATGTCGAATATGACACCCCGTGAGATCGTCCACGAGTTGGACAAACATATTATCGGTCAAAATAGCGCTAAACGTGCTGTTGCAATTGCTCTGCGAAACAGATGGCGAAGATTGCAATTAGACGAGGATTTAAGAGCCGAAATCTCTCCTAAAAACATCCTGATGATCGGACCAACAGGCGTAGGCAAGACCGAGATCGCAAGGCGACTCGCAAAACTCGCAGCCGCACCCTTCATTAAGGTGGAAGCAACAAAATTTACAGAGGTGGGTTACGTCGGCAGAGATGTCGAATCCATTATTCGAGATTTAGTCGAAGTAGCAATCAAGCTACGACGTGACGAAACGCTCAAAATAACGAACCACAGAGCGATTGATGCTGCCGAAGATAGAATTCTGGATGCATTACTCACACCCGCCCGCACCGGCGACGCAGAAGAAAATAAAAACTCCACGACCCGACAGCTTTTTAGAAAGAAGTTGCGGGAAGGTGAATTAGATGACAAGGAAATCGAACTGCAGGTCAGCGCCGGTTCCGTGGGCGTTGAGATCATGGCGCCTCCTGGCATGGAAGAAATGACCAACCAATTACAAAACATGTTCTCGAATTTGTCACCTGGGAAAACCAAATCGAAAAAGATGAAAGTGAAAGACGCGCTGAAGCAAGCCACTGAAGATGAAGCAGCTAAGCTTATCAATGAAGACGAGTTAAAAAGCGCAGCGGTCGAAGCAGTTGAACAGACAGGCATCGTTTTCATCGACGAAATTGACAAAGTTACGAAACGCGCCGATCAAGGCGGCGGGGCCGATATTTCAAGAGAAGGTGTCCAGCGAGACCTACTTCCCTTGATTGAGGGCTGTACTGTTTCAACAAAATACGGAATGATAAAGACCGATCACATTCTTTTTATCGCATCAGGGGCCTTTCACTTAAGTAAACCATCTGATTTGGTCCCAGAATTACAGGGTAGACTACCCATTCGAGTAGAACTCTCTGCACTCAGTGTTGATGACTTCAGAAGAATATTGCGAGAACCTGATGCTTCGCTGACGGAACAATACCAGGCTCTTTTACTAACCGAAGGTATGGTGCTTAGCTTTTCAGAAGACGCAATTACCAGAATTGCAGAAATAGCTTGGCAGGTAAACGAAAAGACCGAAAATATTGGCGCCAGAAGGCTACACACCGTCATGGAGAGGTTACTCGAAGAAATATCATTCGAGGGCAGCGAGAGTAGCAGCAATAATAACGGAATTGTTTCTATTGATGCCGAATACGTTAACGACCACCTCGCTGATTTGGCTGATGATGAAGACTTAAGTCGCTACATACTCTAGCAAAGACGTTCAAAACTCCCACACTATTGGCAGGGCAAAAACCAAATGATACCTATTGAAATAAAACTGCACCAGATCTCAGGAATTCTTGAGGTAGTGTTTCAGGAAGATATTGTTTTCAAGCTTTCCGCAGAGTACCTGCGAGTTTTTTCACCTTCGGCTGAAGTTAAGGGACACGGTCCTGGCCAAGAAGTCCTTCAGCATGGAAAAAAAATGGTGAAAATCTCTGAACTCGAACCGCAGGGAAATTATGCAATCAAGATCATTTTTTCCGACGGGCATAACAGCGGTATTTTCAGCTGGTCATATCTCTATGCACTCGGAGATAAATTTGATGCGAACTGGTCCGAATATCTGAAGCGATTGAATGCCGCAAAAAAAAACCGCGAACCACAATTTATCGCTGTTGGCTGAGATCTATGGGGGCAGAGTAAGGCACCTTACTCTGACCCCGATATTAGTAACGCGGTCAATTAGAGGTCGAGCAGGCTGCAGTCTCAAAAGGTGACGTCCCTCGCCTGTGACAAAATTTTTCAAAATCGACTCCGATAGCTCGTGTAACTGAAACGGCTTTGCATCCAACAACCTTTTCAGGTCATCCAACTCTTGAACCAGCCGAACGCCTAGAACAAGTTAAGATTCGTTAGCAAAATCATCATTGCCCACTGATCTCCGATACATAAGCTAAAAATCGTTGAACCAAAGCGCTTTGAGGAAACCGACTATCTAACTGACTTGCTTCAAAACATTTAATCGCCATCGTTAAGCTTGGCTTTTCTGCATTAACCTCTTCTAGCTCTTCTAGCTCTTCTAGCTCTTCTGCCTCAGAATTATTGTTGGCGACAACAGCGACGCCGTAGTCAGTCACAATCTTTCGATGCTGCAACTCGACTAGCGTAGCGCCAGCACACTGTAATTAAAACTCATATTGCGAATGAGACTTATTGAAATCACAATTAAGAACAGGAAAGAAACAAACACAAATCTAGGCCTCATTCTCTCGAATGGTAGCGCAACAAGCATCCCAGACTTGCCATCGAGGCCACCTAACAAGCTAAACATGGCAGGCAACAACGTCATCGAAAGTAAAAAAGCAATCAGCATACCGCCGGCTGAAATCACACCTAATTCGCTCAGGCCGTTATAAGCTGCAGGCACGAAAGAAAAAACCCAATCGCGGAAGTTATGGTGCATAACATTAACGTAGGTCCAATATCCCTGGCCGCTCTCTCGCCCGACCCATGCGACCCTCCAACTACAGACTCATCTCTAACCTTTAGTGGAAAATGGACAGCGGAATCCACCCCTAATCCAAAGAACATCACAAGAAACACTAGAGATAGAGTGTGTATTATCGCTGCCAACTACAAGTGTCGCGTAGGCGAAAGTTAGCACAACACCAACGAACGACAATGCGAAAGTCGTGACAATAAATTGCCATGATCGAACGCCGAACCCCAGAATAATCGCTAGCAATAACAACGATATGACACCAGCAAGCCCCACACCTTCAAGGCCCGCTGGAATTTCCTCGCAAGCAAGCACTACCTCACCTGTTAGCCTTAGATCTATCCCATTTGGCACCTGCAGTCGCCTAATTTCATTACGCAGGTGATGCACAATCGTCGCGTTAGGCAAGCTTTTGCCTAACTCCTGCTCACCCTTTAAAACAATAAGCAGCGCATGTTCGTCAATCTTTTCTTCTGAGTTATCGACAATAGTCACAGGAGTCACAAGTCGAGGATACGACTAGAGCATGACATCTGCCTGGACAATACTTCGCAGTAACGAGTCTAGTACCGGCGGCAGCACCATACCTGGATACGCATTAAGCTGATCGGCCAGTATCAGAACAATATTTGCCAGACTCTGATCTTCAGATAGCCGCAACAACGTTCCGTAATTAAACTGAACCGCTTTCACCCAGTTTTCAAGATCGCTAATTTTCAAGTAATAAAGACTATGGTCTTCAATGAAAGGTTCCAATCACTGTGTTCGTACGAATTGAAATTTGCCGGACTTTCTGAGGTCAATCGCTAACGCTTGTGTAGTAACTTCGACTTTACGATAGCTTTCTCCAGAAACAACGATAACCGCGGTCTGTTCTGCGCTTATTTTTGGATGCTGAACCCAGTAGTCCAGCTTGGACCTTAGATCCCCTAGGTCACAACACTTAAATTTCGCAAACTCATTTAAAGCAAATATACCCGCAGCACTCGCTTCTGAATCAGACACCAGAACAACTTTGCCCGTCGCCATCGCTTCAATGATAGACATACCTTCGAGTTCAATAATGCCACAATGAACAAATAGATCTGCTCGCTCATATCTCAATAGCAACTCAGCATTAGTGATCGTTTAAACTACTGCGTTGATTCCCAACCGCTGAACATGTGCTTTCAGCTTTGACTCGTTTGGACCAGCCGCTACTAATCTGAGTTCAATCTTATCCCGAAAGTCGGAGTGAGAAATTCAGCAATCAACAAGCCCTCCTGCTTTTCGCTAGAAAATCGACCCACCGACAAAATGCAAAAGGTTGAACCTTTGTGCTCTGTTTGATGCATCGATCTTGGCAAAAAGAACTCATCTGGCACACCGTTTGAGACGACCTCAATCGGTTTCGCAAGGTTGCGTTTAAGTAATTTATTCGCTGCAAATTCAGATGGTGCAATAACTAAATCTACCTAATTGTAGATATAGCGAATAAATATTTTGTAGAGTAACTCTCTGAGCCACTTAAAATTTAGCCCCAGGTTTAACAAGAGGTTCTCGGGTTGAACATGGAACGAACAGACAAAGGGGAAATTGGACGTGCACAAGACGAGCACCTGTCAGAGACCTCTCCATCAACTTGCTGTTTGTGCGGGCCAACATGACTTTCATTGCACGAATGATCCCATTAACACTCGGAATAGAAAGAGCAAGAAAATAATGACGTACTAACTGGCCAAAATCATCGTCATCGGTGTCTGCATCTACAATCTTCCCTGCCTCACCTTCTTCAATCGGGCATTAGAGAATTCTAAATCCATGTCCGCGCTGGCGCAACGCATCTACAAACCTACGCGAAGGTACAACCGTACCGTTATAGGTCATATCCCAGCGATCGACGACAAAGCAAATAGGCTTCGGTTCAGACTGGGCCCTAGCATAAGAAGCAGGTATAGAATCAGAGGAGAATTTTTTTGCTAACACCTGGGACAACTACCTAACGGGATCTATCGGACAGAATTGCCCCAGCTACTGTTCTATCAATCCTGCCAATTCAAGACAAACGTCTTCTCGCCACATGTCAGCGTGGGTCTCACTGGACGGCAGACCATCGTTGATCCCTGTTGGAACAACCGCAGCCAGAATCCCCAATAAATTTCCTGGAGTAATAAAACGCAGGCAATCAATTGTTAGCCTTGCACCCTGACCGGGCACCACGTCATCATCATGAAAAAAGGGCAACTGTGTCCATACAGGTCCGACTATACAGGTCCGACTATCGCTGGATATTCTAGAAAAAACTCAGACCATAACCCACGTAAGCTTGAACGTTCGGCATGAAGCACAGCCATCGCCGACTGATTTCCTTGATTGTTCGGCTGATAAATATCGAGAAAATCCTTTAACATCCAAGTCGCGTCATCACTCAGCACGCCATCCACCTGATGCAACAAGGCAGCAATATCTTTGCTGAGTAACAGTCCCCAAAGTTCATTAATGAGGGGCAACTCAGGAGGACAAATCTCTTCTATCTGATATCCCGAAGACACCTATATTGCTGCAGCTTGATTGATACCAGAGACTGTCGCCTCAGGCAGCGTCACACCGGGTATAGCAGTCACAATCGCCCCTGATTTACTTGTCGGTGGATCGCCATACAGAGGCGCATCAACAGAAACTGGATCCAGGTAGTGCCGACCAGAAAGGATTTCATATCCCACTTTACATCAGCAACGTGACGCGCCATTGGGCCTTGAACGTTCATAATTTGGGGAGACAAAGAACCATCTTCCGGCGGTAAGGAAGAGTCCGGAGGTATTCTGCCTGTTGTTGGCTTTAAACTCGTGATGCCACAACAGTAAGCAGGATTGCGAAGTGACCCACCAATATCATTACACAAACCTATCGGACCATACCCGATGCAATGCTTGATGCTTCACCACCGCTGGACCCTCCAGCCACCCTTTCTGCGTGCCAGGGATTCATAGTTCGGCCATGCAAAGGATTTGCCGTTGAAATACGCAAGGCAAATTCAAGCAAATTGGTTCTTGATATCGGAACGGCACCAGCGGCTTTCATTCTCTGCACGACAATGGCACCACGAGTAGGCATCGCCCCAGCCATAGCTGGTACTCCCAGAGTCGTGGCAGATCCCAAGCAATCTATATTCTCTTTGACTGAAAAGGGCATTCCGTGCAACAGCCCTGCAGACTGACTGTTATCTGCTTTTCTTGCCATATCCATTGCTGAATCCGCTAGGATAACGGTCACCGCATTAAGATAAGGATTAACATCATTGATTCGTTCTAGATGGCTTTCCACAACCTCAACACTTGAAACAGATTTATCATTGATCAACCCCGCCAACTTAATCGCCGTCCTACGCTAAAGCTCCTCTGCCATGAGCTATTCTCCTGTTATCCTGCCCTCGATTGAGCTTGAAGGTACTAATATCTCATAAAATGCACCAGCTTCCATTACCATGTAAAATAATCGAGTCTTAAGCTAACCGCCACTGGGTACATTACCGTATGAAAGATGAAACCACTCATTTTGGACTGAAGCAGGTCCCTATCAGCGAAAAGGCTGCGAAGGTCGCAGAGGTTTTTCATTCCGTCGCCGGTAACTATGACGTTATGAATGACTTAATGTCCCTCGGCACCCATCGCATCATGAAACAAATGGCTGTTGAGATGACCGCAGTAGGCGCTGGAGACAGCGTCATGGATCTTGCCGGCGGTACCGGCGACTTAACAGCAAAGCTCTCCCGCATAGTTGGAGACAGCGGAGAAGTTGTCTTATGTGACATAAATTACTCGATGTTAACGGTCGGTCGTGATGTGCTGCTCGACAAGGGCATCATGGGAAACGTGTCTTTTCTACAAGCGGATGCAGAAAATCTGCCGTGCCCAGATAACTACTTCGATGCCATCACCATCGCATTTGGCCTGCGCAATGTGACTAGAAAAGAAACTGCCCTCAAATCGATGTTGCGCATCTTGAAACCAGGCGGACGGTTAGTGGTTTTAGAATTCTCACATCCTGAGAACCCTTTGCTAAAAACCGCGTACAACGCATTTTCCAATCTCTGGCCAGGCGTTGGGAAATTGATAACCGGAGACAAAGAGAGCTATCAATATCTTGTTGACTCAATCAAGGTTCATCCAAAACAGGCAGAGTTAGAGCAAATGTTTTCCACTGCTGGTTTTGTCGATTGTAAGTACCATAATTTGCTGAATGGTATTGTTGCAATTCACATTGGCTCGAAAAAATTCGAGCACGGTAGCCTCTAACTCATGCGAATTTTTAGGATACTTAAAATTCTTAGGGTGGTTTTTGGCCATCGCCTAGATAGGCTTATTACCAACACTGAACGCATGCCTTTTATAGTCCGTGCGCTACTTCTTCTCCTTAAAATTTTTCCAGAGCCTAACGATTCGCCCGCAAGTTCGCTTAGGCGTTCTCTGGAACAACTTGGCCCCATCTTTGTGAAATTTGGTCAGATCCTTTCAACCAGAAAAGACCTATTCGACCCCGAAACTTCCGCAGAGCTCGAAAAACTACAAGACAGCGTACCGCCGTTCGACTCCCTTCAGGCAGCAAACATTATCGAACAAAGCCTCGAAGATACAATTGATAACCTGTTCGCGTCTTTCGATACAGATCCACTAGCCTCAGCTTCAGTCGCACAGGTTCATGCTGCCGTTCTGCATTCGGGAGAATCGGTTGTCGTAAAAGTGATTCGACCCGGCATCGACAGCGTCATAAAAGAAGATATACGGGTTATGCACCTTATCGCGCACTGGCTCGAGAAGCTTTCAGATGATGGCAAGCGACTACACCCGGTACAGGTTGTTCGAGACTATGAGCGAACAATCCTAGACGAGCTTAACTTGCACCTCGAAGGGGCAAATGGTGTGAGGTTAAAGAACAACTGGGACAACTCAGGCAAACTTTATGTACCAAAAGTTTACTGGGATTACACCCGCACCAACATTCTAGTGCTCGAACGTATATATGGTATCGGCGCTGCTGACGTTCAGGCACTCAAAGACCAGAACGTTGACATGAAAAAACTCGCACACCTTGGCGTTGAAATTTTCTTCACCCAGGTTTTTGAGCAAAATTTCTTCCATGCAGATATGCACCCAGGTAACGTCTTCATTGACGCAACAGATCCCGCAAACCCGTCCTATATTGCCCTAGACTGCGCCATTATGGGCTCCCTTACTGAAGAGGACAAAAACTATCTGGCAAGAAACCTACTGGCTTTTTTCCAGCAGGACTATCTAGAATCTGCCCGCTTGCATGTCGAAAGCGGCTGGGTTCCACCTGATACTGATATCAAAGAATTTGAAGCAGTCATTCGTAGCGTCTGCGAACCTATTTTTCAGAAACCCATCAGCGAAATTTCCTTCGGGCGCGTTCTGATGAGTCTATTTCAGACAGCCCGTCGTTTTAATATGGAAGTCCAGCCTCAACTGGTGCTGCTGCAGAAAACACTGCTCAATATTGAAGGTATGGGGCGCCAGATCTACCCTGATCTCGATTTATGGGAAACGGCAGCACCTTTTATGGAGCGATGGATGAAAGACCGGTTAGGTATTAAGGGGTTGCTAAATCGTTTTGGTAAAGCCGCTCCAAAATTATTCGAGCAGCTGCCAGAATTGCCGCAATTTGCATTGGATACCATGTCGGAATTGAAGCAATTGGGCCGAAACAACAGAACCCAGGCACTATTGCTAAGAGATCTCAAAACGACGATTGAGCATGGACAGAATGAGAGGAGGCAGATGAGGCTCGGAGGTCTCGCGATTACAGCCGCTTTTATCGCTATCGTTATGACACTGAGCACAGGCACGGCATTCGCTGCCAGCAGCGACTTAATCATTGGATCTTCAATTGTCGGCAGTCTTGGTGTCTACTGGATGTTCGCCAAAGCCTGAAAACCAATTAGACCTACTGATAGAATGTCACCTTACGGATCAAACGATCCATACCAAACCATCTATATCCGACCATCGATAGCAAATAAGACGATTTGACATGACAAATCAAGAACCTGACTCAACCACCCAGCCCGCCTGGCTGACAGAACTAAAATTTGATAGCGATGGACTTATTCCAGCGATCGCTCAGGATGCTGAATCAAACCGAGTCCTAATGGTCGCGTGGATGAATCAACAGGCCCTTATGGAAACTATTGAAACCCAATCAGCAGTCTATTGGTCTAGGTCTCGGCAGAAACTCTGGCGAAAAGGCGAAGAATCTGGACATTTTCAGCATGTAAAAGACATCAGCATTGATTGTGACGGAGACGTAGTCCTACTAAAAATCGAACAGATAGGCGGTATTGCTTGTCATACTGGAAGAGAATCCTGTTTTTACAGGGTTTTCAGGCAGGGTCAATGGGTCACAATCGAAGCACCTCTAAAATCGCCCAAGGACATTTATTCTAAGAACTAGCCTCGCGGTATCTACATGGGAATTACACGCATGTGTTATTATCCCTCTATCGACCCAGTTCTTTCAGGAATTACTAAATTGAACGACGTTATAGACAAACTGATGAAGGTACTGGAATCACGTAAGAACGCGAGTCCCGATTCTTCCTACGTCGCGAAATTGCACAGCAGAGGATTGAGCAAAATTCTCGAGAAAGTCGGTGAAGAATCATTCGAAACCGTCATTGCGGCTAAAGATGCGGGGTTTGAGAGTACACCAGAAACACGTACTGAAGTTATAAAAGAGACAGCGGACCTTTGGTTCCACACGCTAGTCATGCTGAGTCACTTAGACATTTCGGCCGCTGAGTTGCTGGCAGAACTTGAAAGCCGGCTAGGTACCTCAGGCCTTGTTGAAAAAGCATCACGACAACAGGAATGAATGACAAATGATCGATTTGATCGCTAAAATAGAGATAGCTTTATAAGGAGAGACAAAATGTCTTTTGGAGTACCAGAACTAATACTAGTTGTAGTGATTGTTCTACTGCTATTTGGCACAAAGAAACTGAAAACACTTGGAGGTGATCTGGGATCAGCAATTAAAGGTTTTCGTAGCGCCCTCGGTGGCGCCGATGATAAATCGAAGCTCTCGGCAGACGAGGAACCCCAACTGAAAAATGTAACGCCTGACACGGCGGCACAAGAGAAAGTTGAAGCAACCAAAGAGAAATAGACTAAATGTTCGATATTGGCTTCCCTGAATTAATACTCATTAGTGTTGTTGCACTCGTGGTCATTGGTCCGGAAAAGCTGCCTGAAACAGTTAGAACCATTGCCCTATGGATTGGTAGATTCAAACGCAGCTTGTCAAACCTTCGTATGGAACTTGAGAATGAAATAGGCGCAGATGAGATTCGTCAACAGCTACATAACGAAGGCGTAATGAAAGAGCTAGCGGATACCAAAAGCGAGCTGGAAGAGATTATTCAGAACGCTGACAATACTATATCCGACGCAACCGCTTCCCTAAAAACGATTCCCCACGAATTTTCAAATGTATCGCTAGATGATGAAATTAACGATGCGCTGGAAGACCCCACGGGGTTAGATCACCTTGAGTTCGAAAGCCCTGAAAACACTAAAAACAATGATGTTAGTAAGCGTACAGAGAGTTCTGACGACGCTGCATTAGACCCATCTCTAGAACAAAATTCTCAGGAAGCTTCCGATCAGGGCATTTCGTTTGATAGCAAACAAGATGAAGACCCTCGATCAAAATCGACTGGCAGCGAGTCCTAAGATAAATGGCAACAACAATACCCGACCAAGATGAAGACGCTGACGAGGGGCAGCCCTTGGTAGCACACCTTATTGAACTCAGAGGCAGAGTGCTCCGATCACTAGCGGCAGTGATTGTGATCTTTTTACCACTATTCTATTTTGCCAACGACATCTATGGCTTCGTTTCTAAACCCCTTAGGGCATTCCTCCCAGAAGGGGCTACGATGATCGCGACAGAAGTTGCATCACCTTTCCTCACACCATTTAAGCTCACTTTAGTGCTCGCGATATTTATTGCGATTCCATATATTCTGCACCAAATTTGGAGCTTTATTGCACCGGGCCTCTATAAAAACGAGAAGCGCGTTGCATTTCCTCTGTTGATATCTAGCATCTTACTATTTTACGCAGGTATCGCATTTGCATTTTATGTCGTCTTTCCGTTGGTGTTCGGGTTCTTTACAAGCGTCGCGCCCGAGGGTGTCACCGTGATGACGGACATCAATAAGTATCTAGATTTTGTACTCAAGCTATTCTTTGCCTTTGGTATCGCGTTTGAAATCCCAATCGCAACAATTCTACTTGTCTGGACGGGCGCAACAGATGTAGCGAGCCTCCGCAAGAAACGTGCTTACGTTGTCGTCGGCTGTTTTGTCGTCGGTATGCTGCTCACGCCGCCTGATATTATCTCCCAGGTTTTACTTGCGCTGCCAATGTGGGTGCTTTATGAAATTGGCATTATCTTCTCAAGCGTGATGATTCGCCCTGAAGAAGACCAAGAACCTGTTGCTGAAGATTAAGTATCTACCCCACTAATTTTCGTGATAATTGATCACGGTTCTCGATGGCGTTATTGTACTTCTCACCTATATGGAACAGCCAACGAGATAAGCAGGATAATTCAATGATCAAGATATATCACGTCCCACGCACCCGAGGAATCCGAGCAATTTGGGCGCTAGAAGAGCTAGGCCTTCCCTATGAAGTTGAAATCATTGACTTCGGCGCAGAATTTCGAGCAAGCCCTGCTTGGCGAAAGAAGAACCCTGTTGGAAAGGTACCTGCGATGGAAGATGATGACTTCATCATGTTCGAATCTGGTGCGATGGTGCAGTATCTCTTAGACAAGTATGGGAATGGCCAACTACAGCCCAAAATAGGCACACAAGATCATGCCCTCTACCTGCAGTGGAGTTGGTTTGCCGAATCAACATTTGCGCGACCATTAGGAGAAATCGTAAATCATAGAAGAGCAATTCCCAAAGCATCTCAATCCGAAGTAGCGATAATAGAGATGCAGGAGCGAGCCCACACATGCCTTGCTGCGATAGACAAACATATGACTCGCAATACCTATTTGCTCGGAGACACTTTTTCCGCAGCGGATATCATGATGGGCTATTCCCTATATATTTGCGATCAACTAGCACCGACTGACCAATATAAAAACGCGGAGCGTTATTGGCAAAATCTTCAGACGCGCAGTGGTTGTCAAATAGCAATAAGCGCGGGCCAGTAGATTCAAGGTGACAATCAAGCTCAGCAGGTGCGGTGCGAATCTATACGGCTAAAAAAACACCCAGCATCCAAAAACTCACACAGTGGTTTAAACCCGAAGGAGCAAAAAAATGGCCGTAACCTACTACGATTGGACAGAACATAATGCAAGCATCAGACCTGATAAGGTTGCGATTCTAGATTCGGATACCCAACAGACACTAACGTACAAACAACTTAACACGCGTGCAAACCAGCTTGGTTCTTGGCTCCAAAACAATCATGTTAAGAAGGGTGATCGCGTTGCACTTCTTCTACCAAATTGCCCTGAATTTTTTGAAGCGCAGTTTGCGTGCTCGAAAATCGGCGCAATCTGCCTGCCTTTAAATTGGCGACTTACCGCACCAGAATTAGATTACATCCTCAAAGACTCCACTCCGACAGTCCTGTTGCACGACGAAAAATTTGAAGACCTCGTGGTTAAACTAAAAACCACCTGTGATATTCCGAATTATCTCGAAATTGCTGAAAACAAATCGGACAGCCCATATGAAAAGGCAATTGGCGAGTCCAGCTCAACATTAGTCTCAGTCCTCTGCACTCACGATGATACATCGATGATCATGTATACATCTGGTACTACGGGCCATCCAAAAGGCGCACTTATTACCCACGGCATGACATTCTACAATTGTGTCAACCTTGGAATCCCCGCGGGCATAAGCTCAAAAGCCATACAATTGGTCGTACTACCTCTGTTCCATACAGGCGGGCTAAATTGTTACGCCAACCCCATCCTTCACGCAGGGGGACAAATCGTGCTCATGCGGGACTTCAACCCAGGCAGAGCGCTCTCACTGATAAACGACCCAGAACTCGCCATCACACATTTTTTCGCGGTGCCGGCCCCCTACCAATTCATGATGCTGCATCCCGACTTCGAATCAACAGATCTAAGTAGAATTCAAGGTGCAGGGGTGGGCGGCGCGCCCTGCGCAGAAACAATTTTAACAACCTGGCTCAATCGCGGCGTACCATTAGTTCAAGGCTGGGGCATGACAGAAACAAGCCCCGGTGGCACTGCACTTGAAGCTGATGACGCATTACGTAAATTAGGCTCTGCTGGCAAAGCGCTCATGCATACAGAAATAAAAGTTGTCGACGAAACCGGCAACGAAATTACTGATGGCGGCGTTGGAGAGTTACTCATTAGAGGCCCCAATATCACGCCTGGATACTGGAATAATCCAGAAGCTACCGAGAAAACATTCACTGGCGATTGGTTGCTGACAGGGGATGCAGCTAGAGTCGATGAAGAAGGATTCTTGTATATCGTCGATCGCTGGAAGGACATGTACATTTCAGGTGGTGAAAATGTCTACCCTGCTGAAGTGGAAAACATCATCTATCAACTGCCAGAAGTTGCCGAAGCAGCCATTATTGGCGTACCCGATGAACGCTGGGGAGAGACAGGCAAAGCAGTGCTCGTACTAAAACAAGGTCAATCGTTAGAGGCTGACGCCGTGATCCAACACTGCATAGAGAATTTGGCTAAATTTAAGGTGCCGCAAACAGTTGAATTTATCGATGCATTGCCACGAAACGCTACGGGCAAGGTGCTCAAACGTACTTTAAGAGAAAGCTATGTCGACAAAGGAACGCCCGCGGTTACCTAGAGAAACCGCGAGCTCACTTTTATTTCGAAGGTGTTAACTGAACCAAAATGCCATTAGCTGATTTGGGGTGTATAAAAACCTGAGGTCCACCGACCCCGATCAGCTTAACTCCTTTGCTTTCCAAGTCCTTGATAGTAGCATCGATATCTTCCACTTCCATCGCAAGGGTATGTAGCCCTTCGCCCCGCGACGCTACCGCTTTTCCGACCGCTGAATCATCGTTTAGTGGCGCTACAAGTTCAATAAAGCCGCCAGTCGCCATTGGGAAAAATGCTTGCTTTATACCTAGCGCTTCAGATTCAGCTGTTCTCTCCAATTCCATACCCAGATTATCTCGCCAAGTCTTAATACCTTCGTCTATATCTTTAACCCGAATCACGATGTGATCTACGCCTTTCATACTCATCTCTCCTCTTTAATAGCTTTCAACTATAGCCTGAAGGTTATTTATTAACAAATCGCAGCTGATTCGATCACCACTTTGTCTCCGTGGGTTAGAACCGGAGCATGTCCCATTAGGGTTAGTAAGAGATATTCTGGTGTTTAGGGCTTCGCATGACAAAATGTTAAGTCTGACATTTAGACTCTACTATGTTGCGAGTTGAATATACGTGGGAGTAAAGAGACGAGCTCCTTGAGAAATGAAGCCCTATTTCCGGCTGCTGCGATTGTCAAAATAGCGGTATTCTAACGTTTCGAGCTTAAGTAAGTGCCATTAGGGTTGAGCCTAAAGGAGGGAAGCAGACTTTCTTCAGACTCGGAATTGCCCTACGAGGACGAGCATATCTTTTGACAACTGATCAAGCTCTTCGGCTCGGCGAGACATTTCTCTCGAGCCTTCAGAGGATTTTTTGACCGCGCTTGAAATATTAATAATGTTGCCATTAATATCACCCGTCATTGTTCTTTGTTCCGATGCGGCACCCGCTATCTGTTTTGACACATTCTTTAATTCACTTACCGCGTTAGTAATATTGACCAAGCTTAGCCTCGCCTTTTCAGCGGTTTCGACACTGGCATGCGCCTGAATTCTACCCTTATCCATAACAAGCACTGCTTCTCTCGAACCAGATTGCAACCGGTCAATCATATCGTGAATTTCCTGCGTTGAGTCTTGCGTTCTACTTGCCAGAGTTCGAACTTCATCGGCCACAACCGCAAAACCACGCCCCTGCTCCCCTGCTCTGGCAGCTTCGATAGCTGCATTTAGTGCTAGCAGATTGGTCTGTTCTGCGATGCCTCGAATGACATCAAGTACAGTACCTATGCTGTCACTATCCTGCTGGAGCTTAGCGATCACCAGAGAAGCCGCCTTAATATCATTTTCTAGCTTTTCAATGGCCGTCATCGTTTCGCCAACCACCTCTCTGCCTAGTTTTGACTCTTTGTCAGCCTCTTCCGAGTCAGCAGCAGAATTCTCAACGCTATCAGTCACTTCCTGTACATTGATTGACATTTCTTGCATTGCAGACAGCACCAATTCAATTTCATTTTGTTGCCCAATGATGGATTGGTTCGTCACCGATGATTGAGAGTTTAAGTTCGTTGCTGCGACCGAAAGCTCATGAGCAGTATCTCTAAACTGCACAACCACATTCTGAATTCTTTCTACGAACGTATTAAACCAAGAGACTAATTCCCCAAGTTCATCATTAGTGTTGAGCGAAAGGCGCCGCGTGAGATCACCATCACCTTCTGCAATATCACGCAAAGCGAAAACAACTTCATTAATTGGCGCCACAATGTTGCGTTGAATCAACATCGCTAACCCAAAAGACAATAGAGCGACTGCAATGAAAATAATTGTCGTTACGTAGATATAGTTCAAAACTGCCGCATCACGTACACCGAAATCCGTTAGAACATATATCGACCCAATTTTTACTCCCTCAGACTTAATATCTTGCACCAAAGTGAAATTGTCCCCCAACACATTTATCCGTGTGAGCGGCACTCGCTTTGGCAGCCTGCTTGGAAGATTTTCCACGGTTCCCATTGTTACTGAGCTTTTTGAGTCACCTGACCATGTATACCAAACAAAGACCTCGCCGTTTTCCTCATAGATAACCACATCATGAATATGTGGGCTGGCTTTTAGCACTGTCAGGGTTTCAAGACCGGAATCTGTATCACTAAAGGAAAGGGAGCCAACTGAGTTACCACCAATTATTTCAGCGATGATCTCGGACTCAGATATCACTGCCTGTTCAAGTCTCTGAGTTTCAATCATCGCAAAGACAACAATCGCTAACACAACAGAAATGGTGCTAGTTAGCGTGACGCCGATGATCACCTTCCATTTTAATGGAATATTGTTACTAGTTCTCATTACAAAAAAATCCCTTTTTATTTATCTAAAGCAGTTTCAGAAATTCATATCTACATCGTGCTGGCTCTATACAATTTTGAAGAGGCATTCAGACCCGCGCCTTCTAGCCTTTTTTGATTAATAGCCAGCGCTACTTTTCGACCTTTCCCATAGAACCCAACCATACCTCCGTATTGGGCAAAGTTCTCTATTTCACCAACGGTTAAAATTGGCAAGCCAATTAAACTACTAATCACGGGTGCAACTTCATCGGCAGAAGCTGCACCAATAAACACTACGTGGCAGCTCTTAGCTGCTTCCAAATCTACCAATGCAAGCCGTTGTAAATGGAAGGATCTGTTCTTAGCATTTTTGCCATCCATCGCCTCCTCCAGCTCTGTACCAATGGCATCTCTACCAAGAATGCAGTATCTATAAGGGCTTTCTTCGCCACTGAAACTGGCATCTGGCCAAGTCACAAATTTCGCAAGATTAATCATAAATTTTGACATTGTCCTCTTGCCTGGATCGGTCTCGGAAACGACTCCTTCCGAGTAAGCCGAGTTACAGGCGCAAGCTAAACCAAGGCTAAAAAGTATTACCGTCAACAAATGTCCATGCCTGTGACTCATCTTATTTCTCTATCCACTAAACGCATCGCTATCTTTTAAGACTAGACGGTTTTTCAGAGGATGAGGGAAATTACGAACTCATAGCACGCCAACGAATTGTCGCGGTTTTTCAAGATATCGAGACCTGAGAAACCGATATCTAGCAAAAGTGGAGTCGGATCTCGCCCATGGCAGGTGATTGTTAAGACCTGCCATGGGCTCGCTATTAAGTCCCCCTGAGGGCTCATTAATAGGACCAGCTGAGGACCATTAATAGGACTCGCTGAGGGCTCCTTTCAAAACCGTTGAAGACCATTAATAGGACTCGCTGAGGGCTCCTTTCAAAACCGTTGAAGACCATTAATAGGACTCGCTGAGGGCTCCTTTCAAAACCGTTGAAGACTCTATTTGCAAATAGTGTATTCTCTGAAGCCAGCGGACGAAAAAGACAACGACTAGCAGGTGATATTTCGTCACCGTCTTGGAATGAAAAGTCACTGCTTGACACATCAGCAGAGAGCCGTTGAAGACACAGTCATAAATCAGATGGAGATAATCATGGGTACCAGAACAGGCGCTGAAGTTATCGTCGACACACTAATCAATGCCGGTGTGAAGCACGTTTTCGGGATAGTGAGCATTCACAATATGCCAATTGTAGATGCGATAAGCAGGAGCGATGCCATCAACATGGTGACGGCCAGAAATGAACAAAGTGCGACCCATATGGCAGATGGATACGCACGCGCTAAAGGTGCACTCGGTGTTGCACTTGGAAGCACCGGCCCAGGTACAACAAACATGGTGACGGGAATTTACGAATCAGCCTACGCTTCTTCACGCGTACTAGTGATCACAGGGCAGGCTGAAACAACTTTTTACGGCAAAGGCAAAGGCTATGTACACGAGGCCGAAAAACAAAAACAGATGCTTGAAACAGTTGCCAGGACTGTGGCTTCTCCTCGTTACGTCGACGATATCGCACCACTTCTCGGAAATGTCATAGATAGTATTTGTCATGGACGACCACAACCCGGGGCGATAGAGGTGCCGATTGATCTACAATATGCGACAACGCAAACAGAACCGCATACGCCAGCGGCGCAAAGCACTGTCCTCCCTACTTCTGGTGCGATCAATCAGGCATTAGATAAGATAAAACACGCTAATAAGCGCGTCATCCTAGCGGGCGGCGGAATAAACACCCCCGAGGCTGCCGCAGCCTTGCAAAAATTTGCAGAATTGCTTGATGCGCCAGTGATTACAACACCCAACGGCAAGGGCGCTATCAGGAGCGATCATCCGTTACATCTTGGCCCGATAATGATGAGTAAGCCTATTCTCGAAGCCGTGAATGAAGCTGATGTGCTAATCGCCGTGGGAACACGGTTCCAAGCCGGTGTTGCAGGTAATCAACTCAAAATCTCTCTGCCGCCGCTCATACATATCGATCTTGATCCAAGAACCATCAATCTAAACTTCACGGCTCAAGTAGGCATTATCTCTGATGCAACACCAGCACTAACACAGTTAACAGACTCCAGCATTGAAAAAGGTGACTCTCAATACAGAGAGAAATTACAGTCGCTTGCCGCAGAAACGCGGGCACAGACGCGAGAGCGCATCGGCGTGGATCATGCAAAGGTACTTGATGCTATTTCAGAGTATATGGAAGCAGACACCTACTTCGTCAGGGACAACACCATTCCCGGCTATCACTGGGGCAACGGCTTGCTACCCATCAATAATCCACGCGGATACATCTATCCAACATCTGGCGCAATCGGACCAGGTTTACCGCTCGGGATAGGCGTGGCGGTCGCAACGGATAAGAAGACAATCGTCATGCATGGCGATGGCGGCTTTATGTTTCACGTCGGTGAACTCTCCACTGCAGCACAATATCAAGCCCCCATTGTCGTCATAATATTCAACGATGGCGGCTATGGTGTCTTACGTGGGCTACAACATAATCAATTCGAGGGTCGCTTCAACGAAACTGAACTCAATACGCCAGATTTTGTCCAGCTCGCAGAAAGCATGGGTGTAAAAGGGCTTCACGCGGACAACGCGGAAGAGCTAAAAACAAAACTAGCTGAAGCGATGGCTATCAAAGGCCCCGTCCTAATTAACCTCAACGTCCACAATATGATACCTGTGAAAGGCGTCGTGACCGCTCCAGGTAGGTAGCGTGACGACGAGAAATTCAAAATTTGGAGCATAGAATAATGAGCATCACTCTGACCCCTATTGAAAGTGGTAAAATGACAGCAGACAAAGGCGCGCTTTGCGAGGGCGCTCAGGGTGATGCAACTTTCCCCGTGTGTTGTTGGGTAATCTCTCACCCGAAGGGCACTGTACTTTTCGACACGGGCTTGCATAACGAACTAAAATCGAACAAGAGCCGCCTGGGACCATCTGCGGATGTTTTTGCAGTAGACATACCAGAGGGAAAAGACTTAGTGGCGTTGCTTGCAGAAAAACAATTCTACGCTGACAAAATCGACTTCGTTGTCCTTAGTCATCTGCATTTCGATCATTGTGGCGGCACGGCCCTAATACCTAATGCTCAAATTCTTATCCAAGAAAAAGAGTGGCAAGCTGGCTCAGATGAAAGAATGATCGAATTAGGCGTGTACAACCCAAACGACTTCAACCTAGGCCACACGGTCCAGCAGGTCGATGGCGAATTCGATATATTTGGCGACGGCTCGGTTGTTTGTCTGCCAACTCCGGGGCATACCGCTGGGCATCAGTCTCTTCGCATAGAACTGACAAGTGGTCCCGTAGTGCTGACATCCGATTGCGTTTATTGGCAACAAATGCTGGAAGATATGAGCTTCCCTCCGTTTGGCTTTGATCGAGAGCAACAACGAGAATCGATGCTGAACCTTATCAAACTACGTAAAGAAGGCTGTAACTTGATTTTTGGTCATGACGCTCTGCAATGGGCAAGCCTTAAAAACAAGGTGATGAGCTAAGCAATCTTAGGTTTCAAGCAGGAAGGTAACTGGCCCATCGTTCAGAAGCGCTACTTTCATGTCCGCACCAAAAAGTCCCGTTTGAACTTTTGCACACTTGTGCTCAGTGCATCTAATGTTAGCTCGCAAAACAAATTCATCATAAATCTCCTCTGCCACATCAGGAGCAGCAGCAGAGGAAAACGAGGGTCTCAAACCTTTTTTTGTATCGGCAGCAAGAGTGAACTGTGAGACGATAAGTAGATCGCCAACAATATCAGTCAGACTCAGATTCATGTGGCCGGCATCATCGGGAAAAATACGATAGGCAAGCACTTTATCCAATAGCTTATCAAGCTGCGCGTGATCATCGCCTTTCTGAATGCCCAACAACAATAGCATTCCGCGCCCAACCTTACCGACAGTCATTCCTTCAACTACCACGCTAGCTTCGCTGACTCTTTGTATGAGACCTCTCATTAGCAGCGTGAGAAACTGACTAGACCAAAAAGATCAAACACCATAGTCAGATTCAAATCGTAACGCCATATCTCTAGTCGCCCTAATCAGCGCGTCTATCAACGCGTGTTCGGTCGCAGAATGGCCTGCTTCGCGAACCAGATATACCTGAGAGATTGGCCATGCAGCATGTAAGTCATGAGCATTCTGAACAGGGCACAACATATCGTATCTGCCATGAACAATAATACCTGGAATGTCCTTCAACACAGCTGCATCACGGATTATTTGGCTATCTTCCAAAAAGCAGTTATTCAAATAGTAGTGGACGCCAATTTTACAACGCGCCATCGCACGATGAGGGTCGGTAAGATGCTTCACCAACCGAGGGTTAGGGTGCAAGCTTGAACAATCAGCCTCCCAACGAGACCACGCTTTTGCGGCACCCATACGTGCCAATTCGTCGGTGCCATTTATTCGCCTGCCATATGCGGCCAACAAATCATCACGTTCCCCTTCAGAAATTGGTGCGACGTAGTCTTCCCAATGATCTGGATAGAACCGACTAACACCTTCCTGATAAATCCAGTTAATATCTTGCTTAGTGCCAAGAAAAATACCTCTCAGAACTAAAGCCAGCACATTTTCTGGGTAGGATTCTGCATAAACGAGCCCCAGAGTTGCCCCCCAGCCACCGCCAAATAACATAATCTTATCAATTTTGAGAAACTTTCTTATCTTCTCAATATCTTCAACCAGCGACTGGGTATTGTTATTGGTAATATCACTGTGGGGCTTTGAACGTCCAGCACCTCGTTGATCAAACAAAATGATGCGATATTTTTCTGGATTAAAGAAACTACGACTATCAAATTCGCAGCCGGATCCTGGACCAGAATGAAGGAAAAAAACGGGAATCCCGTCGGGTGTTCCACTCTCATCAACATAGATTTCATGAACATCGTCAACGGGAACCATATGACGAGTGTAAGGTTTAATCTCGGGGTATAGCGGTAGCATGTGGTTCCCTCAAGTAAGATCAGCGCAAATAAAAATAAAACCCTTCCAGAAGAAGAATCGAGCGAGAACTTGTTACGCTACGCTACTTTCTCTCGGCCTTTTCGCTTACGTTCATTTTCAGTCAGCAGTTTTTTCCGAATACGGATTGAGATTGGCGTTACCTCAACCAATTCATCGTCGTCAATAAATTCAATCGCTTGTTCCAGCGTATGGCGAATCGGAGAGTTCAGAATAATGCTCTCATCTGTTCCAGAAGCACGAACATTTGTTAATTGTTTACCCTTAAGCGGGTTAACAACCAAATCGTTGCCACGTGAATGCAAACCAACGACCTGTCCTTCATATATCTGTTGATTAGGGTCGAGGAACATTCGGCCTCTGGCTTGAAGGTTGAACAAAGCGAACGCAAGGCATTTGCCGGTGACCATCGAAACCAGCACACCATTAGTTCTAGTACCAATTTCTTTACTGACAACGTCTCCGTAGCGAGAGAATATACTTGTCATAATACCGGTACCGGAAGTCATCGCCAGAAAGTCTGACCTAAAGCCAATAAGACCCCGGGTCGGTATTTCATACTCAATTCGAATTCTACCTTTGCCATCGGGCAACATATTGCTCAGCACGCCTTTTCTTTTACCAAGGTCTTCCATCACACCACCCTGATGAATCTCTTCAACATCAAGCAGTACGTTTTCAAACGGCTCTTGTCGACGACCTTCAACCTCTTTAAAAATAACCTCAGGTCTACCGACCGCAAGCTCAAAGCCTTCTCTACGCATATTCTCAATTAAAATCGCAAGATGTAGCTCACCCCGACCGGATACTTTGAAACGATCAGCACTGTCGGTATCTTCTACTCGAAGGGCAACATTGTGAATCAATTCACGCTCAAGACGTTCTCTAATGTTTCGACTGGTAACAAATTTACCATCCTGACCTGCAAACGGTGAGGTATTGACCTGAAACGTCATTGAAATCGTTGGTTCATCAACTTCCAGAGGAGGCAATGCTTCGACAAGCAATGGGTCACAAATCGTATCTGATATCTGAAGAGATTCAATGCCCGTAATACAAACAATGTCACCAGCTGCCGCAGAGTCAACTTCTATTCTTTCCAAGCCTTGGTATCCCATAATCTGAAGGATTTTGCCTTTACGTTCTTTGCCTTCCCGAGAGATTATCGTGACCTGCTGGCCTTTTTTCACTGTGCCGCGGGTAATTCTGCCAAGCCCAATAACGCCTACATAACTGCTATAATCCAGCGCACTGATCTGCATCTGCAACGGCGCTTCTCTGTCGACTTCGGGTGGTGGTACGTGATCAAGAATCGTCTGCATCAGACAAGCCATGTCGTCTTCAATCGCGTCCATGCTCAAACCAGCACGACCCTCAATAGCAGATCCATAAACTATTGGAAAATCCAACTGTTCATCGGTTGCACCAAGTTGATCGAAAAGCTCAAACACTTCATCTACAACCCAATCGGGCCGAGCACCTTCACGATCTATCTTATTAACCATCAAAATGGGATTCAATCCGTTTGCAAAGGCCTTGCTAGTCACAAAACGGGTTTGTGGCATAGGGCCATCAACTGCATCAACAATGAGCAGAACTGAGTCAACCATAGAGAGAATACGCTCTACTTCTCCACCAAAGTCCGCGTGCCCCGGGGTATCAACGATGTTGATCCTGTGACCACGCCATTCTAGCGATGTATTCTTGGCGAGGATGGTAATGCCTCTTTCCTTTTCGATGTCATTCGAGTCCATCAAACGCTCGCCGTCTTCTTCACCGCGCTGAAGCGCACCAGCTTGAACAAGCAATTTATCGATAAGTGTCGTTTTACCATGGTCAACATGGGCAATAATGGCGATATTTCTAATGTTTTGTATCATGGTCACTCCAGACGAAGACGCGGCATTATACAGGTTGACACGGATGATTAAAGAGCTACGTATCAAGGTAAATTAATAAGCAATAGGTTACAATCGCCCGCTTGTATACAAAACCCCTCTTCAAATCAGCAAAATCACCATGACTAAGCAACGTAAAGCCGTTTCCCTTATCTCGGGCGGGCTAGATTCTATGCTGGCTACACGCGCCATTCAGGAGCAGGGCATCCACGTCGAAGGGATAAACTTCTATACCGGATTCTGCGTCGAAGGCCACACGCACGCTATTCGTCGTAAAGACAAAGACAAGCAGAAACGCAACAATGCTCTGTGGGTGGCTGAACAGCTAGGTATCAAGCTGCACATCATCGATGTCATAGAAGACTATAAAGAAGTACTCATCAATCCCAAGCACGGCTATGGCCAACACATGAATCCTTGTCTCGATTGCAAGATTTTCATGGTAAACAAGGCGCAGACTTGGGCTTGGATGGAAGAAAACCAGTTCGACTTCATCATTACAGGCGAAGTAATCGGGCAAAGACCCAAGTCCCAAAGAAAGGCAACCATGCCGATAATTGCCAGCGAATCTGGTGCAGACGACCGCCTATTACGCCCACTTTGCGCAAAGAATTTACCGCCAACCTTACCTGAACGAGAAGGCTGGATTGATCGCGACAAGCTTTTTAACTTCAGTGGCCGAAGCCGAAAGCCCCAGATGGCGCTTGCTGCCCAATACGGGTTCGCTGAATATTCTCAACCAGCAGGTGGCTGTTGTTTCCTGACAGACCCGAATTATTCTGACAGGCTTGGCGATCTTTGGCGTGCGCGCGGCAGCAAAAATTACGATCTTGACGATATTATGTTGTTAAAGGTAGGTCGGCACTTGCGACCGGCACCACATTTCAAGATCATTGTAAGTCGAGAGGAAGGTGAGAATAACTATCTCGCTGGTTATCGTAATCAGTTTATATCGCTTAAAACGACGTCTCACGAAGGTCCCACCGCACTGTTGGATGGCGACCTGACGACAGATTCAGCGAAACAAGATATCGAACTTGCCGCAAGAATAGTTGCAAGATTTAGCCAAGGTCGCGAGGCAGAACAAGTTCGCGTACAAATTAGACAACCAGATGGCGCCGAAAGTGAACTGTCAGTATCGCCGATGCCAACTCAATCAATGAAGCAGGGTTGGTATGTTTAGACCGAGATAAACCGACTCCTATAATCTATTTTTGTTAGAAACCAGCAACTAGTAACCGCCTCCACCAACCGACCACAACCGATGAGCCTTAGAAACATGACCGATCAAGCGCCGACAACTCACGAGCTAGATGCTCGCCGCATGTTGTGCCCGATGCCGGTAATTCGCACCCAGGACAAAATCAAAACCTTACAGCCCGGATCGCTCCTCAGAGTCTATTGTACGGATCCAGGCGTTAAAGCTGATATACCAACTTGGTGCAGAATCAACGGACATAGTGTCGTGGCTATCGAAGAACAAGCTCAGGAAATCCAGATTACTATTGAAGTTGGCGCAGATTGATAGCACTATTATGGTGCGCAAATAATTATACGCACCATAATAGCCCAACCGCTCGTTCTTTTGATCCACGCTAGCCCTCTGAAAATGCGGATCTAATATCGGTTTCTTATTCGGTAACGATGGCATATTCTTTGCTCCTTAAATTGCACCAAGATTAATCAGCTAACCCATTTGGAGAACAGGACGCTATGTCACAGAAGACACTCAACCTAATAAAAGAAAGCGAAGCAAAGTGGGTCGACCTACGTTTCACTGACCCACGCGGCAAAGAACATCATGTCACCAATCACAGAGACACGATCGATGAAGACTTTTTTGAAGTCGGCGCGATGTTTGACGGATCGTCCATTGCTGGTTGGAAGGCTATTAATGAATCGGACATGATTTTAATGCCTGATGATTCAAGTGCTGTCGTCGATCCGTTCACAGAAGAGACAACCGTTAACCTTCGTTGCAACATTGTCGAGCCTTCCACGCTACAGGGCTACGAAAGAGACCCACGCTCTCTGGCGCAGAGAGCAGAAGCTTACCTCAAGTCAACAGGCATAGGTGATACAGCTTACTTTGGTCCTGAACCAGAATTTTTCATATTTGACGATGTTAAATATAAAAATGACATGAGCGGTGCTATGTACCAAATAGGCTCTGAAGAAGCGGCATGGATGAGTGGCAGCGACATTGAAGGCGGCAACATGGGTCACAGACCCGGCGTCAAAGGCGGCTATTTTCCAGTACCGCCAGTAGATTCTCTATACGATATCCGAAACTCAATGTGTTCCGCGATGGAGGCAATGGGGCTAAAAATTGACCTACACCACCACGAAGTAGGCACTGCCGGGCAGTGTGAGATCGGTGTGCCATTTAACACACTGACTCAGAAAGCAGACGAAGTTCAAATTTACAAGTATTGCGTACTGAACGTCGCACATGCGTATGGTAAAACAGCGACATTCATGCCTAAACCACTCGTGGGTGACAATGGCAGTGGCATGCACCTGCACCAATCGATATGGAAAGACGGTACCAACCTGTTCGCAGGTGATGGCTATGGTAATCTCTCTGAAACTGCATTGCATTACATAGGCGGCATTATCAAACATGCGAGAGCTATTAATGCATTCTCTAATGCCAGCACAAACTCCTACAAACGTTTGGTTCCTGGGTTCGAGGCGCCTCTCGCGCTGGTTTATTCAGCGCGAAATCGCTCAGCCTCAATACGTATTCCGTATGTACAGGGCGGAAGCCCCAAAGGCGTCAGAGTAGAAGTGCGTTTTGGGGATGCAACAGCAAACCCTTACCTCATGTTCTCTGCAATGATGATGGCTGGACTTGACGGGATTAAGAATAAAATAGAGCCTATAGGACCACTCGACAAGGATTTATATGACCTGCCGGCCGAAGAGCTATCAGGTTTACCGACTGTTTGTAGCTCACTTGAACAAGCGCTCGACTGCCTGGACAAGGACCGCGCGTTTTTAACTGAAGGTGACGTATTTACAGATTCAGTTATCGACGGCTACATCGCCCTGAAGTCCGAAGAAGTAGAACGATTGAACTCAAGCACACACCCAGTTGAGTTCGAGATGTACTACAGCGTATAACGCTCAGTGGTCACAGCAACAAGGTAGCAAATACGAAAACCTCTGATCTCAATGATCAGGGGTTTTTTTTCCTCAAATTCTAGAATCACTTTTTTCACATCCCCGTTTCTGGAAACATATTGATTTTCGCCAATCAATCCGATGCCGGATGCACTACAATGGTGCAAAACGCTATCCATCTCAGAAGCGTATTTCACAACTTCTGCAGCTTACGAAAGACATTTTATAAACTGGTGCGAAAATTGCATTGCTTTACAAAGATACTTAAAACTCGAACGACGCATCTGCATGAAAACTAAACGAGTGGACTTACCCATGACCGAACAGACCATGGAAAGCATGTTCAACACCATGAACATCGCTGTGCTCTGTCTGGATCACGAACTCACGATCAGGTATATCAATCAATCCGCTGAAAGCCTACTCGATGTCTCAGCTAACCGAGCAATTAGCCTCCCGCTAACAGATCTGATACTGAATTCAAAAGAGATTGAATCAGTACTATTCGACGCGATTCAAATACAACACCCCTACACTCAACGGCGTGCAATTTTCCAATTACATGACGCTAGTAGTGTTACCGTCGATTACACCGTGACGCCGTGGCAAAATGAAAACTGGCCTAGACTGATCATTGAACTCTATCCCATGGATAGATTTCTCCGAATAGACCGCGACGAAGCTCTCATAAGCCATCAGGAAATCGCTCGGCAGATGATTAGAGGGCTCGCGCATGAAATCAAGAACCCATTAGGTGGAATTCGTGGCGCTGCTCAACTGTTAGCACGGGAACTGGCAACGCCAGAGTTGCAGGAATTTACAGAAATTATCATCTCAGAAACGGACCGTCTGACCTCCCTCGTTGATAGATTACTTGGCCCAAAGTCACGACCAGAACCTGTATTCACTAACATCCATAGATTACTGGAACGGGTGCGAACCCTTGTTGAACTGGAGTTCCCTTCTTCTATCGAGGTCGCCCGAGACTACGATCCGAGCATACCGGAAGTTACTGTGGACCCAGGGCTCTTGATCCAGGCCTTTCTCAACATTACCCGTAATGCAGTTCAAAGCCTTACTGAAACAGCGAAACAAGATTCCAACAAGAATGGAGACTGGAAGCCTAGTGTCAAGTTCACCACCAGAACATTGAGACAATATGCTATCGGCCAAAAATTTCATCGAGTGGCGTTAAAAATAGACATAGAGGATAACGGTAACGGAGTTCCTGAGAACATCCGAGACCAACTTTTTTTCCCGATGATCACGGGAAGATCCGACGGCACCGGCCTTGGACTTTCTATCGCGCACTCTATCGTGCATCAACATGGCGGGGCGATCGAATTTGAAAGCGAGCCTGGCAGAACAATTTTTTCAATTATATTGCCCTTGGAGTTAAACAATGAACCCTCAGTCTGAAATATGGGTTGTCGATGATGAAAGATCAATTCGCTGGGTGTTGGAGAAAGCACTGACCCAGGAAGCACTAACCGTTCGCTGTTTCGAGAATGGCGAATCAATGCTTGCTGCCCTACCTCATGCGAACCCAGACGTTATTATTAGCGATATACGCATGCCCGGTATCAGCGGTTTATCGGTGCTGTCCAGAGTTAAAGATGAGTATCCCGCTATCCCAGTAATAATAATGACCGCTCATTCCGACCTTGATAGCGCGGTATCTTCAATTAGCGGAGGGGCTTACGAATACCTACCCAAACCTTTCGAGGTTGACGAAGCAACAGCACTAGTAAAACGCGCCCTGCGTCATCGCAAGGATCTCGAATCAGAAATTGTCGAGCAGCAAGACAACGAAGAAAACCCTGAAATTATTGGCAAAGCCCCTGCTATGCAGGAAGTTTTCAGAGCAATTGGGCGCTTATCAAAATCAAACGTTACCGTCTTGATCAATGGACAATCCGGTACGGGCAAAGAATTAGTCGCGCGCGCTTTACATAAACACAGCCCTAGGGCAAACAGCACTTTTGTTGCACTCAACATGGCCGCGATTCCAGCAGACCTGGTGGAATCTGAACTTTTTGGCCATGAGAAAGGTGCCTTTACTGGAGCAAACGCCCAACGGAAAGGAAGATTCGAACAAGCCGACGGAGGTACTTTGTTTCTCGACGAAATAGGTGACATGCCTTCTGAGACTCAGACACGGCTCTTAAGAGTTTTGTCAGATGGTGAATATTATCGCGTTGGTGGTCACGATCCCCTTAAGGCGGACGTTAGAATTATAGCGGCCACCCATCAAGATCTAGAGTCTCTGGTATCACAAAATCGGTTTCGAGAAGATCTATTTCATCGACTCAATGTCATACGCATTCATATCCCTGATCTATGTGAGCGAAGAGAAGATATCCCTCTACTCTCAGAGCATTTTCTGAGACAAGCTGCAGCTGAACTGAACGAAGACGTTAAGACGCTGAAATCCGAGACGCTTGCATATCTGCAAACACTTTCGTGGCAGGGAAATGTAAGACAACTTGAAAATTTCTGCCGCTGGATTACTGTCATGGCAGTTGGGGTTGAAGTATCAATTGAAGACTTACCGCTAGAGCTACAGCACAAAGACAAGCACGAGGCTTCTAATTCCGATTGGGAAAAAGCGCTTGCAGCATGGGCAAGGAACCGCCTGAATGGACATTCAATGGCTGAGCCCGGGTTACTCGACGAAGCACTACCACAATTTGAACGCATTATGATCCGCGCAGCGTTAGAGCAGACTGGAGGTCGAAAAAGAGACGCATCGCTACTTCTAGGTTGGGGTAGAAACACACTAACGAGAAAGATGAGTGAACTTGGACTTACAACCTGAACCTAAGACAAAGACCCTCAGGCGTAGTTTTAGTAGAGGGGGTAGAGCGAGACTAGAGCTGCAACCGAACCTCCACAGTCCTACGAGTAACAACGTCTCCTCCTCCACACTGACCCATGGAAGTTAGAATATAAAAAGTATCTGCGTTAACGACCTGAGATACACAGGCAACCGTTGCTGAACATCGCATCAACGCAGGGTCTGTAAAGTTAAAGGTTCGATCTACGCAGCTACTACCACCCGCAGGTGGGATCGCGCGATTGAGTCCGAGATGGGCACCGCTTTCAGCCGCGAGGAATGCCTTTAAACCATTGATATCGTAACTGAAACTCTCACTGCTACCTTCCAACATTCGCGACATCGCAACCGACATCAAAGAAACGATGACAATAACGAAGATTGCTCCTACCAGACCAAGTCCCTTTTGTTTATTAAGGTACATTGCGTAATTGCACCTCGTGCTCAACACTGGCTGATTCACCAGAGACACTGAAGGTCAGATTCATTCTGACAATAGAATTTCGAGTTAGCGAATCGCCGCTGACATCGAAGGGTGAAACTGATGTAGCAAGACCATTGGCGAGTAACGCCCTGGCAGGAAGAGATACTGGCAAATCAGCAATATCTGGCTGCGCAGCAAGCAAACCGTAATCCTTATACCTAAATAGATTGTCTCCATCGATACAAAAGCTGACGGGGTCCGCAACAAGATAGTACCGTGACTGTATGGATTCGTTACTGAACTGATAAGCACTAGCCATAGTAACAACGATTTCGTTATTTGCATTGGGCGCACCCAAAGTTGCGGCCGGAGACAGCATTCCTTCGGTTGTGTCATAAACGTCATCCGACAGGGAATAGACTGCAACACGCCCAGTAGCGGCATCTAGACCGGGATTCATTCGCGCACTTACGAAGGTCGTGGCACTGGCTGAAACCGGTAAAGTAATATAAGTTCCCGCAGCATTCACCGGCAAAAACTCAAAACAGGTATTTGAAGCATTGACTCTCACACTGTTGGGTAGCGCACTTCTTAGCTCGCGAGTAACACGCTCTGTTGTCACTCGTGCCGCACTGCCTATCGCCTGACGCCCTGTCATCTTACTAAAGGCTTCACTGCTATTGCGAATAATCCCTGTGCCTGCGATTGAAATAATTCCCATCAACACTATAACGACGACCAGCTCTATTAGTGTAAACCCAACTTGATTTACGATTTTCCAACCCAAACGGCGCTTCTTAGGAACTGATCGTGACATCAGTAATTACCTTTGTATGCACTAAAAACCAACGCACTGCCCGTAGGATGAGAAACAGTAACGGTAACAAGCTTGGCATCATATGCTCCGTCTAAACCGTAAGCCGTCTGCTGAGCAGCATCAGCATAGGCAACAGACACCTGCACCCTATAACCAACATAGTTGAGCCGATCAACACCTTCAGCATTTTGGGGGGGAGAGTCATCAACACCGTCATAGTCATCAACATCATCAAACAATGCTCTGGACTCACCAGCATCAACTCCAATACTAGAACATGCTGTACCACCTGGTTCACAGGCTGGGGCGCCACCCAACGGTGTTGCCTCATCAAACCGTCGCGCCAAAATTTCTTCCATATAAGCTTGGCCAAGCTCAACAACTTTAACTTGCCAAAAAACGTCAGCACTTTTACCCGCTGAAAGCGATATCGTAAGGGCTAAACTAACCAATGCGACCGCCATGATAACGATCGCCATAATCAATTCGACGAGTGTCGCCCCTTTACAGGTGATCAAGGATTTTCTTCTCAAAAAATTAGACGCAAGCACCGGCATGGACAAAACCGACGGGTGATATACAGATCAATCTAGGCGAATCAGTACCAATAGAAATTGCAACACCAACGGTTGCTCCTAACGCTACCCCACCCACTAATAAGGCCGAGATATTACCCAAATCATCGTAGTTGACCACCAAATCATTTGCAGCCGACAAGGTGACTGGACCAGTTACGCCCGCAATGGAAATTGTATTGCCGCTATTGTTGTCAATTTGAAATAGATTAGAAACGGAGCCTCCATCATCTTCCATAACGGCTAGCTGCCAAATACCCGCCACACTACTAATTTCTAAGGTAATGATATTTCCAGGCTTAAAAACGGCAATTCGTTGAGCTAGCCGTGCGACTGTAGAAATGTCTGCTGCAGTCGCAGCTGAATCAAATGAACTTACGCCAAACCATCGGCTGAAACTGGTCACAGCTAAGATGCCAATCAGAACCAAGACAGCAACTAACTCAATTACAGTAAAACCGTCGTTTAAGTATTTATACTTCACAGATTGCAGCCCAGTGAGTACGGCAGGAGCCCGACGACGTATCACAGCTAACTCAACCACTCAGCTAGTCAGACCAGACTAAGGCAGCGTGGCTGTAGCGAGCACGACACTACCGGTCGTTGATGAATATGTCAGTGTCGGTATCGTATCACCAGAAGCACTAATCTTACCTGTATAATAGTAAACACAATTAGGCGCTGCTGCGACTCCAGCAAAATCTGTGGTATTACCTATAACGTTAGCAGCGGCTGCTCGGGCGGTAATGTCCGGTGCACCTGCTTGTAAAACGTTCTGGAAAACTGCCACGCAATCATCTTCATCGGTGACGGTGCTTGTGCCACCGCTGTTGTCAGCTGTACCGTAGGGATAACCTGCATCATTCACTCTCAAGCTACCAAAGTCGACAATGATCGTATCTTTAAGAGGCTCTCCTTCAGCAATCCATTGTGCCCGATACAAAGACATGCCCGATAGCAAACCGCCTTGGACACCGTTAACTACTGAGGTATGAGCCTCATCTGTAACATCCATGAATCTAGGTAGTGCAGTCGCAGCCATAATGCCTAACAGAATGATCACGACAACCAATTCGATAATTGTAAAACCCGCTTCTTGTTTTCTCATTTCTAAATCGCTCCTGAAAATTGGCGTAGGCATATTTCCTACTAGATTTAAGTGTAGACAAGCAAATAAGTGTTCGATCGAAAGTTGTCAGAAATTTTTGGATTTTTTATACAGAAATGAAATAAAAACCTAGCTCTTAACGCATTTGGTTATCAAAAACCATGAATCAGTCAATTAACCCCGAGCGGATGCTGCCGATGACAAGTCCCATAGAGGGAGGAACACGCCTAGTGCCAAAACCAGAATCATCGCTCCGATTCCAATGATGAGCACCGGTTCGATCGCATCAGCAAGCCCTTTAAGCTCGTAATCAACTTCCTGCTCGTAGAAGTCAGCCGCTTCACCCAGCATTTCATCAACACCACCAGTTTCTTCTCCGACGCTGATCATCTGTAACACTAACGGGGTAAACAATTTCGAGGCGATGGATGCCTGCAAAAAGCTTTCTCCACGCTCTATACTTATTCTCATAGCACGAACATATCCGGCCATGTGGTCATTCCCCAGGGCATAACTGACAACGTTCAACCCCTGAATAATAGGTACGCCTGACTTTAGCATCATCGAAAAAGAACGACAGAATCTTCCCAAATGTATACGCTCAAACAACCCACCGACAAGTGGCAAACGCAATTTCCACCTGTGCCAAATTAACCTGCCTTTATCAGTTGAAACCCAACGACGTACACCCAGTGTTATCATAGCGAAACCACCCAGTAGAAAGGGCCAGTATTCGAGCATGAAGTTCGAACCAGACATCAACAATTTTGTTTGCCAGGGTAACTCCGCTCCCATCTTCTCGAACACGCCAGAAAATGCCGGCAGGACAAATATATTAATAATGACCAAACCGATGCCCATGGCGATGATCACAAACGTGGGATAGCGCGTCGCTGACTTAATACGTTTCATCGTTTCACGTTCCAACTCTAAATACGCGGCAATCTGCTGAAATGCTTCTTCAAGTCTTCCGCTATTTTCCCCAACATGAATAATCGAAACATATAAATCTGAGAAAACATTAGGATGTCCACTCATCGCATGAGCAAGTGGATGCCCACCTTCAAGGTCCGATGCAAGTTCGTTGATCGTCTCCTTCAGCTTCTCATTTGTTGATGATTCCATTAGACCGTTCAAAGCTCGTAACAATGGAATGCCAGCTTTCGACAAACTGTACATTTGCCGACTGAACATAATAAGCTCTTCAAGTTCTATCTTTCTCGAGCGAAAAAGAGAATTCAGGTCGAATTCTTCCGTAGACTTATCTGCAACCTCTTCGATTAAGATTGGCGTTAAGCCCGAGCCAATAAGCTCAGTCGCAGCGGCATCATCGTTGGCGGCATGGATTTTACCGACAATCGTTTTGCCTTGACCATCTCGGACCTTATAAGCATAGGTGCTCATTGTAATTCAACACCTGAAGAAGCAGACTGCGATATATCAGTTTGATGAAGTGTACTTTGCTGAGGAGCTTCAGGAGAAGGAATGTCGTAGTCTTCTAATTCTCCCGCTACTCGCGCCACCTCTTCAATTGTAGTTTCACCTCTGAGAGCATATTGCATGGCGGCTTTATGTAGACGAACATAACGACTATCACTGTTAGCAAGTGCATTAAGTTTCGTTGTATCACAGTCCCTCAATGCAGCAGCCATCTGAGGCGTTATCTCCAACATTTCAAATATGCCAACCCGGCCCAAGTAGCCAGTATTATTACAGCGCGAACAACCTTTACCTCTTTTAAAAACAGTCTTATCGCCATTTTTGTTTTTAACACCTCGACCAACAACCCACTCAAGGTCTATTTCATCTGGCTGATATTCTTCTATACAATACTCACAATTCTTTCTAATCAAGCGTTGTGCCAACACTGCCTTCAATGCAGCAGCAACTAGGAAGCCTTCAACTCCCATGTCAACTAAGCGAGTTGCACTTGATACTGCGTCGCTAGTATGGAGTGTCGAGAGCACAAGATGACCAGTCATCGAGGCACGCAACGCGATCTGAGCCGATTCCTTATCCCGTATCTCGCCAATCAACATAACATCAGGGTCCTGACGTAACGCCACCCGCAGGACTGTTGAAAAATCCAAACCAATAGCGCTCCGGACTTGCACTTGATTGACTCTGGGCAGACGGTACTCAATCGGATCCTCGGAAGTGATTATTTTTCGTTCAGGAGTATTGAGCTCGCTTAAAGCACCGTAAAGAGTTGAAGTCTTACCACTTCCCGTTGGACCTGTTACCAGAATCAACCCGTTGGGCTTTCGAATAAGTCTTTGAAATCGTTCGAGCAATATATGCGGCATGCCTATTCGATTGAGATCTGTCATTTGATTGGAATGGTCCAACAATCGCATGACCACTGCCTCACCGAACTGCAGCGGCATCGTAGACAGTCGAACATCAACCTTTTTGCCTTTAACTTCCATCTCAAACCTGCCATCTTGCGGCAGTCTTTTTTCAGAAATATTCAGCCCGCAAAGTAGCTTCAACCTTAATACCAGCGCTGCTGCGACACGAGTTTCTTTCATCACTTGCTCTTGCAGAACACCATCAACCCTCTGACGTATCCGTAGCACATCTTCATCGGGTTCAATGTGAATATCCGAAGCTTTTATCTGAACAGCATCTTCAAAAATCGAGGTCAACAAACGCACTACTGGCGCGTCGTCTCCCTCCGTAGACAATTGATCCAGCTTAAAGATTTCCGATGCAACTCCAAGAGAAACTTCCAATTCTTCAGCATGATCTGCAATATCCTGAGTTCGACGATAAACAACATCGAGCGACGCTAGCAATTCACTTTCGCGTACCACGGCCTGCTTGATACTCCTGCCTAACAGCCTGGACAATTCATCTACTGCAAATATATCCATAGGATCGGTCATGCCAACTAAAAGATCTTTACGCTGATCCTCCAATATAATCGCACGGAACCGCCTAGCCATGGTCTCTGGTAGCTTTTTGACCAAATCAGCATTGAACTTAAACCGACCAAGATCGACAAAAGGTATATTAAGTTGCTTCGACAAAATCGCGAGCATTTGGTCTTCTTCAACGAAACCCATATCTGACAATGTTCGGCCGAGACGCTGACCTGATTCTTTCTGCTGCGCTAGTGCCGCTACCAATTGATCTTCAGTAATGGCACCTTGTTGAATTAGCAGATCACCAATCCGTAATTTTTTGCCCGGTTGTGACATCAGAAGCCCATCTTGCTAATGCGTTGTAGTGAATCAGAAACCTGCTCGTACTGCTTCTGCTCATCCAACACAATCGGCCGGACTAAAATAACCAACTCACTTTGTTGAGAATTTTTCCTTTTTTGAGAAAAAGCAAAACCAAGGCCAGGCACACCACCAAACCCGGGGGGCCCCGCAGTTTGATTGCCGCCAGAAGACTTCATCAACCCGCCAATAACGATAACCTGATTATTTTTAGCTCTAACGATACTGTCTGACTCTCGAATAGTACTGAGAGCCAGAGGTAAATTCACTGTGTCATCACCAATTGTGACAACTTTAGTCTGATCATTAACCTCGCTCACTGTAGGATGTATATGCAAGATAACATCACCAGAACGGCTAATCTGCGGAGTTACATCGAGCGCAATACCCGAGAAAAATGGCGTTAGTGTGACACTTGGCGTCGTCGTCGTGGCATTGCCTGTTGTTGTTGTAGAAGTTACATCAGTAACAAAAAACTCATCGGTACCTACTTTAATCACGGCCTTCTGGTTATTAATCGTTGCAATTCTGGGGCTAGATAAAACCTTTACAACTCCCTGGGTTTCCAACAACTCCATGATGCCTGTAAAATCTGTCAACTGTAGCCCAACACCAAAAACACCACCTAACCCATCAGGATTTTGTATCCGCGGCCCATCCAACGCAGTACTGACCAAACCACCATCAGCACCGCTTATTTGACCCAACTCACTCCAGTCAATACCGCTCTGAAAAGATTGACTCAAAGCCACCTCAAGAATCTTCGCTTCAAGAATTACCTGGCGCTGCAAAGACCGTTCTGACATCGCGAGAAAGCTCGCTACCGAAGCAATCTCGTTAGACATTGCTCTAACGACAATCACACCAGCCTGTTCCATTACAACAACATTTCGACCATCTCTACTGCCTATAATCGATTTGATAGCTAGTCTCAGGTCGCTCCACAATTTGGACGTATTCTCTGTCCTCACTCTTGAACCAACCACCTCGCTAGAACCCTGGTTGCCGCCATTGCTTTCATTTGCATTGTTGGAATTTTGATTGTTTGAATTTTGATTGTTTGAATTACCACCCGATCCAGCTTCCATTATGCTGCCTGTACTCACCCGCATTTCTGAAATACCATTACGCTGCAAGTTCACATAGTCGAGGGTAAATATTCTGGTCTGAAGTTGATTCGGCAACACACTGATGATACTGCCTGATAATTCAACATAGAGATTGTTTGTTTGCTGGAGAATCTCAAGTACTTCCGCAATCAAAACTTGTCTTAGCTCCAGACTAACGAAGCCATCAACTTCCGGGTGAACCACCATGTTGTAAGGAGATTCCTCCACCAAGCTCATGAGAAAAATGCTAATCGGCACATCAACGGCTGCAACGTCAAATCGATTTTTGTTTTTGAATACCTCAAGCAGTTTTGACGCTTTCTCCTCTTTCCTGACTGTATCCTTTCGCATTTCTGGCACTGGATCTATTGATGCAACCAGCGCTTCGATTTGAGAATCAGTCTGGCGCATTGTTTCCATTGTTACGCAACCACCTAGTCCAAACAGAAAACTAGCTGTAAGCATCACTCGATGCATTATCCATTGTGTTTTTCTCATCTCATTCCTTTTTACAGACCGCGTATTCACTCTATTTATTTTAAGAACGTCAATCATGACGCTTTCGGATTACTGTTTTTCACTAGCGTTACATCTTCGTTAATACGATGCTTTTCGAAATCCTGTTCAACATGTTTGGGCAATAGAAGACGAAGCTCTTCCCCCGATTTTTGCAATACAACTTCTTTTCGGGAGATCCTTTTCACGACATAGACACCAACTCGATCATTCTCTCTTATTCTTTTTCCATCAATCACCGCTAGTCTTGAAGACTCACCTAGAATAATTGTGCTCAACTTGGGGAGGCCGGTTCTCTCCTTCTCCACTCTTAACATGGAGATCGCAGAACCACCATTGCCAGAAGGATCTGTTGGATCACGGGACACTACCTCTGCCGCAAATGCAGTTTCAATATCAGTCATACACAGTATGAAAAGTAATGCTAATAACAACATTAAACACCCAACCAATGTTGGTCAGTACTCAGGGTTTCAATTTTAATTGTCAGGTTTCCGCTCGGATAACTATCAACTTCGTAGTCAAGCGAGTTCCATACAAAACCCCAGGGCTGAGACTCTACGCTTTTCAAGTATTTCAACGAGCTCGAAAAACTACCCCTTAATTGTATTGACATACCATGCCTGAAGAGCTGCAAAGGTTTGCCAACTTGAGAAGTTGAATTTGAATTGCTGTCTGAATTCAGTGACGAACTCTTTTCAGGTGCAAGCAAAGGCTGAGGTACCATATTTTCAAATGCAACCATTTTCATATCACTGGTAGCCACCAGTGATTGAAGCAAGCTAGGCATCACGTCAGGGGCAACCAGCAGGCTAGATAAATCACTTAGCTGACGATCAAGTTCGGCAACTCTTTGCCTTTGCACTAAAAACTCTTTCTTCTTTTGCCTCAACTCGATCTTTTCTTTTGGTTCATAGGTAAGTTTCTTCTGCAGACTCATCTGCGTATTCGAGAGCGAGACAACACGTCTTTCTACCTTTTCTGTTTCATTTATCAAAGAATCAATAATTAGAAATTGAAGCGCAAAGACAACGGTGACCGCTCCTGCTAGCCCAATAAGAACTTGTTCGCGCAGACTGCTTTCTTCGAATTTTTGAACTAACTCTTTTGGCTTCATCATCCTCATATCAAATTTCTGTCCAACTGGTGACTTCGAACGAAACCTCATCATCGGCCTCGGCCTCGGCAATAATTACTTTTTTAAACGCCATCCCATCAAACGCAGCAACAGCACCCAACCGCTCAAGGTAGAGGGGCACCTTTTCTGCTTTTGAAGCATTACCTGCCATAATAAATTCTGAGGAACCGCCAATTGCGCTGCCTTTATAGCTAATTTTTGCTAACGCCACCCCTTGAATATGCTGAGAGGCCAGCCCGTCTAAATATTCAGAGAAAGGGACTTTTGTCCCATGTTGGCTCCGTTTCAACAGCGCGATAAGCTTGGCTTTAACTATCCGCTCCTTATTCACCAGCGCGACTTGTACATTTTCGTTTTGTAATTCGTTCGCATAATCGACGTTTGGTTTCTCCGCAATCTTAAGCCGAACAGCTTCATTGGCAGCCTCAAGCGTTTGCACGAAACCTAACTGCTTTTGCTGGCTATAGAACTCCATGCCTGCGAAAGCCCCATACACCAGTATGATCAACAGCCACCCGCCAACAACAAAAGGCAATACAACTAGTGCGGTTTGCTGCATATCCAATTTTGCATAGAGATTTATTTGTTGAATCATCGTCCTTGTTATCCTTGAAACCTTATTCGCGTAGAAACCATGTACAGGCTATTTTTCAAGCATTAATGAATTGTCTGTGAATTCGCGGCTCCCACTGCGGAAAAACACTGATTCTGTAATTCGCCAGAAATTGGCTCTTTCATCTCAAAAAGCTCATTCAGATCTATAACTGTGACATCCATACCCAGTCGATCTCTAAGATGATTACCTACCAATGTTGAATCAAGCCGAGTTGGACCTAGCACCACATTCCGAATATTGCCTTTCCTTAGCTGATTATCGTAATAATCCAGAGAACGCTGAATTTCGAGCAGCAACTCGTCTAATATTTCTTCTTGGCTGGTATCATCGGCCATCTCAAGCATCGTAAGCCCTGACTCCAGCTGTCGGGTCAGATACAAATCTCCTCCCTGACTCAGGTTAATTGTTCCATCACTGTTTCGCATATGCAGTAGCGCAGCCCCAGCTCCTTTCGTATCTGCCTCAAGCATATTTACAATATTCCTCATTGCCAGCTCACAAATATCGACTGATTTAACGTCGACAGTTGCATCAAGTGCCGCGCGGGTGGCTTGTTCGACCAATGATCTTTCTGCGACCACTGCATACACCATTTTATCTGAGCCGCGAAATGCGTCTTCCGGCAATGAGAAGCAGTCCACCAACACCTCGCCAAGAGGACCATCGATCTGATCCTTGAGCTGCCATTTAACGGCATCACTCAGATCTGCTTCGTCCACATCCGGACGCCGAATGTAAAATAGCTTGTACATCGAAGGGTGCAACACGATATTCGTTGGCAGATCCTGACATTCCATATTATTGATATATTGCTTCAGTGCTCGGCCATTTTCCGCCAAGTCTGTACCCTCAATAAAGTAGCATTCGCATGCTTCTTTACTTTCGTCAGTACCCGGTTTTATTGTTGCAACCGCGATGCCTACAGGGCTAATTTCGATACCCAATCGCCCGGCACGTTTTTTCTTTCGCTTATTAAATCCAAACACAGAATCTCTCGCCTCTTAAACGTACTCATATGCAGGCTTTCGCCAAGTTAACTAAGCAACAAGTAATACTATCTCTAAGAAGTGTAGACTATGATTTCGACATTCACGCATACTAGAATTAAACTTACCCCAAAGCCCCAAAACCGGAAGACCTGATGCTTAGCGTTGCTTTGTTTGAACCAGAAATACCGCCGAATACCGGAAACATCATCAGACTATGTGCTAATACAGGCGCAGATCTACATATCATCGAGCCCATGGGGTTTGAACTAGATGACAAAAGGTTAAGAAGGGCAGGCCTGGACTATCATGAATGGGCTGAGATTAGGCTTCACGATTCGATTGCAGCGTTAATAGAGGCCTTATCTGGGTCACGCATTTACGCTGTCACAACTAAGGGTAAACGACACTATGCAGAAGTTGAATTTGCGCTAAATGATGTATTGCTATTCGGACCGGAGACTCGAGGACTCCCCGATGAAGTACTTAACGCCTTACCCGAAGAGCAAAGAATCCGTATTCCTATGCGCGAGAATTCACGCAGCATGAATCTTTCAAATGCCGCATCAGTGCTCGTCTATGAAGCCTGGCGACAGTTAAATTTCGTCGGTGGCACTTAGATTAAGAATCTTAGCCTAAGGGTTTAGACTATTAGGGGTTTAGATTAGGTGACTAGTTGGTTCCCGTCCGTAAATACCGCTTCAAACGTAAATTCCCCAGACTTTTCAGATCTGTTGGTTTAGGAATCAATAGGTTGTCGGGAAGTAACCATGGAGATCTTAGTTTCTGGATGATTACTAGTTAACTATCGGCGCTGGATTAGCCTGTTGCTGTTCTGACCGCTGACGCTTGGACTGTTCGTAAATTGCGTCAAAGTTAACGGGCGCTAACATTAACGGCGGAAAACTTGCCTTAAGTACCAGTGAATCAATAGCCTCGCGAACATAGGGGAAAAGTACACTGGGGCAAAAGCTGCCCAAAGTCTGTGACAACGCTTCGTCACCCAATCCCTTGATGAGAAAGATTCCTGCTTGCTGAACTTCTGCAAGGTACATCACTTCGTCAGCTTCATTTCGGGTCGTAATGGTGACATGGAGAACGACTTCGAATACATCATTCTCCAACCGGCTGTGACGAGTATTTAGGTCCAGGTTGACCTTAGGTTTCCATTGATCAACAAAACAGGCAGGAGCTCGCGGTGATTCAAAGGACGCATCCTTGACATAAATACGTTGAAGCGCGAACTGCGCGCCTTCTGCGCCTTCATTTGTTGTTTGCGGTTGATCACTCATTGATATGCTCCAGATACTCGAGGCCTTGATCCTCGAGCAAACTTTAAAATTGAATTAGTTAATAATACCGACGAACTCGAAATTTCAGAGGCTATGACTGAGATCACTAAATGTCTGAAATACTTAATCGGCTTTTTGTCCCGCTAGATGTTCATCTAGTTTACCTTGGCGTTCAAGTTGCATAAGCTCGTCGCATCCGCCGACGTGATAGTCTCCTATCCAAATCTGGGGCACCGTATGCTGACCTGATTTATTCATCATCTCACGTCTTAACTCAGGGTTCCCATCGACAGCTAAATCCTGAAACTTCACACCCTTTTGACTAAGAAGCTGCTTCGCACGAACGCAAAATGGACAAAACCGGGTTGTATACATTGTGACTAGATTATTCATTTCCTGATTCTCCAACGCATGAATAGCAACAAATTAGCTCTTAATCAGTGGCAGATTAGCAGCAGACCATTCTGCCATGCCACCAGACAACCGATGAATCTGTTCATAGCCCAGCGCTTTCAACTTTTTCCCAGCAGCGCTTGAGCTTTGACCCATTTTACAAACAATCACAATCGGTGTTTCTTTGTGTTTTTCAAGTTCTGATGCCCTATTGTCCAGGCTAGATAGAGGGATGTTAATGGCATCGACAATATGCCCAGCGCCGAATTCCTTTCCATCTCGGATATCCAGAACGACAGCATTTTCACGATTTATCATGTTAACTACTGAAGACGTTGAGATGGAAGAGCCACCTTGCTTGCCCTCGTTAACGAAAAACGCCACCGCAAGAAAAACGAAAGTACCAACCAGAATATAATGATTTCCGATAAACTCAAATATTTGCTCAATCATAAAGTCACACCTAACTTGCCAGGGACCAGCTTAAAAACAGTCGCGCAGTATACACTAAAGGACGTAAAATTCATTTTCAGAAAGCGTATTTAAACTTTATTCCCGATTCAACGAGACTCTTCCTATGCCTGAAGCTTCAACTTCAAATCCTGCTGAGACAAACATCAACGTCACCGCATCGAACCGAACACCCCATTTGTTACTTATACTTGATGGTTGGGGACACAGGGAAGAGAAGGATTCAAATGCGATTCTACTTGCAGAAACACCAATCTGGGACAACCTCTGGCAGAACCGACCTCATACGCTCATTTCTGGTTCGGGACTAGATGTTGGCTTACCGCCCGGACAAATGGGCAATTCTGAAGTTGGGCACATGAATCTTGGTGCTGGACGAATCGTGAATCAAGACTTTACCCGAATTTCTCAAGCTATTACAGACGGAACTTTCTTCAACAATTCAACGCTTTTGAACGCAATCAATGAAGCAAAAGAGAATCATGCTGCAGTTCACATTATGGGCCTTGTTTCGGACGGAGGCGTTCACAGCCATCAGAATCATATAAAAGCCGCAATCACGATGGCTTTTGATGGCGGTGCCGAGCGGGTTTATTTACACGCTTTCCTCGATGGCCGTGACGTACCACCGAGAAGTGCACAAGCCTCATTAAGATTGCTGGATGAACACATTAAATCATTGGGACAGGGGGGTATCGCCTCTATTGTTGGTCGCTACTATGCTATGGACCGCGACAACCGCTGGGATCGTGTCGCGTCAGCCTATGAACTGCTGACAGAGGCAAAAGCGCAGTATCAGGCAAACACCGCAGAAGAAGGACTCATGCTCGCCTACGACCGGGATGAATCAGATGAGTTCGTAAAACCTACATCAATTCTCATTGACGGTGCACGCACAAGCATCAACGATGGCGACACTATGATATTTATGAATTTCCGAGCAGACCGTGCGCGTGAGATAACACGGGCTTTCGTTGCGCCTGACTTTTCAGGGTTTAGTCGTGATAAGACGCCTAAACTTGCCAAATTTATTACCTTGACTCAATATGCGGCCGATATTGATTGTCCTTGTGCATTCGCGCCAGAATCATTAACCAATACGCTTGGCGAATATGTTGCACTAAATCAAAAAACACAGCTTCGTATCGCAGAAACTGAAAAATATGCCCACGTGACTTTCTTTTTTTCCGGTGGTAAAGAAGCATTGCTCGAAGGGGAAGAGCGTATTCTGATACCTTCGCCAGACGTCGCAACATACGATCTACAACCTGAAATGAGCGCGCCCGAGCTTACCGATAAATTAGTTGATGCTATCGAGTCAGGCAAGTTTGATCTCATTGTGTGCAATTACGCTAACGGAGATATGGTAGGCCATACAGGCAATCTTAAGGCTGCCATTGAAGCAGTTGAATGCCTAGATCATTGTTTACTCAGAATTTCCAATGCAATCGAGGGCGTCAGCGGACACTGCCTTATCACTGCCGACCATGGCAATGTTGAACAAATGAGCGATCATAAGACAGGACAGGCACATACTGCTCACACATCTGAACTTGTGCCTCTCGTGTACGTCGGAGCAATGGCTGTTGAGTTTAACAACGCACAAACTGGCAAGCTTTCCGATATCTCACCGACCTTACTAACACTGATGAACCTTCCTCAACCGCCAGAGATGTCGGGAACCAGCCTAATTCGCAGTTTAGATAAAGTAAGTGCAAAATAACCCTATGATCACATAACCAACACCGACGCCTAAACCGACATCTAAACCGACATCTAAACCGACAACAAGAGAATCAAAGGATTGCATATCAAATTGTTCGCTCCAATTTTGCCGAATACTCACTCAAGCAGAAGCTTCTTGCCCAGCATCATGCGAGTGTTGCTAGTTTGTGTGCTGGCTACTTTTACAACTTACATAGGCGCTGCAGACCAAACCTCCTCACCAGACGCCACTGCGCCGTCAAAAAGCCCAAAGGAGATAGAACAGGAACTAAAAGCACTTGAGGCCGAGATCTCGAAATTCAAAGAGATGTTGAAAACCACGAAAGGCGCTCGCTCAGAGCTAGAGCAAGAACTCGAGAAGAATGAAAAGACAATCAATAACACGATCAACAAAATAGACGACATCGAGCGCGACCTGAAGGTCGGTAAAGAAAAAATCGGCCAGTACAGCGAACAACAAAACAACCTGCTAGTACAGAGAGATAAGCAAAAAATACAGTTAAAGGCTCAGATCAGAGCCTCCTATCAACTGGGTAACCAGCCTTATCTGAAAGTACTCCTAAACCAGGAAGATCCGAATAAACTATCAAGAATGCTGACCTACTATGACTACATTAGCGAGGCCAGAACCAAGCGAATAAAAGATTATAATCAGATACTTACAGAACTTGACCAAATAACGGAACAGCTCGAATATCAATCAGCAAAGCTGAATCTGGACAGGCAATCACTACGTACTGAACGTGGCGCACTAGAATCGGAACAGAAGGAAAGGCAAGCAACAATCAAATCGCTTAATATTGAAATCACGCGTGCTGGTACACGATTAGAAAACAGCATAAAGGATCAGAAACAACTGGAAGATCTATTGGCGCGCATTGCCGAGGGCGTTAGCAACTTGCCCACGCAAATTGACACAATCGCGTTTTCAAGTCGTAAGGGTAACCTGTTAATGCCAGTTTCGGGCACGATTAAAAATCGATACGGCAGCAGCAGAGGTGATGGTAAATTAAAATGGGACGGTATCATCATCACTGCAAAAACAGGCGATCCTGTTCATGCTGTGCACTATGGCAGGGTGGTATTTTCTGATTGGTTACGTGGCTTCGGCCTACTGCTGATCATTAGTCACGGTGAAGGCTACATGTCATTATATGGACACAATCAAGTGCTATACCGAGAAACTGGAGACTGGGTTACAGCGGGAGAAATTATCGCAACCGTTGGAGATACTGGCGGCCAGTTGGAATCGGGCCTTTATTTTGAAATTAGAAATGAGGGCAAGCCAACCAACCCTCAACAATGGTGCAAAACCAGAAATCGTGGCGCAGCTTAACCCTGTCGCCGCACCTCAAAAAACATTCGGGCTGAGCGTTGATCCTAAGATCAACTATAAGAACGCCCCTAAGGTAGCAACACTATGAAACATTCTCTTCCAGTCATCCTGCTCGCCCTCGGACTGAGTACTTGTCCGATTGCATTCGGGATGGAATCTGAGCAACCCAGCGACCCAGCGGAAACCTTCCTTACTGAATCAGAAGATACCAAAGCGCTTTCTCCGCGCCTACCGTTGAATGAACTCAGGGTTTTCGCTGAAGCATTTGATCGCATTAGTACTGCATACGTCGAAGAAATTGATGACCGAACACTGCTCGAAAATGCGATAAAAGGTCTTCTCTCTCAACTAGACCCACACTCAGCTTATCTCGATAAGAGTACATTTTCAGATTTACAAGAAAATACCACTGGCAACTATGGTGGCGTCGGGCTTGAGGTCAGCATGGATAGGGGATTCGTCACTATTATCTCACCCATGGATGACACCCCTGCACAAAAAGCCGGCCTAGAGTCCGGTGATGTCATTTTACAGATAGACGATGTGACGGTTAAAGGCATGTCTTTAAGCGAAACAATCGAAGCGATGCGCGGAGAACCCGGCAGTGATGTGCAGCTATCGATAGCTCGTGAAGGCGAAACCCAACCATTAGACATCACACTCACTCGTCAAATCATTCAAGTGGCGAGTGTCAAACAGCGACTGCTCGAAGATGGCTTCGGCTATATTAGGATTGCCCAGTTTCAGAGTGCCACAGGCCAAGAAGTCAGAAGCGCCGTTGATAAGCTCACCGAAGAGGGAAAATTGTTCGGCCTAGTATTAGACTTGCGTAATAATCCTGGCGGTCTTTTGCAAACAGCAGTCGAAGTATCAGATGTGTTCATTGACGATGGCTTGATTGTATACACGGAAGGACGATTATCTCAATCAGCACAACGTTACAATGCTTCAACACTTGATCAAACAAGAGGTGTACCGCTAATCGTGTTGGTAAATGAAGGCACTGCATCAGCTTCAGAAATTGTCGCCGGAGCACTACAAGATCATCAACGCGCGGTCATCATGGGCACCAGCACATTCGGCAAAGGCTCTGTACAAACAGTGCTACCCCTCAATAATGAAATAGCAATAAAGCTAACAACAGCGCTATATTTTACACCTAACGGAAGGTCAATACAGGCCGAAGGCATTGTCCCTGACATCTGGGTTGAACGCTCGACTGTTACCAAAGTGAAATCTAACCCTTTTAGAATAAAAGAAAAAGATTTGGCAGGACACCTGGCTAACGGAGATAAAAACCCCGAAGTCGTTGCCGAAGACAAAGATGATGACACAGTGGATCTATCAACTACGGACTACCAGCTGAATGAAGCCCTCACGTTACTAAAGGGCATCAATATACTCGCGGCAAAAAGCAAACAACCCAAAGGCTAGTGAGTATTATGTCCACACGGATGTCGACGGCACCGAATCGTTGAAAACTACACACTATTTTACCCTGATCTGTTTTTGCGCTTTCTCGAAATTCACTCTTGCGGCTGCATCACTTCCTGGCCCAGTCGCATATGTCGCAATTATTATCGATGACATGGGCCACAATCTAGCGCGCGGCAAAAGGGCAATTGAGCTTCCAGCTCCCCTCACCTACTCCGTACTTCCCCATACAAGCTACAGTCAGCAACTCGCCAGACTGGCACACGATAAAGGCAAGCAGGTCATGTTGCATCTGCCCATGTCTAACGTGCAAGAGTATCCTCTTGGGCCAGGCGCACTAACCGCTAAACTCAAAAAACCTGAGTTTCTCAAGGTGCTGATTGCAGCAATCAACGATATCCCAAATTTGAGCGGCATCAACAACCACATGGGAAGCTCCTTGACTCAGGAGCCAGTGCAGATGTCCTGGTTAATGAAAGAAATTAAGAACCAGGGGCTTTTTTTCGTAGATTCAAGAACGACAAAATATAGTATTGCTTCAAATATTGCCCAGTTACACCGGGTAAAATCATCTAGCCGCGATATATTTCTGGACAACGTGCAGGATACTGCGGCAATTGATATCGAGTTCAAAAAGCTAATCGCAGTCGCTCATCGAAACGGCTCTGCAATCGCTATCGGACATCCACATGCCGTCACACTGGATTATCTTGAGAAAGCGATCCCAGTGCTTGCGGTTGAAAGAATACAAATCGTGCAGGTATCAGAACTAGTTAGGGTCTACAGTTCTCGTTTCGCGCGGGTCAGTGCAATCGCCTCTGCTAAATCAAGCGTTCCTTCGTATATAGCACGACCCGTGATGACCCCAACGATTCCACCATCGACTCTCTCTTCAAGCTTAAGCAGGGCTTCAATATCACGAATGTCTGTAACTCCGCCAGAAGCAATAACCGGGACAGAGAGACCATCCGCCAAGTCTTTGGTCGATTGAAGATTGATCCCTCCCATCATTCCGTCCTTGCCGATGTCAGTAAATACAATTCCTTCTATACCGTCTGCTTCAAATAGTGCCGCCAACGCTTTGACGGAGACTTCAGTCACCTCTTTCCAGCCGTTGATCGCCACCATACCGTGCAACCCATCTAGACCAATCATAATGTGACCCGGAAACTGACGGCACATCTCACCAACGAATTCCGGTGTCTCGACGGCCTTTGTTCCAATAATAAGTTGGTCAACGCCCGCATTTAAATAACTCTCAATGATTTTTGCGCTACGAATACCTCCGCCCAATTGAATCGTCAGAGAAGGATGATTCCTTGCAATCGTGGCGATAGCCTCATGGTTCACAGGAAACCCATTGAACGCACCATCAAGATCAACCAAATGTAAACGCTCTGCACCTTGCTCGACCCACTTGTCAGCCATGCCAACTGGGTCATCAGAATAGGCTGTCAGTTCATCCAGGCGGCCTTGTTTAAGGTTGACTACCTTGCCGTCCTTGAAGTCAATCGCGGGTATTATCTGCATTTATAGGCTCCCTTTTGTTGATGGCACAACATCACCCATCCGTGGATCACGGGTAAGCGCCATTCGGAGCGCACGCCCGAAAGCTTTAAATACGGTTTCAATCTGATGGTGGACATTTTCACCACGGAGGCCGTCTATGTGCAAAGAAATATTCGCATGGTTAACTAACCCCTGAAAAAACTCATGGAACAAATCAACATCAAAACCGCCGACATGAGAGCGCTTAAAGTCGACGTGAAATTCAAGCTCTGGTCGGCCCGAAAAATCCACCACAACCCTCGACAACGCTTCATCAAGAGGGACGTAGGAATGACCGTAGCGATTGATGCCTTTTTTATCACCTACCGCTTTGGTAATCGCCTGCCCTAAAGTAATACCAATATCTTCAACGGTATGGTGGGCATCGATTTCAAGATCACCTTTTGCATGCACTTTGATGTCGATCAGACCATGCCGCGCAATCTGATCAAGCATATGTTCTAGAAACGGCAAACCCGTATCAAATTCTCGCTCCCCCGTACCATCCAGATTTACAGAGACCTGAATTTGAGTTTCCAGGGTGTCGCGGGATATTTCTGCCACTCTTGAAGATGTCATCATTGCCTCGTGAATAATTCAGACCAAAGGAACACCGCTATACCGCATAGGTCCAGCATTTCCCGAAATCCGGCATTATAAGGATTTTACAAAACACTACCATTAGGTATGTAGCGATTGTCACTGTTCTTCTTAATCCATTTACGAAGCTCCGGGGTAAACAAACCACGTTTCTTCATCACTTTGACCAAATAAATCACTGGTGACTTAGCACCGCTATCCCAACCGGCCAGCTGCATTTCGGCCAAAGTAAAGAAGCGAACCAAGGGCTCAAGCGCTTCGTCAGCCAATGAATCACAACTCTGCCAACTTTCCTCACTCAGGTTCATCAAACCAGCATTAGTCTGAACCTGAGTAGCGGACATGGATTCAGACAATTTTTCAGGATCCGCCGTTTGAAAACACGAGAGAAGCTCCATCAGCTTCTCAAGCTCAACAATATCAACTGATTTTTTGTTGCCCGGCTCCCAGATCCCGATACTCATATTAGATTCCTATACATTCTCTGGACCCATCTGAACTAGCATTTTGCCTGAGTTTTCACCTTTCAACAGACCAATCAGAGCATTCGGTGCATTATCTATTCCCTGCATGATTGTTTCCTGATATTTCATTTTACCTTCAGATATCCACTGCCGCATATCAGACAAGAACTGCTCTTTCATGCTAGCAAACTCATAGACAACGAAGCCTTTCATCGTTATCCGGTTGTAGATCATATTCGACAACGACGTAACACCTTCGGACCTGGCACCTTTGTTGTTATAAGCTGAAATCATCCCGCAAACAGGTACACGCCCTTTTGGCCGCATCTGGCCCATTGCAGCATCAAGATGAGCACCGCCGACATTCTCGAAATAAACGTCAATGCCATCAGGTAATAGCTCATGTAATGAACGCGATATCGACTGGGTCTTATAATTGAAAGCGCCATCAAGGCCGAACTCATTGATCAAATAATTAACTTTCTCATCAGAACCGCAGCTACCCACAGTCCGACAATTTTTTATTTTCGCAATCTGCACAGCAACGGAACCGACAGCACCCGCGGCGGCAGAAACAAATACATTTTCATTTTCCTTCAACTCACCCGTGACCAACAAGCCGCCATAGGCTGTCAATCCAGTCATGCCTAGTACGTGCAAATGAGCCGTTAAAGATTCTGATTCTGGCACGATAAGAGACAAATCTTTGCCGTCGCTGAGATGATATTCTCTGAACCCTGCACGATGCAGAACGTAGCTACCCTCAGGAAAGTCTGTATTTTTCGACTCTGCCACTTGCCCAATGGCACCCGACTCCATGACGACATCCAGCTTTGTTTGGCCATTAGTCATTGGCGGTCTCATGGCGGGGTCCACAGACATATAAATATTACGGACTAAAACTTCACCCGCTGCTGGAGAACTTAAGTTGGCATCGACCAACGCAAAGTCGCTATTTACAGGCATACCGTCAGGGCGTTTTACCAGATGAATTTCCCTATTTTTTACCATTTTATCCGTCTCCTCTCAGAAAGTGTGTTGACATAATACCTTAGATAACACCTTAGATAATGCCGAGTTAATCGTCGCGAATATCTTCATATTGTAGCGACCTATGCGCGCCCGTGCCCTGGGGCGCGTACTATGCGCGCCCGTGCCCTGGGGCGCGTACTATGCGCGCCCGTGCCCGTTCTATTGCGCGTTTAAAACCCAGCTGTAATCAATGTCGGTCTCTACGTCTTCAAATTTAACGTTAGGCACGTACTTCTTCAGAAAAACCTCGATACCTCCTCCAGCATCAAAGTCTTCACCGTACCATTCAAGTAATTTAGTTACGCGTAACGTTTCGCCATCGAGCCGCGCGCCTTTCCCTTTGTGTTGGAAAAATTTCAACGCTCCCTTTTCAAGTTGCTCGCGTACAGTCTTTGCCTTAAATGCTTCGGTCGGCAAATCTGGACAACTTAGTGATGCACAATTAACTGCAAAATGAATTCTTGGGTCGCCAAATGGACGAATAATCTTGTGTTCGATGTCATCCAAGGTCAGCTTGCCATCGCCGTTAACTAGCATAACGTAATCCCAAGGACCCTTGAAAAAACCGCCAATGTCTCTAATGCTCTTGGTGGGCCAATTATCAAGAATCAGCTGGATCGTGAGGATATTGTAGGCATTAATATAAAACGCTAACTTCTCGTTTTCGGTCGACAGCTTTTTAACATCAAAATTCCTAACTTGCTCAACCACGACGGCAAAACCCGGGTCTCTGGACAAGCCCTCGTAATCGACAAGGTTAACGGTCAATCCTTCTTTGTCTCCAGATGCAACATACTTTGCAAGGATTTGATCAAAAATCATCCAGTCAGGCTCTTCCGCATGCGCTGGTAACCATGCCAGCGTGAGAAACACTATCGCAAGAGATCTCATCACTAAGCTCCTGTATATTTCTCTGTAAGGGTTACCGCTAATGAAAGCCATTCTTTATCTCCGATTCTGAGTCACAACAGACAATTCAGGTCCCAATTAATTGGATCAGGTTCAAATTGATGTGATTAAGACCCAGATCGGGAGCAACAACTTTCATTTCTAGTGTTGCCCCCAACCGAGATCAATCACTCACTATAGCAATTCAAGCATCGCATCTGCTGAACTGACTTCAAATGCACCAGGTGCTTCCACGTGAAGCGCAGTCACGACGCCATCTTCAGCAATAAGTGCATAACGCTGCGACCGTTTCCCTAAGCCAAATGCTGAACCGTCCATGTCTAGTCCCACAGCACTAGTGAAGTCGCCATTGCCGTCGGCTAGCATAATAAGTTCTTCAGCATTCTTGTCGGCACCCCATGCCGACATCACAAACGCATCATTGACCGAAAGACAAACAATCGAATCGACACCCTTTGCTTTTATTTTGTCCGCATTTACCACATAACTCGGCAAATGCGCCGCGCTACAGGTAGGGGTAAACGCGCCTGGCAAGGCAAAAAGAACGACCTTTTTACCTGCAAACAAATCATCTGTTGAAATATCCTGCGGTCCTTTCTCGCCCATTACCTTCATAGTTGCCTGAGGTAATTTATCTCCTACTTGTATTGCCATTCGTGCCTCGCTTTAGGGTTATTGTCTTAATTTGAATTGAACCGATAGTTTGCCATCGACTGCGTTAACTGCATAGCACGCAACGCATCAAAGCCACAATCAGCCGGTAAGTCTCCTCCGTCGATGATTCAACTTCAAGTTCAAGTTCCAATTTCTGGAGCATTTACCTGTATCCCTTCGAAACACCTCTACGGACTTTGCCCTCTTTTTAAAAAGTCGCAATATTGCTAGTATCTTCGATTACTAAAGATCTGGATAGTTCGCTTAAACGACGGTAGATCTGATTCAAAAATAGTGAAAATACCTAAGAGGCTCAGAATGACCTACTCACCATTACCCGAAGCACTAGCAAAACCTAAAGCGGCCTCCAAATTCACTCGACGCGCAAATGATGCGGTGAAGAACTCACTTGATTTTTCTGACAAGCGTAGCTTTGAAGATGCCAAACGCGGCTTTATCGCCACCATAGAACCCATGATCATCCCCCACAATTCAAGCCCCCACCCAGCTTTCGATCTGACCAAAACAAGCTTTCTGAAAGGTGAAGCGGCGGATACGGTAAACCCGTCGCTGTGGCGGCAGGCCCAACTCAACGCTCAACACCATGGCTTATATGAAGTCGTAGACGGTATTTACCAAATACGCTCGTTCGACATAGCCAATATGACCCTAATAAGAGGCGAAACTGGCTGGATTATTATTGACCCACTGACGTCAAGCGAATCATCAAGTGCCGGTCTGGCACTGGCCAATGAGCAACTGGGAGAGCGCCCAGTTATCGCGGTTATTCACACCCACAGCCATGCAGATCATTTTGCTGGCGTACTAGGTGTGATTAGCCAAGAAGATGCAGAAACCGGACGCGTGCAAGTACTTGCCCCGGTCGACTATGTAAATGAGGCGCTATCAGAAAACGTGTTGGCGGGGAACGCGATGACTCGCCGCGCGACCTATATGTACGGCAACCTTTTACAACCCTCCCCCACGGGTTGGGTAACAACCGGCCTTGGTGCTGGCGTATCGATGGGTTCCACGGGCTTTGTGATTCCCAACGACATCGTTAAAGAAACAGGGGAAACCAGGACCATCGATGGTATTGAGATAGAATTTCAGATGACGATGGGTACCGAAGCACCAGCAGAAATGGTGTTTTATTTCCCTCAATTCAAAGCTCTGTGTATGTCTGAGATCACGTCCCATCACTTGCACAATGTCTACACGCCAAGAGGCGCACAGGTTCGAGATGCGCTTGCATGGGCAGCCCAAATTAACGAGTCGGTAGAACTGTTTGGTGACAAACTCGAAGTTCAATTTGCCAGTCACCATTGGCCGATTTGGGGGCGCGAAAAAGTAAGAGAGTACATGACCAAACAGCGTGACACCTATAAATACATTCACGACCAGACCTTAAGACTTGCAAACCACGGCTATACGAAAGAGGAAATTGCAGAGCACGTCGACTTACCAGACTCGCTCGGGAAAGAGTTTTACAATCGAGGATATTACGGCACTGTCCATCACAATACTCGCGCGGTATACGTAAAGTACCTGGGCTACTTTGACGGCAACCCTTCCCATCTCTACCCGTTGCCACCAGTGAAGGTTGCTAGCCACTATTTAGATTTCATGGGCGGTGCAGATTCAGTCGTTGAAAAAGCACAAAAATCGTTCGAAAAAGGCGAATATCGATGGGTAGCTGAAGTGTTAAATCACGTTGTGATGTCGGATCAGGAGCATGTTGCAGGGCGCTCACTACTCGCGGACACCCTTGAACAACTGGGCTATCAATCAGAGTCTGCGCCTTGGCGAAATTTCTACCTTTGCGGCGCACTGGAACTCAGAAACGGACTAAAACCCGGGGCAAAATTCAGCGCAACTGACAGTATGGCAAAAGCCATGCCGATCTATAATCTGTTTCAAACCCTGGCTGTCAGACTTAACAGCAAACAGGCTGACGGTCTCATTCTACATATTAATCTCAACTTCACCGATCAAGCACCAATGCAATTGAGCATAGAGAATTCAGTACTCAATACGTTCCCCAACAAGCAGCATCCATCACCTGCAGCGACGCTTGGAATAGCCACGCTGGATTTCAAAAGGCTGATGTTGCGACTCACAACCGCGCCCGAACTGCTTGAAGCAGGCACTATGACCATAGATGGAGACGCTATGGCGCTTGCAAAGTTGGGCGGTCTATTCGATCAATTCGAAAGACGCTTCCCCTTGGTTACACCGCGACCAACCTGGAAGGAATAGTGGCCAATTGATGCTAATCTTCTAAATTCCAAACCACCCTTAGCTAATTCTTAGCGAACTCACTAAGAATTAGCTTATCCGAACGGGCACTAGCTTTTAAGCACGTTAAGCATGGCCTGAATGTTCGTCAATTTAACGCGTGGACGATCGCTAGCGGCACCATTACTGACTTCGTGCTGATCAATTTTGTTCCAATCAATGTAGGTAATCACATCGGGCTTCCTTGATTTGATGAGCGCAACTACATCCTCTGCTGATTTCTCAGGTGCAAAGAAAAGGCCGGCCCGTGCATCATCTGCCATATGCTTGACGGTTTCTTGAGCATCCGTCTTGTTGGTCCCGATCACACCCGTCGGACCTCGTTTTATCCAACCCGCGACGTACATGCCTGCTAGCGCATTATTGTCATCATCGGTAATTCTGCCCTCAGTATTTCTTATCGTTCCGTTATAATCATCAAAAGGCACATCGATCACTGGCGCGCCACGATAACCTACTGATCGGAATACCATGCCGACGGGAATAATCTCTTCCTGGTCTGTCGCTCTGGCTTTTACACCACCTTTTTCATCAGCGTAGGCTTCATTCTTCACTAGCTTTATAGCACTGACCTTGCCATCGTCACCGATGAGTTCGGTCGGAGAAACAAGAAAACGAATCGTAAGGTGGCGACTTTTGTCATGTACCGTGCGCTGCGAAAAATCTTCAATGGCAGCAACATTCTTTTTCACATTCTTATCGCCCGAAGCATCTAGTTCGGCTTCACTCGCAGGATCGAGGGTCGCTTCAGACACGGGGACAAACACATCTGCATCGTCTAACTCGCCCATTTCCTTTATTTCCGGCGGTGTGAACGCTGCCTGTGCCGGTCCTCGCCGACCCAATACATAAACGTTCTTAACCTTACTCTCTCGCAGTGCATCTAGCGCGTAGTCAGCCATGTCGGTCGTCATTAGCTCGGCATCCGTCTTACAAAGAATTCGGGCGACATCAATTGCGACGTTTCCAAGCCCAATGACCGCAACATTTTCTTGACTTAAATCGAACTCAAAATCAGTGCAGTCGGGATGACCGTTATACCAGGCGACAAAGTCAGTTGCAGAATGGCTACCTATAAGGTCTTCTCCAGGGATACCTAGATTCCGATCAGAAGGGGCTCCGGTTGCGAACATGATTTGATGATAGTGGTTTTTCAAATCGTCAAGAGTAATATCGGTACCATATTCAACATTACCAAAGAATCTAAACGATGGATGCTGGGCGCTCTTGTCGTACGCGCGAGTCACCGTTTTGTATTTTTGATGGTCCGGCGCAACGCCAGCCCGCACTAAGCCAAAGGGCGTAGGCAGGCGTTCAAACATATCCATCTCGACGCACAAATCAGTATGCTTTAGAAAATTGCTCACAGTATAAAAACCAGCTGGCCCCGACCCAATAATCGCAACCCGTAACGGGTTCGATTCGCTTCCTACCTTTGACATTGAACACTCCGTTTTTTTGACTCAGGAGAGACTATCAGATTCACCAAGGTAAGCGAAAGCATCTGTAGCTGATTCAAAAGGCTTACGCGATAATGTTCAGGGGTTATACTGCCCAGTATGCGGCCACGCATCAAACACGCATAATGTATCAGTCACGAAACGGGTCACCCTTTTGGCAGGAACGCAAGACACAGTAACAAACACAGGCTGGCTAAAGGCACTTGGGATCAGGCCCCAGGAATCTTCGCTCGTTGCATTGCTGTTTAGCAACATGTTCATGTCTGGCCTAGCAATTGGCATGATCAGAGTTTGTGCCTTCACACTGTTCCTTGAAAAGTTCGGCTCAGACCAACTCGCTATCATTGCAATATTGCTCGCATTCACCGGCACCTTTATCACCATTCTTCTGGGCAGCATCACCCGAAGCTTTTCTGTTAATGGATATTTAACAACAGTAATAAGCACCATCATAATTGGCTTGATAGGCTTCAGATTTTTACTTGAAGATAGCAGCCACGACACCCTGATATTCTGTTTACCCCTCTTTTTTGAGGTGGTTTATATGCTTTTCAGCCTACAGTTTGTCTCTCTGATTTCTCGGTTACTCAATGTACGACAAACAAAACGCCTGTCTGGCATCACTAGATCCGGAGAGTTCCTGGCGGAAATCGTCGGCGGATTGAGCATTGTCGTACTTCTGAATTACATGGCAGTCGAAGATTTGCTGGTCGTTGCCATGTTTGCAACATTAGGCGTACTGGCAATCGTTCAATTCACAGTTCGCAAATTCCACCAGAATCTAATCATCACATCCGATGATTTGATTGCGGACAAAAAAGAAGATCGAATTGGCGCTCTACTCAAACGCCCTTATGTCAAATTAATCAGCCTTTGCTACGCAGCGTTTATCTTTGCTTACTTCTTTCTCGATGTCGCATTTTACGACTATGCCGCCAGACAATATCCAAATGAAACAGATCTCGCCGCATTCATTGGTCAATTTTTCGCCACCGCCGGCCTTATAACCCTGATCACCATGGTGTTTCTCTTTGCCCCATTCCTGCGAAAATTTGGTGTGCTTGGCGGTATGGTTGCTTTCCCGATAGTCATCGGCCTTGGTTCTATTGCAATTAGTGCAATGGAATTAACCGGCACAGCAACGCATCTGATTTTTTTCGTCATGGTATTCACCAACGGCATGCGTTTCGTTCTGCAATCCGCGATCTGGCGACCGAGTGTCGCCATCCTATTCCAGGTTTTACCTGACCGACAAAGAGCACAAGGTACAGCGCTCATTGAGGGCATTGTCGACCCTATCTCTGGTGGCATAGCCGGTCTTTGCCTTTACCTATTAACCAGCCAACTTGGCTGGGCACCAAAATATTTTCTGCTACTGCTTGCGGTAATCATGGTGGGCTGGATAGCGGTCAGTACGATAATCAGGAAAATGTACCTCTCAAACCTGCTAATCAATATCCAAAAACGCAAACTGGGTGAACTTTCAATTCAAGAACTGGATCCCGCGAGCTTAGATATCATCAAAGGCGGACTAAATAGCCCCTATACAGCTGAAATTTTTTATTGCCTAAACTTACTTGAAGAAATTGATCACCCCGAAATCACCGAACTCGTTAAGACCACACTCGTTCATGAAAACGAAGCTGTAAGAATCGATGCGCTGAACCGAATTTCTCGCCTGCAATTAAAAACCCTGACATTACATGTGCTAAAGCTAATCGATTCAGAATTAGACCCATCGGTCCTAGGCCAGGCTCTCAAAACCTATTCATCGCTAAAACCAAGCGACACTATTGAGGTTTTAAGAAAAATTTTGGACCTCTCGAACCCCGACGTCAGGAGTGGAGCGCTGGTGGGCATTCTCGACTTTGATGCAGGTTATCAACCCGCGATAAACCTGCTATTGACCATGGCGCAAGCTCCACAAGCATCAACAAGAACATTGTCTGCAAAAATTATCGGAGAAATTGGGTCAACCGAATTTTCCCACTACCTTGCACCCATGCTTAACGATTCTGTCATCCGAGTTGTTAGGGAATCAATTTTTGCGGCAGGCAAACTGAGAGACCCCGATCTACTGGCGACCATTGTTTCCCACATTTCAAATCCAAACTTCCATGGTGCGGCGAGCATTGCTCTCCGCCAATATGGAGACTCAGCGCTGTACGAACTCGAAGCAAACTTTAACGCAAAAACCAGCACTCGCCAGGAAAAGATTCGCATCATCGATATTGTCCGAGATATCGATGCACAGAGATCACGAGAGTTCTTGATTCGCCACCTAAAAACACAAAATCCAGAAATTCGACACGCGCTTTATCTGGCACTCGCAAGCATTCACTATCAAGCCGACACGGATGATAAATATCTGTTTGTTAATTTTCTGGACTCCGAAATTCAAGCGATTGCGCGATTGCTCGCAGCAAACATCGACCTAGACCAAGAACCAAAATATGCACCACTGAGAGACGCCCTGGGTAACGAATTGAGTGTCAGGCTGGACAACATGCTCCTCATTGTATCTTTTCTTTTCCCCTCAATTGTCATGTTGGAATCTCGCGCAAACATAGATTCAAAAGTGACTGATCATCGCGTATTCGCACTCGAGGTGCTCGACACCCTACTTTCACCTGACATAAAACAGGTTGTCATACCTCTGCTAGATGATATTTCTCCGAGAGATCAACTGGAGGCTCTTAATACGCGCTATCCACAGCGCAAACTCAATCCCGAAGCGCGATTTGAAGACCTATTAAAGTATCACGTTAATCATGCATTCTTCTGGACCAAAGCATCGTTGCTACATCAAATTGGCAAAGATGGAAATTCTAATTATTTGGCTTTCGTTACCGCAGCACTCAATAACGAAGAGCCAATCGTTAGAGAAACAGCGATTTGGGCACTCTCGCAACTGAACCCAAAAGATCTACATCAAATACTAACGGCTAAAATGCAGGACCCAAGTCCAGCAGTTGCAGCCATTGTGGCAGAACTTATCAGCGCGTTACCAACACCAAACGCCTGATTAGACAGATTGCACGCTGGTAGTCTTAATGGAACCTGCGCATAATATCCAACAATCTCAGATCCATCATTCACAACTGCTAGACCTTAACTATTATGCTGTTAACTCTTGAAAAAGTCCTAATTCTTAAATCTGTAAAAATTTTTTCTTCAGTCCCAGAAGCGCAACTGGTTGATATGGCGACGATTGTCGAAACCGTAGACTACGGTGCTGGTGATGTGATTCTTAGCCAAGGAGAACTCGGTAATTCGATGTACATCCTAGCCAACGGAAAGGTGCGCTTTTTCGATGGTGCAAAAGAACTAGGCATTGTCGGCGAGCGGGCTGTTTTTGGTGAATTAGCAGCACTTGATCCAGAACCGCGTTCCGTTTCGGTATCAGCCGTCGAGGACTGCACCTTACTTCGACTAGAAGGGGAATCTTTGTACGATCTGATGGTCGGAAATAAAGACGTTACCCGAGGCATCATTCAGGTGTTATGTGAATACACCCGCAATAATCTCGCACTCGCCAATCAACATTCCGAGGAACAAGCTCAGAAAGAAAACTAAACACGACGATCGGCTTACAAAAAATCGTAAATTTTATAATCAGTCGCTTATGTTTGCGTCAGAACAATATTTATCAGGAAAAACATTAATGTCACGTAAGACTCTTTTCATCATAATCCCCGTTACCTTAATCCTGCTTATGGGTCTGGGTGTTGTTATAGCAGTGGATAACCCTGAGTACTATCGCGAGCAGATCAAAACAACAGCCGAGACAGAAACAGGCTTTGAGATCCAAATAAACGGCGATCTAAATTGGCGCTACTGGCCTCCAATCGCTATTAGTATTGAAGATGTTGATATTCGCCCCATCGGCTCAGACACACCACTGGCAACGCTAAAATCAGCTGCGATCGATCTAAAACTTTTACCACTCATATTTGGCGGCGGCAACATTGCGATAAATGGCCTGAACATTGATGGACTAAAACTCAATGCATTTATTGACGAGCAAGGTCGTGGTAATTGGGAAGTTGGAAATCAAGCAGCAGAGTCAACTGACTCAAATAAAACAGGTTCTGAAAGTGCATCACAAGATTCGCTCGACCTTGATATCGGCGCGATGTCGATCACAAACGCCGCCATGTCCTACATCGACGAGTCAACAGGCGAACACTATGAAGTCATCCTTGAATCTTTGACAACCGGCGCTGTGAGTTATTCAGAGCAGACGCCAATATCGTTTGATCTAGGACTCGTAGATAAGGTCTCAGGCTTAAGCTCGAAGGTCAACGGCAAAGGTGGCTTATCTTTCAATCCATCATTTACGCAATTCGGTCTGGTAGAACTCAACATCGAAAATAGCATGAAGATCCCTGACATGACTGATCTCAACCTTAAACTGACGATTTCAGGAGACATCAACACAGCGCAAGGTACAGCGAGCCTGAGTCAATTAGACTTTCAACTGGCCGAACTAAATGGATCCGTCGCTGTCAATGTAACCGATATGAATACGACGCCAAAACTCGATGGGCAGATCACGATCGCCCCATTCAACGTTAAATCATTGATGAAGACGCTTACTCAGCAGGAAATCAAAACCACCAACCCAGCAGCACTGAATGCAGTTTCGTTCTCGGCAAAACTTGGCGGCAACGCAGAGAACATCAAACTCACAGACATCTCGGGGAAGATAGATAGCAGCACTATTACAGGCAGACTTGCACTCAGAACTGGTAGCAAACTTACCTCCAGCTTCGATCTTAACCTCGATCAAATATCAGTCAGCGACTACTTGGAACCAACTTCTGAAGCAAGTTCTACAGCAACAGAACAGGCCAGTACGCCCGCAGTAGACTCAGAAGTATTGCCTCTTGCGCTTCTCAATGAGAACAATATCAACGGCAAATTTACCATCAGCCAAATGATGTATGAAACCTACACGCTAAGCCATTTCACGACAACAATTGTAAATGCCAATCAGCAGCTAAAAGTTACCGCGTCAGGCAAAGGATATGACGGCGCCATAAACATGGAGTTCGTTGCAAAAACTGGCAGTAACCCCAGTGGTAGAACCAATATTCAACTCGAAGGTATGGATGTCACCAAACTCGCAGAATTCGAGGCACTGACAGGTACCATTGAACTCAACTCAAATGCCAAATTTTCCGGTGTGATGCTAAGTGAGGTACTTGCAACGCTAGACGGTGATAGCGAATTCAATATTAAAGACGGCACTCTCGATGTTAAGCCAATCAAAAATATCGCGGCAGTCATCGACGGGCTTAGAGGTGAAACTTCAGCAGTAGCAAGTTGGCCAGATATCATGCCGTTCAAGTCTATGGTCGGCTCACACCAACTAAACCAAGGCGTTGCTAAAAACCAACAACTCAACATGACCATTGAGAACCTGAGCGTATCCGGCACTGGCGGATTAGATTACTGGAACGACAAACTCGCCTACGATATGGAAGTCACCCTGCATGAATCCGTAGATGGTCAATTTACAGTCGGACCTGCAATGGCAGGCATTCGATGGCCGTTACAATGTGCTGGCAGCATGGACGCAACTGTTGCAGAACTTTGTACCCCAAACTCAGATACACTGTCGCAACTTGTCGGACAGATTTTAGCGAAAGAACTACAGCGACAAGGTACCGAAAAACTGAAAGAGAAAGGTAAGAAATTTCTGAAGGGTTTATTCAATTAAAACCTATCTTGCTAACGTATCCTTCATGTTGTCGATCATGCCATGTACGACGAATTTTTTTGCCGTTAGCAAAGTATCGAGCAGAAAGCTGAGAATAAAATCAAGATGAGCCAGGATTTCAGCGACAAATTGTTATCCTGGTTTGACCATCATGGTCGCAAACACCTGCCCTGGCAGCAAAACCAGACACCTTACCGAGTCTGGCTATCTGAAATAATGCTACAGCAGACCCAGGTCGCCACAGTCATCCCCTACTACGAACGATTCACCCAACGCTTTCCAGATGTCGCCAGTCTGGCATCCGCAGAAGAAGATGAAGTGCTTCATCTATGGACAGGACTAGGCTACTACGCCAGAGCCAGAAATTTGCAGAAGGCAGCCAAGCGACTAGTGCAGGAACACAACGGTGAGTTTCCGGCAGATTTAGATCAACTACAGAACCTCCCAGGTATCGGGCGGTCCACCGCCGGCGCCATCATGGCCTTGGCTTTTAGGCTACCGGCAACCATTCTCGATGGCAACGTCAAACGCGTGCTTGCCAGATGTTACGCCGTAGACGG
>JBLHWY010000007.1:0-88782 GCA_047629195.1 Candidatus Azotimanducaceae bacterium
GCTGCTTCTAATTCGAGAACAGTTTGATCATCTAAGCTTTTCAAGTCAGAGCTTTGTAGGTCAGAGCTTTCTGACCCCTGTTTTGGCGTGTTCAAGGTTGGTTCCTTATAATTCGGTTTTATCGAGGGTGTTGCCACCCTGTCCTCAATAACTAAGGTTAACATGATTTGCTATGAGTGAGTTCAATATAGGTCAAAAGTGGATCAGTAATGCTGAACCTGAATTGGGTATGGGTGAGATAATTGAATTAGATTTTCGGAGTGTGCTCGTCCATTATCCACGGGCCGATGAAAGAAGAACCTACGCGAGCAAGCAAGCACCGCTCACCAGGGTCAAATTTAGCATCGGGGATGAGATTTCAAACGACTCAGGTCAGGAATTAATCGTCAAAGATGTATCCATCGAAGATGGACTCTATAATTACAGTGGCAGCATAGATAATCAAGAAATTGTCATCGCGGAGCCCAACCTCAACCCAAATTTACAATTTAGCAAACCCGAGGATCGCCTGTTCACGCATCAATTCGACCAGAATGATCGTTTCAACCTGCGTTACCACACCCTTATCCATCAGGCAGAGCTTGCCGCCTCTAACGCACAAGGACTCTACGGGCCGAGAATTTCTCTCATTCCTCATCAGCTATATATCGCCAATGAGGTGGCAAGTCGGTTCGCACCCAGGGTTTTACTAGCAGACGAAGTTGGTCTTGGTAAGACAATTGAAGCCGGTGCAATTATCCACCAGCAATTAACAACTCATCGAGCCAAGCGGGTACTTATTGTCGTACCACCGGCACTAACTTTTCAATGGTTCGTCGAGATGATTCGAAGATTCAACCTTCATTTCACAGTCATGGACGAAGATCGTTGCCAAAATATTATTGTCGATAACACTGACGCCAACTTCATTGGCAGTGATGAAGATGATTCGTCGGAATACGAACGATCTTCTAAAAATTCGCCCTGGCGATTTAATCCGTTTGAAGCGCATCAACTCATGCTGTGCTCGCTCGATTTATTCTTAGACAACCCAACCAGGCTCGAGCAGGCAATGGCAACTGACTGGGATCTAATGGTTGTTGATGAAGCTCACCACCTGACCTGGACAGAACATCAAGCCAGCGCAGAATATCAGGTCGTCGAGCATCTAAGTAATATTAGTAAAGGACTACTCCTCCTTACTGCCACACCAGAACAATTAGGTAAGGCCGGCCATTTCGCCAGGCTAAGATTGCTGGACCCGACGAGATACCACGATTACGACGCTTTTGTGAGTGAAGAAAGCCGATTTGAAACAATTGCTGACAATTTGGATTTGTTACGTTCTGGTGAAGAAAGTGAAACGACATCCGCGAGCCATCAAGAAAATGGTGCCCGAGAAAAAATACTCGAATTGTTATCGATCAAAGAATCCGCAGATCATGCTTCACTATCAACCGATGACTTGGTCAATATGGTACTCGATAGGCATGGCACAGGCAGGGTATTGTTTAGAAATGTCAGGGGCTCCGTGAAAGGATTTCCAAATAGGATCTTAAAGCGCTATGCACTAGAAACGCCGGAAGCTTATCGACAATTCGATAGTCTTTATCCAGAAACTAAATTGGCAAATTGGACGAAAGTCGACCCAAGGATTGAATGGTTAAAACAGCTCGTTGGAAGCAGAACTCAGGACAAATTTTTACTAATCTGCGCCCATCAACAAACAGCTCTCGATCTTGAAGCGAATCTCAGCAAATCAACGACGATCAGATTGGCGCTCTTCCACGAAGGGATGGATTTGGTTGCCCGCGATAGAGCCGCAAATTATTTCTCGGAAACAGAGCGTGGCGCGCAACTTTTAATTTGTTCCGAAATCGGCAGCGAAGGTCGAAATTTCCAATTTGCGAGCAACATTATTTTGTTTGATCTTCCAGCAGGACCCGATCTACTAGAACAACGTATCGGTCGTCTGGATAGAATTGGACAAAAAAATGACGTGACTATCCATGCCCCTGTACTTGAGTCTACCGCCCAGGCTTCTTTGTTACGCATCTACGATCAGGGTCTTGGCATCTTTACCTCGCCCAACCCCGTTGCTCAGAATGTGTTCGATGAACTCGTCACAGACCTTTCCACCAGCAACCTAGACCAGCAAATTGCAAGCTTACGAACGCTTAACGATCAAAAGCAAAAGGATGTACAGAATGGCCGCGACAGATTGTTGGAGCTTAACTCGCATCGACCGGATGTATCGAAAGGTTTAATCGCCGACATACAAGAAAATCAGGGAGGCGCAAAACTCTCTAACTACATGGAGCGATCATTTGATGCATGGGGATTAGAGTCTGAGCCCCTTGAAGATGACGTCATACTTGTAAAACCAACCCTCACCATGGCGCGGAACGACTCAATCAGTGTCGAAACGCTGGATCATAATCACTATCCTGAGTTACCGGAAGATGGTATCAGGATTACATACGATAGAAATGTTGCTCTATCCCGTGAAGATGTAAATTTTCTGACCTGGGAGAACCCTATTGTCCAGCAAGCACTGGACCTCGTGGCAACCGACATCATTGGTAACAGCACGATGATCGCTGTAAAACATGATTTGCTGCCCGCCGGCACAATTTTATTAGAGGCACTATATTTGGTTAATTGTGTTGCACCTGCGGAACTCATGATCGACAAATATATTCCGCCAGCTGTTATCAGGGTAGTACTCGCACCCAACCTGACCGATATCACAGAAAATCTATCATGGTCAGACCTTTCACTTGAGAAATTGGAGATTGGAAACGAAGCCTTGGGCAGAATTCTAGATTCGCAGCAGCAAGGTGTCAGGAAAATGTTAACGGCGTCACGCAGTATTGCTGACAAACAGCTCGAACATTGCCGAGTCATTGGTATAAAAAAAGCGACAACAGCCTACGATCTTGAACTAAATCGTCTTATAGAACTAAGAAAGGTGAATCGAACGATACGGGATGAGGAAATCGCCCATTTCTCGGCATTTCGGCAATTGACGCTCGAAGTAATTCAACAAGCAACCGCACGACTGGATGCTGTACGCGTTATTGTTGCTGCATAAAGAGAACAAAAAGAACCCGTACCAAGCAGTAGAAGCGACCGACCTAAATCACTGCAAGCTGATCAATGATAATCAAAGTAATGACGATCACCGCAAAAGTGATACTGGTTAAGAGCCTGGTAACCTGGCACATCTTACAATTGGCGGTCTTCGGTTGAAGTTTTTGACTTTGCATCTCACCAGTATAGCCAACTTTTGATCACCCGATCTTACAACACAAAACTTAAAGGCGAGTGACAGCGATTCAACCTACTATCATGTCCCGAACTTCGAGTTCTTCCCGTGTCGCTTCACGGCTTTCAAGAACACATATGTCAAAGTGGAAGGAAACGCCCGCGAGCGGATGATTAGAATCAATCGTGATGGCACCCTCTTCAACTTCTACTACTCGGGCAACTTCAGCTTCTGCACCAGAGCCTACTTGAAATATCATACCCACCTCTATTTCATCCACATCTGTGGAAAACATACCAGCCGTCACAGTTCTAATAAGAGATCTTTGCGAGAACCCATAGGCTTTCTCCGGGCCAATCTTTACATCGAACTGGTCGCCCTGCTCCCGCCCAATCACTGCTGCTTCCAAGCCTGGCACCATGGTTCCATCACCCTCGACAAAAGCCATCGGGTTTCCACCGGCAGAGGAATCCACCTCCTCGCCTGCAGGGTTCAACAAAGTGTAATCAAGTTTATAAAATTTGGGCATTTACTGTTCCTGTGAAAAATTGTCCATGGCAAGGTTGAGATGACCCTGCCAGGCTATAATCTGATGATCCCAACTAAATCGTGCTAGATTAGGTTGGGCGGGCATTGTACCAGCCTCATAAGCTTCTGTAAGAGCTAAAAGCATCGGTACGGCCATTGAGTTCGTGTCGTAGCGATACTCTTCTGGCACAAACTCCTTATACGCAAGAGCATTCGGCACCAGCGGTATACACCCACAGGCCATTGCCTCCAGCACTGCGATACCTTGGAATTCGTGAATTGCAGTCGACAAAACTACATGGCTGTCACGAAGTAGTTCCAGATAATCCTGCCTGGACTCGAGGAAGCCAAATCGGCCTAATGATCCATGGTTTTCCAGCATCGCTTTGATTTGTTGCAACTCCTTTGGTACCTGCCGAAATGATTGCCCGATGATGTGTAAAACAACACGTTTTTCCCGCGTTGTGCTTACTAATGTATCCACCAGCGACGCCAGAGAACCCAGCCCTTTGTCATATTCCCAGCGATGATTCCAAACAATATTCAGGGGTCGAATTTCTGTCTTCTTTGCGAGTCCCGCATCACCGGTAACACTCATCGCAAAGGTATCTTGCCAAAGGGGTACCGACTGAACCGCTGTTTTTAGTCTCAACCTATCGACCAGACCTGCGGGAACGCCATCCGGTAACTTAGCGAGTAGTTCAGCGGCACCTTTTAGAAAGGTGTCTCGATTGAAGCACGAATTGAAAAGTAATAGGTCAGCAGAAATCGCGGTGTAAATACTGGTAATCTGCCGCTCAACTTGCCTCTCGACTAGCCGCTCTTGGCTCGCAGAGCGATTATCAGCCAAAGATGCGTTATCGGGATAAGCAAACTGATTCTCGTGAAAGTATATGATGGTCGGTATTGCACATAAACTTGGGCACATTCCACGAAGCGAGGAAAGATCAGTCATTGAAGTCGCAATAACCAAATCATAGCTCTCTCGCACGCGCTCATCAAAGGCAAAACTCAGGCTGTTGCCACGAAAACGCCAACTGAAAAATCTCGGTGTCAGGGTGACGACACAAAACTCATGGCCAATTAAATTATCCCTCAAGCCTTGCCACCAATATTGGTGGCTCATCGCGTCATAGGGGGAAAGCAGGAGAATTCTCATAAAGGAAGAGCACTAATTCGTAACATGGATTTATTACACTAATTGCCCAAGGAGGTTTCTAACAATTATATGAGCGTCTATGGTACCCGTAAACCAGCGGCTTCTGTAGAATGGCCTCCTAATTTGAATAAACCGAGAAAGATATGGCAGGTATAGTGATCATCGGCGGCGGCCAGGGCGCAGGTCAAGCGGCCGCAAGTTTACGTCAACTGGGCTATGAGGGCACCGTAACCATACTGGGTGAGGAGGCATTTCCTCCTTACCAACGTCCACCGCTCTCGAAGCAGTATCTTTCCGGCGAAATGCCGTTGGAGCGAGTTTACGTTCGAGCAGAAAAATTTTACACCGACAAAAATATCGATCTACGCACCAATACAAGAGTCACTGCACTAAATGTTGAGGCTAAGACGGTCACCACAGGAGCTGGAGAAGCGATATCCTACGATAAACTTATGATTGCAACCGGTAGCCGGCCGCGGAAGTTAAGCATTGAAGGTTCAGACCTTGAAGGAATCCATTATCTGCGCACCATTGCTGATGTAGACGGTATTGCAAAGGCGATGAAGACGGCAAAAAACCTGGTGATCGTTGGCGGCGGCTATATTGGCTTAGAAGTCGCCTCAGTTGCCGCAACCTCGGGTTTAAACGTCAGCGTTCTGGAGATGGAAGACCGCATTTTACAAAGGGTCACGACACCAGAAATGAGTGCATATTACCATCAGCTTCATAGTGGTCGCGGCGTAAACATCATGACAAATACCGCTGTAAGCGGATTCGAAGGCTCGAGTGACGGTAGCGTAGAAAAAGTACTTTGCGGGGACACGAGCATTGAAGCTGACCTTGTCATTGTCGGCATTGGCATTATTCCCAACATAGAACTTGCAGCAGATGCAGGTATTACCTGTGACAACGGTATTGTCGTCGATGACCATTGTCAGACCTCGAATCCCGATATCTATGCTATTGGTGACTGCTCAAATCATCCAAATCCTATCCTGAATCGTCGATTACGACTCGAGTCAGTTCCTAACGCAATGGAGCAGGCTCGCGTGGCATGCGCCAACATCTGTGGTGGCGACAAGATCTATGCGGCAATTCCATGGTTCTGGTCTGATCAGTATGAGCTAAAACTCCAGATGGTGGGCTTCTCATCCGATGGTGACACACAAGTTTTACGCGGCGATCAAAGTGCAAACCAATTTGCAATATTTTATCTTAAAGATGGTGCTGTGGTAGCAGTAGACGCAGTAAACAGCCCACGGGAATTTATGATTTGTAAGCAGTTATATGGCAAGCAGGTCGATGCAGAAAAACTCGCGGACCCCGAAGTCGATTTGAAGACCTTGCTCTAGCGGCGCGGCGAGCAGAATGGAATTTTCGCCTCAGGAAATTGCGGAGGTATATCATCAGATTTCTCCGCATATTGTTAACACACCGATCATCCATTCGGCTACTTTTTCAGAACTCTGTCATTGTCACACACTGTTTAAACTAGAGAACCTTCAGATGACCGGCTCCTTCAAGGAGCGCGGTGCACTCAACCGACTGAATCAACTCTCCAGCGCCGAGCGTGCTAGAGGGGTTATCGCTGCAAGCGCGGGAAATCACGCACAAGCTGTCGCCTATCATGCCAAACGCCTGGGCATTTCCGCTAAGATTGTTATGCCAAAACACAGTCCCCTGGTAAAAGTTCGTTCAACTGAACACTGGGGTGCAGAGGTTATCCTCGCAGGTGAGACATTTAGCGAAGCTTTTGATCTATCACAGACGTTAATCTCAGAAGAAAATCGAATCTATCTCCATCCATTTGACGACATCCATGTTATTAAGGGGCAAGCAACACTCGGGCTTGAGATTCTTAACCAGGCCATGGCTGAAGATCTAAGCGCTATTGTTATACCGGTAGGTGGCGGCGGTCTGATCGCAGGCATCGCAAATTATGTCAAACAGGTAAATCCTTCAATAAAGATCATTGGTGTTGAAGAGAACAGCTACAACGCAATGGAACAATCTCAGGATGCAGGCGAGGTTGTAACGCTTGGTAGCAAACCAATGATAGCTGATGGTATTGCCGTCGGGCGGGTGGCCGAAAGAAACCTACGTTCAGTGGAGGAATGTGTCGACGATATTGTTTCAGTCAGCAGTGATGAAATAGCCAATGCAATTCTGTTGATGATGGAAGTTGAAAAAGTTGTGGTCGAGGGTGCCGCCGCCGTAACCCTCGCGGCACTACTGAATCATCGCATACCACAAATTCAAAATGGTGGAAAAAACGGAAGCAAACAGAAAAAGGTTCTGTCGATCATCTCAGGGGGGAATATCGATATGAATTTACTTTCCCGTATTATCAATCGCGGCCTTGCCTTTGATGGTCGCGTCGTCAAATTAGACGCCACTATCAACGATCAACCCGGTGGACTAGAGAGACTACTCGGTGTATTTAGGTCTTTAGGCGCAAATGTTCTAGAAGTGCACCATCACCGTTTCGGTAGCGAAGCACCTATTGGTCAAATTGAAGTATCAGTTACGGTTGAAACCCGCGACCGTGAGCATATTGAGAAACTGAAATCGATGCTCATCGCTGAAGGCTTTCAAACTATACTGCCCGGATTAAGCTTGGGTCCCGCAGCATAGTAAAATTAAACCCGCCCAAGGCAGAGCCGTCAGGGTGCGTTTACGATAAAATTAATATTCTGAAATTGCAGAACATCTCCGTCTTTCAATGAATGCTTATCAACTTTCTTCGCATTAACATAAGTCCCATTTACAGAACCAAGATCTTGAATAATCAGGTCACCGTTTTCTATGTAAATCTCTGCGTGTTTTCTTGAGAGGCTAGGCTCGAGAATAGAAATGTCACACTCCAATGCTCGACCAATTTCAGTACGATCTTTAATTGGAATTATTTGGCCTTTTTCAGGGCCAGAATTTGCAACTAAAGCCCAACCGCCTGACCCCATCTCCAGCAATGCTGTACCGGAGAGGACCAGTGTTTTAGCACCACCGCTCAAATTTTCTTCTATGATTTCCAGTTCCACACTACCCACTCTGATCGAATCGCCGGCGCGAATAGGCATGGGAGCAAGAATCTTCTCGCCATTTACATAGGTACCTGACCCGGTATTAACGTCGCTGATGGTCACCTGATTCGCTTCAACTTTCAGATCCGCATGAAATCCATTTACTCCAGGTTCATCAATAACAATATCATTCACGTTACCTTGACCGATGGTAATGCCAGGGGGGGCAAGGCGAACGGCATCCGAACTTCCATCTCGGAACTGGATTTTGAGCATGTTAAGCCCTTCTTTTTAATTTGATTTCAACGAGTTAGTGTTGAATTCTAATCGTTTTTCCACTGTCTCGCAATTAAGCAATGAGTATCCTGCTGCGAGATGAATTTAAGCGCTGAACTTCATTGTGCTCACCGGTAATGCTAGCGACCTGATCAAACCTATGAGACTCTCTATTGATCCTAGCACGCAGCACTTTATTTTGGTGCGAGATTAGGTCAAAGTAGATAAAACTCTGAAAGAAATTAAACCTACGATAACAGAGTAACCAGACATGCAAACTACGGTGCAGCGCACAACTGTCAGAATGTTGTGGAAAGAATGGCGATCTCTGATTTCTTTCTTAATTATTATGGTGCTGTTTCGATCAGCCATCGCAGATTGGAACGGTGTCCCCACGGGATCGATGAAACCAACGATTCTGGAAGGTGACAGAGTTGTAGTTAACAAAGTTGCCTATGACCTGAAAGTGCCATTTACAAGCTGGCATCTCGCAAAATGGGACAATCCAAAGCGTGGCGAAATCGTCACATTCTACTCTCCAGATGACGAAATATTACTCATTAAACGCGTAATTGGGGTGCCCGGCGACACCATTCGAATGCATGACAATCAATTGTTTGTTAATGGCAATGCGGCAACCTACAGTCGGCTTGATAATGAAATAGTCAAGCAGCTGGACGATTGGCAACGCCGACACCACGCATTTTACTACGAGAAGTTCGAAGACATCGCACCTCATGCCGTTATGCTGAGATCTACAGTAGGCAATGATTACGGCAGCTTTGATCAAGTTCAGATACCCGCGGACAAGTATCTGATGCTTGGAGATAATCGAGACAATAGCAAAGATTCCAGACGTATTGGTCTTGTCGATCGCGCACGGATCACGGGCAGAGCCCATACCGTAGCATTTTCCTATGATGAGTCTTACATTCCTCGCCTAGATAGATTTATCAAAGCGCTGGAATAGCACTCCAAAGCAACATTTCTATTTTAAGTTTTTCGCCGCTGCTCCTCGGCCGCTTCAGCACCTTTCGTATCAGAGTCTGGCGTATCACACTCAGGTTTGATTTCAGTGTCCATAAGTTCGATGTTTTCAAGCATTCCGCCATTCGACCTTCGTAAATACTTCAAGACAAAGGAGAAAACGAAGGCTAGCCCAATCAGCAGCAGAACCAGTAGTCCGGAAAAAATCGCAAGTACACGTATCACTTCAGTTTCGGCATCGAAAAAATAGATAGCCATCCAGATGAAGGCGCCTGCAAACAGCGAGCCAGACAAAAATCGACGAATTAGAGGATCAGTAAAAAACTTGAACAAAAGGTTTCCCGCTTGGTATTTATTAGTTGCGTAGCTTACACTCGGTGTAAAAAAAAAGACCAAAATATTTCACAATCACTTGAAAATCTCTTCGGAACAACACAATAACAAAACCAGTTAATAGAAAAAGTAAATCTAAGCACGCTAATTTCCAACGAAGTTCCCCAACTAATTTTTGCGCATTCAATGAAGGAGTTTTCAATGCCTCTAAATCCAATCCTAGCAACAATGATCAGTCAAATGGCAGAAGCAAAGGCGCCAGCGCTGCATGAGATGTCTCCTACTGATGGCAGGACTATGTACCGGACGATGAATGCGGAAAGCACGCGTGAACCCGTCACGCAAGTCAGCGATGAAGATGCAGACGGTATACCAGTACGGATTTACAATCCTAAACCAAATGAAATTCTACCAGCACTTCTCTATCTGCATGGCGGCGGTTGGGTCATTGGAGATCTCGAAACCCATGACCATGTTTGTCGCAAACTTGCGAACGCTGCCAAGTGCGCTGTCGTTGCAGTGGATTACCGGCTTGCACCAGAGTATCCATACCCTGCGCCTATGGAAGATTGCTATACCGCACTTAAGTGGGTTGCGGGGCATGCTGGTCGGCTTGGCATTAATCCTCAGAAGATTGCAGTGGGCGGCGATAGCGCTGGTGGAAATTTAAGCGCGGTACTAGCGCTTCGATCCAGGGACGAAAACGGCCCTGCAATTTGTCATCAATTACTTATCTATCCTGTGACTGACGCTACCTTCGACACCCCCTCCTATAAAGAAAATGCTGAAGGGTACATGTTGTCCAAGGCCGGTATGGAGTGGTTCTGGCACCATTACCTCGGAAATGAGAACGATCCTTTATCAGCTTACGTTTCACCACTACGCGCCGCAGACCTCTCCAACCTGCCATCCGCTACGGTTTTTACCGCAGAATTTGATCCGCTAAGGGATGAAGGAGAAGCGTACGCTGCAAAGCTCAAGTCAGCTGGAAACAAGGTGATGTTTAAGCGGTACGATGGCGTTGTGCACGGTTTTTTTGCTATGGCAGATATTCTGGCAGAAGCGCAAGACGCATTCGCTATATCCGCGCGAGAACTCAGCGCTTCATTCGCTGCAGTAGATTCAGCTGATGAATAGAAACCCTAGGCAATTATTTTAAAACGAATGATTCCAACAGATAATGACCTTCCATTAAAAGCGCACTCATGACACGTTATGTTGATCCTACCGATCCAGCACTAAAACACGTTGAAGCAGACTATGCTGGCGATGAATTTGAGGGGTTTATCTGGGATTTTGATAGCACCGACCTGAATTTCAGTGATTGTAAATTTATCAACATGGAATTCAGGGAAAGAGCGTTTGAACTATGTAATTTTCGCAATTGTTCCTTTGTTGCCTGTAGCTTTGATAGTGCTCAGATTAAAGAATGTAAATTTGACGATTGCCAATTTTACGAGCGAGCGACAGAACAAATCTGCAGTCTAAAATTTTCTGATTTAACAGCAACCTGCTTCACTCGCTGCGATTTGTCCATGTGCAATTTCTCCCGGGCTCAACTCTATCGAGCTGAGTTCATTGCCTGCCAAGCTCAGGGAATCGATTACACAAATATCATGGCAGCCAGTACCGTAGGTAATACGGTGGTTCTTAGGGGTGCGAAAATGCACGACTGCAATTTTTCTTACGCTGATTTTAGTGGCGCAGACCTTGCTGAGTCGGAACTTACCCAGAACCGAATGTCCCATTCCTTGCTGAACAGAACCGATCTTAGTCATTGCCTTATCGTTGACTGTGAGCTGCACGGAATAGAGGCTGAAGGAATTACCATTGTGGGCGCCGATCTCAGAGGATCAGACTTGATGGGATTCGATGTCCGAGCACTTGACATGACGGGGGTCAAGATCAACAGTTTCCAGCAACCTATGCTGCTGGAAACGCTCGGGATTATTGTAGAAGATACCTGAGCGTAAGCACTGTTATCCTCAAACGCTAATAAGTGCTAGCTGATGCTTATTTGATACTCAAAAGTTCAACGTCAAAAACCAGCACAGAATTCGGTGGAATGCCACGCGTACCGCCGGGTCCATAACCTAGATCAGAAGGTATAAAGAAGCGAGTCTTACCCCCTACTCTCATAAGCTGAAGCCCTTCAGTCCACCCTGGAATTACCTGACCAAGCCCAAAACTGGCAGGTTGACCACGTTTTATTGAAGAATCAAATTCCGTACCGTCCAGCAAAGTACCCACGTAATGAACTTCTACGGTATCTGCAGCTGTCGGCATACCACCTTCCCCCTCCAGTTGATGCTGATATTGAAGGCCACTAGGGGTTGTCTGGATGCCAGGTTTTCTTGCATTTTCTGCTAAGAAAGTTTCGCCCGTCGTTTTCTGCTCATTGGAGATTTGATTTTGCATCTCGACACGCTGTCGCTGCACCTGCTCTTGTTTTGCACGTACCTCTGCTGCAACTGCTGCCTGTGCCTCCTGCGAGATGCTCGGTGCTACACCACCCATAGAATCTGCCATGCCTTTACTCAAGGCATCAAAATCTACCTGAACCGTGCCTCCTTCAATGAGCATATTGCCAAAAGAATATCCGAAGAAATACCCCATTTCTGCAGCGGTTGGCTTTCTTGGCCCTGCAACAGCCTCGGGTTGCACAGCTGCTGCGACTTCAGCACCTTCAGCGAGTGAGTATTGCACCATAGAAATACTAGAAACAGCGATAGATATAGATAGTAAAATTTTGATATTTGTAAATTTATTCATATTATCCTTGTACTTGACATAGCCGATCTTGATTTTAAAGACGCATTATTGCACAGACAAGCCAAACCTACCGAGCCCGTTCAGCGATTATCAACAACATGTGCAGCAAAACCAGCCCCGGCCTCCGTATAGACATTAAAAACAGTTGTCGCTCCCGCATCGACTAGCGCAGCGACTTCATCTGGAAATTTGGCAGTTGCTGCAATCTTACCAGTATAGGATGTCGCTTTGAGCTCACCAAGCACCTCCAGATTAGAACTAAGTTTTGGCAACGCCAACATAACAAGCTCCAGCGAGTGGGCTGCCTGAATCCGATCCCAGAAATCTGCGTCACTCGGGTCTCCAAGGACCACTCGGCGTCCAGCTTCTCGTTGATCACTGACAATTAATGGATCGATATCGACCCCAACAACTGTGTTACCTTCCAAATCACGCATTTTATCAAAGGCGCCGCTGCCAATTCTGCCCATACCAATAATCGCGATTGTTGCTCCATTAACATCAACCGGTTGATCATCCCCTAATCTTTCTCGCTTTTGAAAACGCTGCAAGCTGATTCGACGCTTGGAATAAAGCTGATGAGACACCTTGTTCAATGCTGATGCAATGACGAAAGAGAGCGCCAATGCAATCGCGAGGATAGTTAACCATTCGTTGGCGATCCAACCGCTGGCAACCCCAATAGCGATCACAATGAGTCCAAATTCACTATAGTTACTCAAATTTACCGAAGCCATCAGCGCCGTTCTGGAACGAAGCCTAAATCCAGTAAAAAGCGCGAAGAAAAGCACTGATTTGAAAAACACCAAAGGCACAATTAGCACGCCAATTATCAGCGTTTCGAAAGTCAAATCTCCAGACATGCCAACAGACAGGAAAAACCCCAGCAAAAACAGGTCTTTAAAACCCAACATCGTCTTGGCTAGCTCTTCAGATTTGGGATGGTTAGCCATCAACACACCCAATATCAAGGCACCTAAGTCTCCCTTGAGCCCAACCATTTCGAATATTTGGGCACCACCTAGCGCTAAAAGAAAGCCATACAACACCAACAATTCGCCATGCCCTACCCGTGATAGCAATTGCTGCAAAACAACGCGTAAAGGAATCAACAGAACAACCAGAATAGCCCAAAGCGAAGGCCATTTGCCGGCAGAAATCGCTAAAAACACAACAGCCACAATATCTTGCACAATAAGTATGCCGATCGCAATTCGCCCATGCAGGGACGTCATCTCACCTTTATCTTCCAGTACTTTTACGACAAACACAGTACTAGAGAAGCTCAGTGCAAATGCTAAGAGCAATGCACCTTCTGTGCTCAAATCAGAAAAAACGGGTAAACCAGCCATTGCTAGACCGAGTGCTAAACACCCAAACAGCACAATGACAATGGACGTATGTAAGCCTGTAACTCCCCAGACCTGAGGTTTAGACAGTGTTTGTAGGTTGAGTTTTAATCCAACAGTAAACAACAACAACGTGATACCAAGATCCGAGAGCGTTGCAAGCGCTACTGTATTGGTTAAACCTTGGGCATTTAGCAAAAAACCAGTAATAAGAAAACCTACCAGTGGGGGAAGTCCAACCGATCGAGACAGTAATCCCAAGATAAATGCAGGAAATATCCAGATGACATCCCCGAAAGCATCGACGACCCATTCAAACCTCATAGCTCATCTGTCTCTCGGCAACAAGTTAGGGTCACAAAAGTATCCTGAAATGGAAAAGGTAGCCAAATGCACACAGACTCAATAATAGTAATGGCTTCGCCAAATCATTCTAGTGACTTTCAGATCTGAAAAGAAGGAACTTGAATCGCTTAAAAGGCGTCTTTAATCTCGGCAATCACTCCGTTAATCTAGTTCGCACTTGTTCTGTGTTTTTTGCGCTTCTACAATTATGATTGGCAAAGCTGAAGCTCTGCTTTCCCTTTGAAGCTTGACCACCTCTACAACGCCCTAATATCAAATTGAGACTATACAAATTATCGATAATATGGGAACTTTGTGGGGTGGTTATGGCACTAACAATGAGTATTGTTCATTCTAGGTACTTTTCTTGTCGATAAGTTGAATAGTAAAGTAAAATTTAAACCGTAACCGGCATTGAGACGTAAATACTGCAAGCTCTGTGTCATTGATTGCAGAATGCGACAAAACAATCTACAAAAATCTATCTAAAAGACTAAATATGAAAAATCGATCCGGTATTCCCTCAAGCGTGTTTGCGCTCCCTTTGGCTGCTGCGCTCGCGTTTGCAGTAATGACAGGTCCCGCATTTGCTACGGTCACTGCAGGTAACGAACCCAGCTCTGATGAAATCGCAACTCTTGCTCCATTACCCGTGCACTCAAATACTACACGGAATATCGTCGACGCCCTTTCAAGCCGACATTACATCAGCACGAAGCTGAACGACGCACTCTCTGAGCAAATATATGAGGGGTTTTTACAAGACCTGGATCCTAGTAAAAGCTATTTTCTAGCATCTGATATCGCCGAATTTTCCAGCCTAAAGCACCAATTAGATGACACGTTGCTACGTGGTGATCTGCTGCCGGCCTTTACAATTTTTAATCGTTACCATCACAGAGTATTGGCTCGCTTCGAAAAAGTCCTCGCACAACTCGAAACGGGCACTGATGGCTATGATTTCGAGTTGGATGAGTCATTAGAGCTTGATCGCGATGAAGCACCCTGGGCGACAAACGATGCTGAGCTTGATGACCTTTGGCGAAAAAGAGTTAAAAACGCTGTACTGAATTTACGTCTCGCAGACAAAGAGCCAGAAAAGATTCAGGAATTATTAGTTAAGCGTTACAAAAACAGACTAACCCGCACTCGACAAACCAACAGCGAAGACGTTTATCAGCTCTATATGAATGCGTTCACGCGAACCTACGACCCTCACACTCAATACTTCTCCCCGAGAACTTCAGAAAACTTCAACATCAATATGAGCCTCTCGCTTGAGGGTATTGGCGCGGTACTACAACAGGAAGATGAATTCACCCGAGTTGTGTCCCTTGTGCCAGCGGGACCAGCGGACAAATCAAAGCAAGTGTTTCCAGATGATAAAATTGTTGCCGTTGCCCAAGGCCCTGAGGGCGAAATGGTCGATGTTGTTGGTTGGCGCTTAGATGAAGTGGTGCAACTGATTCGCGGCAAGAAAGATACAATCGTAAGGTTAGACGTTATCCCTGCAGGTTCGACCGAAAGCTCAGATTCCAAAGTTATAGAGATCGTTAGAAATACGGTGAAACTTGAGGAGCAATCTGCCAAATCTGAAATCATAGAAGTAGAACAATTTGGCCATAAACACAAAATTGGCGTGATCGACATTCCAACGTTCTACATTGATTTTCAAGCTCTCCAAAACGGTGAAAAAGATTTCAAGAGCACTACTCGTGATGTGAAGAACCTGCTTACCGATCTCATCGCTGAGGGCGTCGAAGGTGTCGTTATCGACCTGCGGAACAATGGCGGTGGCTCACTTCAGGAAGCGCGAACGCTGACTGGCTTATTTATTGATCGTGGTCCTACGGTGCAGATCAGGAGCAAAAGCAACAGAGTTGATATTTTAAACGATAGAGACATCCGTACAATCTACGATGGCCCTCTCGCTGTACTTGTAAATCGCCTGAGTGCATCAGCATCGGAAATATTTGCAGGTGCCATGCAGGACTATGAACGCGGACTGATTCTAGGTAGCCAAACATTTGGCAAAGGCACAGTACAATCGCTGTTGCCTATGAACCGAGGTCAATTGAAACTAACGCAGGCAAAGTTCTACCGAATTTCCGGCGAGAGCACACAGCACAAAGGCATCATCCCCGACATTGAGTTCCCATCAGATTTCGACCCAGAGTCTATCGGTGAAAGTACGCTCGATGGTCCCCTACCCTGGGACAAAATATCAGCTACCAGCTTTAGAACTAAACAGATGATCAGCCCACTCGTCGCTGAATTAGATCGTCTGCATGGAGAACGAGTGACAGTCGATCCAGAATTTAGCTATATCGCTGATGCTGCTGCCTACAGAAAAGTTAAGGCCAAGGAAACTGCAGTTACCCTAAATGAAAACAAACGGATTAAAGAGAAAGCTGATTCAGATTCTTTTTGGCTAGGCCTAGAGAATACGAAACGCCTAAAGCAAGGATTGCCCGAAATAGCGTCACTGGATGAACTTAAGCCGAAGCAAGACGAACCGGTGGTCGCTGCCTCGGAAAACGGTAGCACCGGAGATGTGACAATACCGAGCCCAACTACTGATGCAGAAGAGCAGCCGATTGTTGACAATATTGCTACTAGCACCACTTCTGCTGGCGAGCAGGCAACAATATCCACTGCCGATACAGATACAAATATAGAAATTGCGGAAGAAGAGGAAGAAGAGGAAGAAACTGATGCGTTCCTCGTTGAAACAAGCAATATATTGCTAGACCTCATCAGCCTAGAAAAGCGAACTGCAGCTGAGAAGCGTAACCAGCGCCAAATTTAATGGAATGAAGCAACTTCGTTGAGACTCTTCTTCGAGATGTCTGGTACCTGCGCATCTTCAACCGGGTAGCCAACAACCAGCAGCAAAAATGGACGTTCGGAACGTGGGCGTTCCAGAATGTCATTCAGAAACGCCATGGGGCTTGGTGTATGGGTCAAACTAGCCAAGCCTGCTTGATGTAGCGCTGTGATGAGCATACCTGTGGCTATGCCAACAGATTCAGTCGAGTAGTAATGTTTAACCTTCTCCCCTTCCGCTGTCTCACCAAAGCGTTGCTGGAAGATGGCAATTAAATACGGTGCAGTTTCAAGAAAAGGCTTATTGGCGTCTGTACCCAGCGGAGCCAACGCGTCCAACCATTCTTTTGGTGCTTTCTCTTCGTAAAACAGCTTCTCTTCTTTTTCTGCGGCAACCCGAATCTGATGCTTGATTTCTGAACTCGAAACCACGGCAAAGTGCCAGGGCTGCAAGTTCGCACCGCTCACTGATGTACCTGCCGTTAAAAGACAATTTTCAATAATCTCAAGTGGAACATCTCTAGGGGAGAAGTCGCGCACAGTCCTTCGAACCTTCATTTCCTGATAAAAGCTCGCTGATCGCTCTAGGACTTCAGCTTCATCCCTATAATTAAAATTTAGCGAAATCGAATCGGACTTGTTTGCCATAATACGTGCCTCTAATACTGGTCTCTAATATTTCGTAATTCGAATCTGGCAGATGAGCCTTGATAAGACATTAAGTGGTACACGATACTGATGACAACCAGTATTGCAAATCGTTACTATTCGCTCCCAATTAACCCATTTTAAGAAACCTTAGCCAAAATGCCTATCACCTGCATCGAAGACCTGAAGACGCTATATAAAAAAAGAGTCCCCCGAATGTTTTATGATTATGCCGAGTCGGGTAGCTGGACTGAAAGCACCTTCAGGGACAATGAGACTGCTTTTAGCCGCATAAAATTAAGGCAAAAAGTACTCGTTGACATGGAAGATCGAAGTCTCGAGACCCAGATGATTGGGGAGGATGTCAAAATGCCAGTTGCTCTAGCGCCAACCGGCTTAACTGGCATGCAGTATCCCGACGGGGAGATTCATGCCGCCAGGGCTGCAGAAAAATTCGGAGTGCCCTTCTGTCTTTCAACGATGAGCATCTGCTCAATTGAAGACATTGCACGCAACACCACAAAGCCTTTCTGGTTTCAGCTTTATGTCATGAAAGACAGACAGTACATTTCGAGGCTCATCAAGCGCGCAAAAGATGCAGGCTGTTCCGCCTTAATGTTAACGCTGGATCTCCAAATAATGGGACAGCGACATAAGGATATCAAGAACGGGCTCTCAACTCCTCCCAAGCCAACAATCCGAAACCTACTAAACATCGCGACGAAACCCCGATGGGCTTTGGGCATGCTGGGTACCAAGAGACACGGCTTCGGCAATATTAAGGGCCACGTTGAAGGTATCGAGAACATGTCGAACCTTGCGCAATGGACAGCATCCCAGTTTGACCCATCGCTAAATTGGGACGACGTGAAGTGGATCAAAGATCAATGGGACGGGAAATTAGTGTTAAAAGGCATTATGGATGCCGATGATGCTGAGCTTGCAGTTAAAAGCGGCGCTGATGCATTAGTTGTATCCAACCATGGTGGACGTCAACTCGACGGCGCTCCAGCTTCTTTGGATGTGTTACCTGAAATCGTGGCACGAGTTGGCGACGATATAGAGGTTTGGATGGACGGAGGCATTCGGAGTGGTCAGGATGTCCTTAAGGCGACAGCGCTCGGCGCAAAAGGGACAATGATAGGTCGTGCATTTTTATATGGCCTGGGCGCGATGGGAGCCGAGGGTGTGACAAGCTGCCTCAACATCATTGAAAATGAATTAGACCTCACCATGGCCTTTTGTGGTTTAAAGGACATAAATCAGGTTGATGAGCGAATCATATGGAAGCCCCAGTCCGGTGACAGCTAAATTTACCCAACTGTTCTTAGCTGTTCTTCGTTAGGTTTTCTTATATCGGCTTTTTTCGCTCTTTTTCAATCACATCCCAGGCATGCTGAATATCCTTGAATTTCGCCTCAGCAGTTGCAACTAGCTCTGGCGTCATTCCATTGGCCTGCACGCGGTCCGGGTGGTATTCCATCGCCAACTTACGGTATTTGCGTTTAATCGCTTTGGTCTCGTCCTCAGGCTCACAACCTAGTATCAGATAGCACTGATTGATATCGTCGATCTGTCCTGAGCCTTGCCCCGTAAAGCGCCCTTTTATCTGCGCATATTTAGCATCAAGGCCAAATATGCGAACAGCGCTCCTGATCATAGCTTCTTCTGCTGGGTGCAGCACACCATCAGCGTAAGCTACGACAAACAAAAGATCGATAATGGAGACTAGCACAACTTCAGCGCGACCAAATTCGTTGTAGAACTGATGAGCGAAGTCATCAAAATCATCTTCTGAGTCCTTGGCGACATTAAATATATTAACGGCTAGGCTTCTCGCGTCCTCTGGCAGTCGCAGGTTATCTCGCATGATGCGATCAATTACGTCTACCTCACGCTGCGTTACGGCACCATCGGCCTTAGCCAGTTTACCGAGCATGGAAAATGTGGCAGCGAAGTAAATACTTTGTTTGTTCTCAAGCCCACTCAGTATTCCACCACCGCTCTTTGAATCAAACGCTTGATGTCCAAGCGCGGCTCCTAGCACTGCACCAATAGGCCCGCCGAAAACAAATCCGAGCCCGCCGCCGAGAATCTTTCCCATCCAACTCATAAAACTTCACCGCCTAATAGATCAAGCAATTCCGCTGTTCGAGTTTCCATCAATTTGATATCCGCTCTCGACTCAACGTTGAGCCTGACCACCGGTTCGGTATTTGACATGCGCAGATTAAATCGCCACTGCGGATAGGCAACACTGAGACCATCGGTATGGTCTACTTCTAATGCATCTTCGGCATATTTTGCTTCAATGGCGGCAATTGCAACGGTTGGATCTTCAATTCTTCGGTTGATCTCGCCACTTGCTGGAAATTTTTTCATTCGATCGTCAACCAAAAAAGACAGCGTCGCGTCTTTTTGTGACATCAGGCCAATTACCAATAACCAAGGCACCATGCCACTATCACAGTAAGCAAAATCCTTGAAATAATGGTGCGCACTCATTTCACCACCGTAAGTTGCATCCTCTGCGCGCATGCGTTCTTTGATAAAAGCGTGCCCGGTTTTACTCTGGACCGCCTCGCCTCCTTTGTTGGAAACAATATCAATAGTATTCCAGGTCAATCGGGGGTCATGCACAATTTTTGCAGAAGGATCAATATCCAAAAAAGACTCGGCTAATAAACCGACGATGTAATAGCCTTCAATAAATCGACCGTTTTCATCAAAGAAAAAACAACGATCAAAATCTCCGTCCCAGGCTATTCCCAAATCAGCCTTATTCTCCAATATGGCTTTTGTTGTGGGTGCGCGATTTTCTTTCAACAAAGGATTAGGCACACCATTGGGGAAGTTGCCATCGGCTTCATGATGAATTTTAATGAATTCAATTGGCAAGAATTTTTCGAGGCGATCAATGACAGCACCTGCACCACCATTGCCGGCGTTAACCACGACTTTTAATTTCTTCAACGATCCAATATCAACATAGCTTAACAACTGAGCAATGTAGGCTGCCCTGTGATCCAACGCGTGAAGCTCTCCTCGAACTTCTACAGCTTTGAACTTATCTTGCTCTGCTAATCGTTGTATCTCATCCAGCCCCGTATCTCCGCTGATGGGCTTTGAAGACTCTCTGACCAGCTTCATACCATTATAGTCTTTTGGATTGTGACTGGCTGTCACGACGATGCCGCCGTCCATATCGAAATGTGAAGTGGCAAAATAAATTTCTTCGGTGCCGCACTCTCCGATATCGAACACATCGACTCCGCTGTCTAGAAGACCATTAATCACAGCCTCGCTCATCGCGGGGCTTGAAAGTCTTATATCATGACCGACAACAACCTTCTTGGGTGCAAGAAACTGCGCGAAAGCGCGACCAATTCGATAAGCAATATCGTTGTTAAGCTGGTCGGGTATACGTCCACGGATATCATAAGCTTTAAAACAGGTGATTTCTTTTGACAAACGCTAATTCTCTTCGGGAAATGTTTCGAGTTTCTATTCTAACACTCAAAGTCAGACTGACGTATGTCATTGCGCCTAAGCAGCGAATTCATAACCTGAAAGTTCTAAGATTAACGCCAAGCTCAACGTCCAATTTTGGTGTGACTAATAAACGACACAGCAGCGCTGTATTCTCATGCGCCAAAACCTTGGCCAATGGTTTCCGAAAATTCTCGAGCGTTTTTTCTTGCTCAGACGATGGTTCAGACGTTTTTTCAATCGCCAATTTGCGGGCCTGTAATATAATTTCATCTAGACGATCAAATTGATTCAGTAGCAGCACTGCTGTTTTTTTGCCAACACCTGGCACACCTTTGATATTGTTGCCTGGATCGCCGCTCAAGGACCAATAGTCGACTAACTGGTCATATCGAATTTGATACTTTTTATGAACATCAGTAGAAGTAACAAAACTCTGCTCAAAGTGGTGATACACCTTAATCATGTCACTTAAGAGACTAAGAAAACCTTTGTCCGTTGATAAAATGACCACTTCACCATCGCTCTCGGCAACCCCGGTCGCGAGTGTCGACAGCACATCATCTGCCTCGTAACCCCCAACCATAATGCTGGCGACGCCGACATTCTTAAATGCACTTTTAAACTGATCCAGATTATTGATTAATGCTGGCGGGGTTGGTTTTCGATCTCCTTTGTATTCTGGATACAGCAGATGTCGCCAGGTCGTCTCATGGCTATCGAGCACAACAGCGATATGTGAGGGTCGATGTGTTTCCTTGGCGCGGACTAAAGACCGAACACAACTATCAACGCACGCGGTGATGTCTGCATCATCGCGATGGTTCGCTTCAAAAATTCGCCTAATAAGATTGAGACCATCAACGAGTAAAATTTTGATTGTTGCCAATGCTTATATCCTCGAGCAATTGATGGCAGACTTGTATTCTTCATTAGCATACCATTTCGTTGGTATAGCTTCACAAGAACTCTAACTCCATGGCCAAAACTCAATAAATACAACTCGATGGATAAGACAGGCTACTCATGACCGATACGATTAAAATCACGCCAAAAACAGCCAGACGCCTTGTGCTCGAGAGCCAAGGGCTAGCTCGGAAAGCTAGTTTTGGTCGCGGTAAAAATGCCGTGTTGAAATTGATTCATCAGCTTGGCTACGTTCAAATAGATACAATATCTGTCATACAGCGAGCCCACCATCACGTTCTAAATACCCGAATTTCAGGTTATCAAGAAACAATGTTGCACAACTTGCAGGCGACGGATAACAGCGTATTTGAGTACTGGTCACACGCTGCAGCTTACCTGCCAATTAGGGATTATCGATATTACCAGCCCATTATGCAGGGCTACGCGCTCAGCCGCCCCCGTGACAAAAAGTTAGTTAAAGAAATATTTAGCCGTATTGAAGCTGAAGGTGCACTACAAGCTAGGGACTTCGAACAAGCTCCCGGTAAAAAATCAAACGGCTGGTGGGACTGGAAACCGGCCAAACGCATGTTAGAAACATTGTTTCTTTCCGGCGAATTGATGATCAAAGAACGTCAGGGATTCCAAAAGGTTTACGACATCACGGATCGAGTGCTGCCAGAAAACATCGATAGAACCCTGCCAACAGATTCAGAATGGGCACGTTATCATGCCGCCATGATGTTGCGTGCGCTGGGTTTGGCGTCGGCCAAAGATATAGCTTATGCCAGGTCTACTATTCGTACACTGACTCGAAATACATTTAAACCAGACATCAAGAAAGCGATTGATGAACTGCTGGAAGAAGGTGTGTTCATTAACTGCCAGGTTGAAGAAGAGACTTATCTCGCGCTGTCTGATTCGCTGGCATCAGTGCCGTCGAAGATCAATCGCGACCAGGTAAAGTTTCTATCTCCCTTTGACAATTTGGTCATTAATCGCTCTAGGACCCAACGCCTTTTTAATTTCGACTATCTGATCGAATGTTATGTACCTGAACCAAAGCGGAAATACGGTTATTTCACACTGCCAATTCTCTGGGGCGATGAACTGATCGGTCGTATGGACAGTAAAGCTGATCGCAAAAACCAGCAATTTGTCATCAAGCACTTGTACCTTGAGCCAGATATAAAGCTGACTGATGCGCTGGTTAACGCATTATCGAAAGGCATTAAACGATTCCAACACGATCAAAATTGCACCCATACGACTGTCCTTGCAACTTCACCACCTGCGCTTCTCAAGCAAATCAGCTCATTCAGTTTGGGTTAAGTCAGCATTAAGAAGGAATTCAGGGTTGCTCAGGCAAAGTGCTTCTCAACACTCAGAGGAGAAGCACCATGAAAAGTCAGAATAAGATCAATCTCAAGACACTCAATCAAGGTAGTTCAACCTCAACTTTTTATTTAAAACAGTCTCGCATCATCATACTAGCCGGTGCTTTGCTGGCGACAACGCTGTCTTTGAGCGCAACTGCCGGGGAGTCAAAAAGACAGCATCGAATGGAGCAAGAAATCAACAATGAAATATCTCGCGGAGTTGAGGCAAGATCCCACCAAAGACATAGAGATCAGAACAGCGCCCAGCGGCAAAACAAACGATTTGAGAAAAACCAGAAGCAGCAATCTATTAACCGAGAAGATAGAGAAGTTAGAGAACATAGCAATAAAGTAACAACAGCGCCGCAGATTAAAGAACGCGTTAATCAACCGCAGCGCCAAATTCATCAGCTACAGCAAAAGCAGGTGAAGCAGCACCAGAAAAAGCAGAAACATATTCAGAGAGGCAACACCTTCGTTGAAAAAAATCACCATAGCAAACGAAACGACAACAATTATTCAGCTAGACATGACGATAGAAGGGCAGATCGATTCAATCATAGAGGTATCAAAAATAAAAGAAAATCGGTGACTACGAAGTTCGCTCAACATCACTCAGATCATAGAAGAAAAGATCAGCGTCAGTATTTTAAGGCTAAGTACAGAGGTGCTAAGCATCAAAATAACAGGAACAGGGGTTTTCGCAACTACCGAACCTTTGGTCATGGCGCTCACCAATCACTAGGGCTCATTTATAGTTATAACGCTGGCAATCAATATAGCGCTTATAGACCGGATGCTAGGTTTGTATGGGACAAAGTGAAGTCCTTCTACACGCCCACAAATCGCCGAGGATATGAGGGTGAGGAAGTGGCCATTGAAATCAATGAACGCGTTCGAACCATTCAGCTGAAGGGTAAGAAACGCAATTTGTTAATCGAAGCCGCTTATGTGGAGTTTGGTAATGGAGAAGTTAGGCGCGTTCCAGACTTTGAGGGTAACCTGTACAGTAACGATGTTATTAACATTCGCTTTCGCAAGCATCGATTTGTCACCGCCATCTATCTTGATGTCGCTGCGAATCAAGGCAGACGTGGCAAAGCTTTGATCAGTGTATTGAAAGCAAGATAACCAAAACCGCCCCTCTGTAACCATAATCTATGGGTACAGAGGGGAATCGCAATTAACCCAGCGCGCTCATTAGAGCGTGCGTAATCCTGACTAAATTTGTCGCTTTCTGCCTTCCCAGTAAGGTGCTCGAACAACTTTTCGCTGAATTTTCCCAGAAGGTAATCGCGGCAGATCGTCTACCAAATCAATAGACCTAGGACACTTGAAATGAGGCAGGTGTTCTCGACAAAAAGAGATGAGTTCCTGAACCATCGCTGTTGTGTCGCCGCTAGTATCTTTCAACATCACAACTGACCTGACCTCTTCGCCCCACTCCTCACTCGGAATACCAACAGTACAAACGTCTACAACTGCAGGGTGCTTCAGCAGAACATCGTCAGTTTCTTGAGGGTAAATATTGACACCGCCAGATATTATCGTTTCCGCATTACGGCCAGTTAAAAACAGGTAACCATCTGCGTCGAAGTATCCCATATCACCAAGCGTAAAATATTCGCCAGAATAGCTGTTGTTAGTTTTTTCATCATCTTTAAAATAAACAAACTTGGTCAGGGGTGACCGAAAATAGATGGTACCAACTTCATCAACCGGCACTTCATTACCATCATCATCGACAATTTTATTATCTGCTTCAGGGGGTGCCTTACCAACACTACCAGGTTTCTTTAACCACTCTTCCGAGTCAATGAAGAAACCGCCACCACCTTCAGTCGCAGCGTAATATTCATAAATGACAGGCCCAACCCAATCTATCATCTCTTGCTTGGTATGAACCGGACAAGGAGCAGCGCCATGCAGGACATAGCGCAGCGTCGAAATGTCATATTTAGCCTGCACGCCTTCGGGTAAAGCCAGCAACCGATGAAACATGGTCGCGACCATGTGTGTATGAGTGATTTTGTGGAGGTCAATCAAGCGAAGAGTTTCTTCAGCATCCCACTTGTCCATCAGCACGGTACCAACCCCGGCAGCTAACGGTAAGGTAATGTTAAACACTAGGGGGGCTGCATGGTAAGCCGGGCCCGTGCAAAGTACTAAATCTTTACCAGCCTGATAGCTTGCTGATTCGATGGTTCGTGTTGTCGTTGCCGCGACGGCCGAAGGAGGAGTTCCAGGCAGTTCCCGTTCCCGAAAAACGCCTTTAGGCCGACCTGTGGTACCCGAGGTATATAGCATTTGACTGCCCATCTCGGGTGCTTCAATATTAGCTTTATCCTCGCCACTAATCGCTTCCTCATAGGCTTGAAAGCCGTCGATAGCGCCTCCAACTGCAAGCGCTATGCTGAGTTGTGGCCCATTGTCTCTTAGCGCTTCTATTGCTGGCTCCTGACAACGAATGTCAGCAATAAAGGCTTTTGCACCACTGTTTTCGACAATATAAGATGCATTGTCTCCAGTCAGATGCCAATTGATCGGTGTAATTCGAAGCCCTGCTCGCATGCAAGCATAATAGACTTCAACAAACTCAGGTCTATTTGTGAGTAACATCGCAACGCCATCATCAGGTTTCAGGCCCGCTTTTCGTAGCACCCTGGCAAACTGGTTTATTCGCTCATTAAGTTCGGCGAAGCTCCTTTCGCCATAATTTGTCACCAGTGCCTTAACGTCAGGTCTCTCTTGCGCATGGTACGCAATGATCATTCCAGTCGAAGCTGCACTCGCCAGTTCTAACTTACTCTCTACACTCACCCTGTTCCCCTCTCTTATTAAAATTCTTTTTGTAAATCTTTTTTCAACAATCTGGAAATATGCTGACGTTTGAGATTGCATTATCTTTATCCCCGAAGCAAGCCAACAGAGACAAGTACAAGAGTCATCAAAACGCAAAATGTTGTGCCATAATATTGTGGCACGCAGGACCTCTCACAAAAGATCAATCCACGTTTTAAGTCAGGGGCATTTATCCCGTTGATTCCTTGATCTTGATCAGGGTCTGAAAAACACATTGCGGTATGCTGCGCTTCAATAGTAATGAACAACCAACCTTGGAGCTTTAACATGACAGACGCATATTCACTGGCTAAGCAACATCTAAACGAAGGGATAAAACAAGCAGAGGAAAATAATGTTGATTTGAATGCTTATGGACAAGCTTTGGTATGGAAATTAATCGAGCGTTATCAGGAAAGCGGCCGACCCAATGGGGATATCGTCGACGAGATACAATACAGCCTCGACAACATTGCTGACGATAATACTTTTCATGTCTCTAGAAACTAAGCGGTTCTGCAGACATTACAGCCAAACAATGACTAGCGATTAAGTGGAGAGTGCCCTAGTTGACGATGACGGGGTCACCAATAGTCTCAAGACAGCTCTGATCTTTATGCCTTGCGTTGTTTACATGGGTTGTCACTGGCGTGATGCTGAGGGGAAACTTGTGCGCAGGTGCTAAAATTTCAGCCAAGATGTCTGCATTTGATTCAGGATTAACCCATGCGTTAACTTCCTCCGACGAAAGCATCACAGGTACTCTGTGGTGCAATGAAGCTAAACCTTCTGTTGCCGCGGTAGTGACAATGCTACAACTTTCGATGACAGAACTTTCTCCTTGCCAGGTTTCCCAAATAGCAGCAAACACCAAACCTTCAGCATTTACTGGCTCAACATAATAAGGCTGTTTGGCCCCCGCCTCTTTCACCCACTCGTAATAACCTGAAGCAGGAACAATGCAGCGACGTGATCTAAAAGGTTGTTTGAATGCTCTGCTGGTCGTGAGCGTTTCACTTCTGGCATTGAACATGGAGTATTTACTATCCGGGCCCTTGGACCAATAAGGCACCAACCACCAGCGCATGTCTCTAATATCCCAACTACCCTCCGCTGTTCGAAGCAGCACTGGAACCTGATCCGTCGGCGCAAGGTTATAACGCGTTTCAAGATGCAAACTCAAAAGCGAAGGATCATTTTGTCCTTGACTTAGAAAAGGGTCGACAGAATGGTCGCCCTCCAGAATGGTCATGACAAATTGCGTCAGAGGTGCGCTAATAATGTTAAATCGACCACACACGTTGATCTTACCTCTTCGAGATTTTGTTAACTGTTGCCATTTGTTCTTCCGTTAGCTGCCAGTTTGCTGCATCAACGTTGGCTTGCACTTGCGCGGCGCTGGTTGCTCCCGCTATCACACTGGAGATATAGGGCTTGGTTACCAACCAGCCAAAAGCAAGCTCCAAAATCGTGTGCCCCTGCTCCTTTGCAAACTCAGTAAGCCTTTCAACTTTATCAAAATTTTCCTCGGATAGGGCTGCCTCCCCTCTTTCACCCCACATGGCCAAACGTGTGCCTTCTGGCGCGGCCATTCCACGAGAGTACTTTCCTGTTAGCAGGCCACTAGCAAGCGGAAAGTAAGGTAATAAACCAATATTGAATCGCTTACAGGCCGGTATTACCTCCTGCTCTAAACGTCTGTCCATCAACGAGTAAAGATTTTGGGCCGTGACGGATTTTTTTAGATTATAGTTGTGTGCGGTCCAGTCGGCATCAGCAAGCTGCCAACCGCTAAAATTTGAGTGACCTATATATCTGACTTTACCCTGACTAATTAGATCGTCGAGTGCTCTAAGTGTCTCTTCAATCGGTGTCGATGGGTCAGGTACATGTTGCTGGTAAAGATCGATATAATCAGTGTTAAGGCGCTTAAGGCTATCTTCTACCGCCTTCATAATATACCGGCGGGAAGCACCGCGCTTGTGTTCAGCCTCGCCCATCGGGTTGGCAAATTTGGTAGCAACGACAATACTGCTTCTATCATGGTCGGCGAGCGCGCGACCCAAAAACTCTTCAGAGCGCCCTTGGGATCCATAAATATCCGCGGTGTCGAAAAAATTCACACCAAGATCGATCGCAGCATTGACAACTTCGGTTGTTGTGCTTTGGTCGCAGCCACCGCCAAAATTATTACAACCAACACCAACGACTGAAACTTTCATCCCTGTAGAGCCTAGATTTCTATATTTCACGGATATTCGCCTATGTGATTAACTCATCACGTTACAGCAAGGATAAGACCATTGAACGGAGATATACAAGCTTATGATGCGCTTGCAAGTCAATCCGATTTAGATTCTGTTATCCTTTCCTCTTTTAGCACCAGAGAAACGAGTCATGCGCTTCAGAAAAATTATCGGTGTGATGACCGTAGCCATTTTAGTTACAGCTTGTGGCGGTGGCAACAGCACCCCTGCATCAGCTCCTGCATCCAGCTCAGCACCAGCCCCTGCTCCTGTGGACAATCAGGCCGGCACTGCAACAAGTTCCGGCGTGATAAGCCTTGAACCCACCTGGACCTTAGAACGCGCGCCACCAGAAGCGCTCAATATCGCGTCGTCGGATGTTGAAAGTATACTCACACATATTTTCACTGATCGCGCCGTTCAATCAGCAACGCTGGTGAAAGATGGCTACATCATTGGTGAAATGTTCAGCGCTGGGGTCGATGCGAATACCCTAGGAACTAGCTGGTCAGTAGCAAAGAGTTTCTATTCTGCCGCGATTGGCATAGCTATAGAGCAAGGCTGGATAAATGGCCTGGACCAAAAGGCTAGCGATTTCCTCACTCAATGGCAGGGCACAAACAAAGAGAACATTACCATTAGACATCTTCTCGAGATGCGCTCGGGGCTTGGCGACCCTGGCACAATATCTCGTTCTCGGAATCAGACGGAACACGCAATAAACACCATCAAAATCAGTGCAGAAGACAGTCAGTTCTTCTATTCAAACCCTACTTCACAGTTGTTCGAGCCAATACTGCGAACCGCAACCGGCGTGGATGCACATACATACTTGCGTCAGGAATTACTCTTACCCATCGGCATCGACCCGAATTTAGTGGGCATGTGGTTAGACCCTACCGGTGTTAATCCACTGACCTATATGGGGTTGGATATGCGACCCGTAGATATGGCACGATTTGGGCTACTATATGCGCGTGGCGGAAAATGGGAAGCCAATCAAGTTGTACCGCAAACGTTCGTACAGCAAAGTTTATCGACTCAAAGCGTATTTTATGGCTTTCAATGGTGGAGACTTAACAACGCATATTTTGGTCAAGCCACGCCTATCTCTATATCGGCTGCGCTGGGGCTCAATGGTCAGAAAATTTATGTCTGGGCAGAGCAAGATGTTGTGCTTGTTGTGCAGACTCAATATCAGCACAATCAAAATCAAGGTTATATCTTGAGCGAACTAAATTTTCCGAACACTTGTAGTGGACGAAATAGTTGTCCCAATTCAACTGGAAGTGATGTACCGCGTTACAACGAGAGAGAACTGATGGTTTTATTGTCTGCTTTGACCGACTGAGGCAAGTGATTTATCCTGCAGCGCGCTTCGAAGGGCTGTACAACTCGGAGACAATACGGTAATTTGCCGTGCTTTATTTATGAATAGAAAGTTTTAGATTTGTAAAGTTTCAGAGTAGAGATCTGAACAGCGGTAAAAGCCACCTATCCAAGACTTCCTAGTTGAAGAAAAAGCCCAGTCATTGGCCTTTTTTTTTTAGCTATGAGAAATGGTCCCATGAGACATCTACCCAATTTGCAGTCACTTTCAGCGGTCGAACTCACTGAAATTTTGAACAAAGCGGCTGAAATCAAGGCAAACCCTGCCGACTTTTACAATTTACTACATCGTAAATCTCTTGCCATGCTGTTTCAAAAAACCAGCACGCGCACGCGCGTATCATTTGAAGCTGCAATGACAGAACTCGGTGGTCACGCGATTTATATCGATTGGGCTACTTCGAATTTTGTGCTGTCCGGTATCGAGCACGAAACAGAATACTTATCTCGAAATGTCAGTTGTATCATGGCTAGACTGCTCTACAACGAAGATCTAACAAGAATCATGGCCGCGAGTCAGGTACCTTTAATTAATGGCTGCGACGAAAAATTTCATCCCTGTCAGGCCATGACAGATGTACTCTCTATGATCGAACACTTTGAAGGCGATATCTCTGACGCCCGACTGACTTACCTTGGTGTTCAAAACAATGTTTCAAATTCTCTGGTCACCATATGCCACAAATTGGGTATTAACCTTACTCTGGCAACGCCCTCTGCAGTTGACAATGGCGAATCCGAGGATGCATTTGTCCAAGATATTATAAAGAACTCGAATGTCATCTCGCACACCACCGATCCTAAGGCTGCGGTTCAAGGCACAGACTTTGTCTATACCGATACCTGGGTTGATATGCAGTATTTTAACAACCCGGATCACAAAGAAGAAAACGAACAGAAACTTATAGAAATGATGCCTTACCAAATCAATTCAGATTTATTAAAAGGGGTAGATTGCAAGATCATGCATGATATGCCGATACATGATGGTTTCGAAATTAGTACAGAAATGACAAAAGACCCGCGCGCGATCATATACCAGCAAGCCGAAAATAGGCTGCATGCTCAAAAGGGAATTCTATGGTGGTTGTATCAAGAATCCGGACAGTTAGATAACGACTAGAAAAAACGAGGGATACGAACTCTCTACGTTGGCAGTGAACATTTTTAGATTCCATCGCTTTTGCTGTCCAACCTTACCAACTTCACCGAGAATAGTTCACTTAGTCATCATTTCCAATATTGCAAAACGCGGCAAAAACAGCGCATAAACGATGTGAAAACAGGACACCCACGAGCTAATAAATTAAGAAATAGATTCCGCTATTTCCCAAAAAAGCGACCCGCAGGCCGCGTAAACAGCCTGCAATGACAGGTAAGAAATGTCGCGCATAATACGCTTTTATTCAACGGCTTCGGCAAGCAATTCGACCCAGTGAACGACAGGCACATTGGCGCGGCTACCAATGTGCAGCTGGCAGCCAACATTTGCCGTCGCGATAATCTCTGGCTGGTGCTGCTGAAGGTGCGCTAATTTTTGGTCCAGCAACTGACCCGCAATTTTTGGGTGAGTCACAGAATAGGTGCCTGCAGAACCACAACAGATATGCGCATCAGCCACACGCACTAAATTAAAACCCGCCTTAGTCAGAATAGCTTCGACGGCACCCGGCAACTTTTGTCCATGTTGCAGAGTACAGGGCGCATGGTAGGCAACGCGGCGAACTGAAGCAGCCGCCACTATCGAAAACTCAAATTCTGCCAATAGCTCGCTTACATCACAAATGTGTTTTACGACATCCGCAGCTTTTGATTTGTAGCCCAGATCATATTGAAGGATCTGCTCATATTCCTTCAATGTGGCGCCGCATCCAGATGCTGTAGAGACGATCGCGTCATAGTCATTGAGGATAGGATGAAGTTGGTCAATCAATCGTCGCATCTTATTCCGTCCAGCTTCTGGCGCAGACAAGTGGTAGTCTACCGAACCGCAACAGGACTCATCTTTAAGAAAGCTAACTGCAACACTCTGTTTTGACAACAGCTGTGTTAACGCTTGATTAACCTGTGGCGTAGCACCCTTTTGCACACATCCTTCGAGCACTAGCACGCGCTTTATTGGCTCTGCCACAGCGCAGTGATTAGTAAACGTCTGCGCAGCGACGGTGGGCACTTTTTCAGCGAGCGATGCGGGAAGAAAGAACTTAAACAGGTTGCCAAGCCTCGCAAGTGTTCTGAATATCGCGGGCACTGGCATGAGCTTTCTTAACAATGTATCTCGAACCTCAGCGCTCAATGAAGCGGGTCTTAACTGTGCCGAAATCTCTTGGCCAATTTCATGCAGCCGAGCATATTTCACACCGGAGGGGCAGGTTGTCTCACAGGCGCGACAAGTTAAACATTGGTCTAGATGCGTCTGGCTCTTCGCTGTGATTTCGTTATCCTCAAGCATATTTTTGATGAGGTAAATTCGTCCTCGAGGGCCATCAAGCTCATCACCCAACAATTGATAAGTAGGGCAAGTTGCTGTGCAAAAACCGCAATGGACACAAGTACGCAAAATTGCTTCTGCTTCCTGGACCCTCGGTTCATTAATCAATGTTGCATGAATTTTTGTTTGCATAGTTGATAGCTAAATCAATAAGAATGTAGATATTCAGGCTTCGAACAATCTGCCTGCGTTTAGTATCAGCCCAGGATCGAACTGTTTTTTTAGTTTTCGATTAAGTTCAGCAACACTACTGCTAAGTTGCTGGAATGGCTGCCTGATAGCTTCAGACGCTTCGTCATGAGTCTCATTAGGCGAGTCTTCTGACTTGCGTCGAAACAGAGTCACAGTCTGAGGATCAGTTTTTAATCTAGGGGCAAAGGTCGGATTACTTATCCATCGAATTCCGCCGCCCCATTCTACAACTTGCGTATTATCCAATAGCGCAGCACTACCAGGTTCCGTTGAAACTCGCCAAAGTGGCCCCCGACCTTTAAAAACATCGAGTTTCTGGTTTTTCAAATCTCGCCAGAATTGCTCACCCTCTTCACTCGGAATGCGATCTCCAGATAAGCGAACTGCGGCAACTTTCACCGTTTGTGCGGAGCCACCTATACGAAGGTAGGCAATACCAGAAACCCATGCACTTCCAGTTAAAGGCAGGCCATTTCTCCGGTAGCGCTGAAAATCGTTTACGGCTTCAACCGCCGATGCAGGCCAAACAAAAGTTGCAGACACCTCGTCGCCCGGCAGCACTTTGAAGCTCACATCGCAGATGAGTCCTAACTCACCAAGACTACCAACCATCAAGCGGGACACGTCATATCCAGCGACATTTTTCATCACTTGACCACCCATTTCATAAGCCGTTCCACGACCATCAATGAACGAAACACCCAATACATAATCCCTCACAGAACCAAAGTATGGTCTTGCTGGTCCGGATAAACCCGCAGCAACTACGCCACCTATCGTCGCATTACCTTGAAACTCTGGCGGCTCAAATGGCAGGCGTTGGCCATTATCTAGCAGTAACTTTTCAACATCGGCTAACAGTGTCCCTGCTTTCAAACGAATCATCAATTCGTCTTTGCGGTAATCAATAACACCAGCATAATCGTGGCAGCCGATCGATTCCGACAGCCCATTATTCATTTTGTTACCTAAAAATGACTTGCTGCCCCCACCCTCAATTTGCAACGGTGTTTTTATCTTATAAGCCTGCGCGATCCGTTCCGCGAGTAAATTTAGCTGCTGCGCCATTAGAAGCGATCCATGTCGGCGAATTTTTTTGCATGCGACCCAGTGGCATCTGAATGAATGTCTGAATGAACGTGCATTGCACCAAATTCTGCGCAGCGACTCAATGTCGGCACCGCTTTTCCAGGGTTCAGTATTCTCAGCTCATCAAAAGCTGATTTCACGCCATGAAACAATTCGAGTTCAGCTTCGGAAAACTGCACGCACATTTGATCAATTTTTTCGACACCAACGCCATGTTCACCGGTAATAGTGCCACCTACGCTGATACATAAATTCAAAATATCTGCGCCGAAAAGCTCGGCTCGCGCCATTTCACCCGATTTATTCGCGTCGTATAAAATTAGCGGATGAAGATTGCCGTCGCCAGCGTGAAACACATTAGCAACAGCCAGTCCGTGCTTACTTGAGAATTCCGTGATTTGAGCCAAAACAGAAGCTAATGCTGACCGGGGTATAGTGCCATCCATACAATAATAATCTGGCGCGAGCCTACCTACCGCGGGAAAAGCAGCCTTTCGACCTAGCCAGAGTTGTTGCCTTTCCACAGCATCAGTCGCAACACGAATCTGCATCGCCTGATTCTCTTCGAGAATAAGTTTCAGCTTTTCTATCTGGCGCTCAACCTCTTCCTCGACTCCATCAAGCTCGCATATCAGAAGTCCTTCGGCATCAAGCGGATAACCGACTTTCACAAATGCTTCAGCCGCTTGTATCGCAAGTTTGTCCATCATCTCTAGTCCCGCTGGCAAAATCCCCTGGGATATGATGGCGTTAACGGTGTTCGCTGCCAGGCTTACGCTAGAAAAGGCAGCGAGTACAACGGCAATTTTTGAGGGAATAGGAATCAATTGCACTGTCACTTCAACAACAATACCCAACATCCCCTCGGAGCCATGCAATAGCGCCAGCAGGTCAAGACCAGGGCTGTCAAAGCCAGTACTGCCTACCTCATACGATTCGCCATTCGGCGCAATCATTTTAAGTTTCTTGACGTTGTGAACCGTCAAACCATACTTTAAGCAATGAACTCCACCGGAATTCTCAGCGACATTTCCACCGATCGTGCAGGCAATCTGTGAGGACGGATCCGGTGCGTAAAATAGCCCCAGGTCCCGTACTGAATCGGAAATAGCTAAATTCGTGACGCCTGGTTCGACTCTTGCCATGAGATTGTCAGGATCAATTTCAAGAATCCTGTTGAACTTGGCAAGGCTGAGTAACACTCCTTCACTGTGCGGCATGGCGCCGCCGGAAAGCCCAGTCCCAGCGCCTCGGGCAACAACTGGCACCTGAGCGTCGGAACACAAACGCATAATCTGTTGAATTTCAATCACGGTTTCAGGGATGACAACAGTCCAAGGGACTTGACGCTTGGCAGTTAACCCATCTGACTCATATACTCTTCGCCCCGCTTCATCGCTGATAACACGATTACCACAAAGATCTTTCAAAGAAGCTAACAATCCTGATTGTTTTACGCTAAAAGTCACTATTTACTCCTTCACTGCTGTAACTGAACCAAAGAAAGCGCGACCTAGCCTTCGCGCAATCTCTACTACTGACTTGATTTCAGGAACGGACTATACCGAACAATTCGCGTATAATCTTAACCTTCGAAACGATCAGCAAAACAACCCATAAAAAACAGGCTTTTACGAATGGCGATAAGCAGTGTGGAAGAGATCCTTGAAGACTTTCGGCAAGGAAAAATGGTTCTGATAATGGATGACGAGAATCGTGAAAATGAGGGTGACATTATCATCGCTGCTGAAGTTGTAACACCACAGCATATGACTTTTATGGCAAGGGAAGCTTGTGGCCTGATCTGCCTTACTATGACAGAAGCACGTGGCAAGCAACTCAAATTGCCCTTCATGGTTGAAAACAATCGCTCACAACACGAAACGAATTTTACCGTTTCCATCGAAGCGGCCGAAGGTATCACAACCGGTATTTCCGCTGCTGACCGTGCAGTGACTGTTCGAACGGCAGTTAAAGCCAATGCGACGCCTGATGACATCGTCATGCCAGGTCATATTTTCCCTATTGTTGCCCAACGCGGCGGTGTGCTGACCCGCGCTGGTCATACTGAAGCCGGATGTGATCTCGCAAAGCTAAGCGGCTATGAACCCGCCTCGGTCATTGTCGAAGTCATGAACGAAGATGGCACAATGGCGAAGCGTCCTGAGCTCGAAATCTTTGCTGAGAAACATGGTATTAAACTCGGCACTATTGCTGATTTGATTCAGTACCGATTAGCCAACGACAAGACCATTGATTTGATTGATGAGAAAACCGTCAATACACGTCACGGTGAGTTCCACCTGCGGACCTACACTGACAGTATTTCCGACTGCATTCACTATGCATTGATCAAGGGTGAGATTAACGCGCACGAACCGTGTCTGGTAAGGGTACAAACCCTGAACAAATTACGAGACATCATTGGTACAGAAAGGCCTGACTCGCGAAAATCTTGGTCCCTTTCCGACTCGCTCGCAAAAGTTGCTGCAGAAGGTCAGGGAGTTGTTGTTATCGTCGGACAAGAGACAACCAAATCAGAAGAATTAGCCGAGATCGAGCATTTTCCTTCACCACAGCCATCACTCAAAGCGAATATGGAATTAGGTATGTATCGGGTCGTCGGCACGGGATCACAAATACTAAGGGACCTAGGCGTCGGCAAGATGCGCCTGCTCAGCTCCCCTACCCGTTTTAATGCTATCTCGGGCTTTCAGCTAGAAGTCGTTGAATTTGTGGCAAACGATTAATGGACCTCGCACCCCTGATCAAACTCGAGGACGACACGCCCCAATTGTCATGATCGTCGGTGCTCAACTCAAGCGGACCATGGCCATCGCAAACTCGTCGCCGAGCTTGACGGTTGTTTTGCGCTCAGCTCCACAACTGAGCCACAGAAAGTATCCATCACGATCAGCAACGATGTCTTTAGCATTCATCGGGGTAGGCCAGACGCAAAAATAGTGGTTCATCTTGATTTTAATAACCAGAGCGAAAAACCACGCATTGAACGGCTGCTGCGGCATCCATTGTTCGCAATACAAGTGGGTAAGCTACTCGAACCACCGCTTCAGAACTGGATTATCGAAGCAAAAAAATATTGGGAACAAGTATCTGACTACCGCCGCATGCCGGCTTCCATAAAATTTATCTCGACGACGGACAACAACGAACTCACCCTAGGAGACTCGTATCAGACACCGGCGGTCATTGTTAGCGGCAAACCAGAGGTTCTCTTAAAAATAGTTAACGGTGGCTTGGTATTTATTGAAGCGAACATGTCCGGAAAAATTAACGCTAGCGTGAAGCATTTGGTCACCCTTACAGGGGTTTCTATCAAACGCTTAATTGTAGCGGGCCTCGCGGGTCTGGAACACGAACTAACACTACCTGATGAATGCGAAAAACTGGCATGGGACGACACCGATGAACTCGAGAAACTACCAACAATAACAAAGACAATTGACGCTCTAGCAGGCCATCAATATCTTTCGAAGTACCTTAGTAGTGGTTTACTGAGTACTGGGCAAATACTCGACGCTCCTAATGGCTGGCATTTCATACCGAAGGCGGAGACCCTGAATCAAAAACTGTCACAGCCTGGGAATATAACCGGTACTTTCAGCTAGCCTAACCACCGTCTAGTACGCTAGTTTAGCTGCCGAATTGGGGTTGTTTTGTTAGCACAGGCTTGTGAGCACAAAAAAAAGTGGAACCCAACTTATAAAACAAGATTTAATACAACCATACAGAACAAAAACCTACATCTAGTACAGACATTTAGACTCAGGAGAAACACATGCTATATATTCTTGCACTTCTACTACCTCCCGTCGCCGTGTTCATTTGCGGCAAACCGATACAAGGCATCATAAACATCATTCTATGCCTGTGTTTTTTAATACCGGGGATCATTCACGCACTATTTGTCGTGCATAATAAGTATGAAGACCAACGAACCGACAAAATTGTAAAAGCTATCGAAAAGGCTAACAACGAATGAGACTGGCAAAAAAGATTGTCTTGCTGGTGTTGATATCCAGCTTAGGCGCCTGCGACACAATGGTGTTAGATGCATTTGAAAAAGTGGGGTACCACAAACGTGATGTTTTGATCGACCGAATCGAATCGGCGCAGGAATCACAAACAGAAGGACAAGAGCAGTTTAAGTCAGCCCTTGAGCAATTTAAATCCGTCGTGAACTTTGACGGCGGTGATCTTGAAGTTGTCTACGACAAGCTGAACGATGAATATGAGTCGAGCGTTAGTGCAGCTGACGAAATTCATGATCGTATTGAAAGTGTAGAGAGTGTTGCGGATGCTCTATTTGATGAATGGCAGGGTGAACTAGCGCAATACAGTAACGCAAACCTTCGGCGGGATAGCGAGCGACAATTGAAGGCGACCAAAAGACGTTACGAAAAGTTACTCAGTGCAATGCATCGAGCTGAAAGCGCAATTGACCCGGTACTCGCTAGCCTGAAAGACAATACGCTCTACCTAAAACACAACCTGAACGCTCGCGCCATCGCTTCACTTAAAAATGAGTTAGGCACAGTGAACAGCGACGTCACCGAGTTGCTATCAGCTATGCAACAAGCCATTAATGAATCTAATGCATTTATCGATGAGTTACGGGGAGGATAGCCTCACCCTGTTTCATCCTGTTGTCCAAAGCTGGTTTAGAACCCAGTTTGGGCAACCTACCGATATTCAAGCTAAGTCCTGGCCAAAGATTTCCAACAACCAAAACCTTGTCATCACTGCACCCACCGGCAGTGGTAAAACGCTGACAGCATTCCTTTGGGCCATAAACCAATTTATCGAAGGTGCATACGAAACGGGAACCACTCGGGTTTTATATGTCAGCCCACTAAAGGCACTCAACAACGACATTCAAAGAAATCTGGTGACACCGCTTGCGCAACTAAAACAGGCATTCCACGATAGCGAACTGGCTTTTCCCCAAATACGGGTTCAAACGAGAAGTGGCGACACCGATCAACAGGACCGGCGCCGGATGCTCAAACATCCTCCAGAAATTCTGATCACAACGCCGGAAAGTCTGAATCTATTACTTTCCTCTGCTGGTGGCCAGAGCATCCTCCATGGTATTGATACCGTTATCATTGATGAAATCCATGGCGTTGTCAGCAATAAGCGCGGCGTGTATCTGATGAGCGCTGTAGAGCGTCTGGTAAGACTTTCAGGCGAGTTCCAGCGGATCGCTTTATCAGCAACGGTGCAACCATTAGATTTGGTCGCGAAGTTCGTTGCGGGTTATGAACTAACGGGTTCTGCATCAGCGCCAAAGTTTTTGCCCCGAGCAATCAGCACCATACAATCGGATGTCGAAAAACGCTACGAGTACAAAATACGCTACCCAGCAGAGACCGCAGCAAGAGCAGAAAACGAGCAGCCATGGGACTCGCTAGCAACAGACCTTGTCGAAAGAATCGGCCGCAACAAATCAACGCTAATTTTCGTCAATAGTCGCATACTTTGCGAGAAGATGACCTTCAAGATAAACACCGCCGCGCAACGAACAATCGCCTACGCACACCACGGCTCCTTGTCTCGGGAGATAAGGAACGAAGTAGAACGACGCCTTAAAAATGGGGAACTGTCAGCGATAGTCGCGACGGGCACGCTTGAGATGGGCATCGATATTGGCCACCTTGATGAAGTGGTTCTACTGCAATCTCCAGACGGTATCGCTTCTGCTATCCAAAGAATTGGTCGCGCGGGTCATGGCGTCGGTGAAACCAGTCGCTGTACGATCTACCCTACCCATCCTATAGATTTTATCGAAGCGGCGGCTTTGAGTAAGGCAATCCATGAGCGCGACATCGAACCGATCAAGCCGATCAACAACCCACTCGATGTACTCGCTCAAATTGTCATTTCAATAACGGGAATCATTGAATGGGACATCGATGAATTGTTTCTCGAAGTCAAACGACCCACCCCATTCAACTCTCTAACCCGCACACAATTTGATCTTGTGATCAATATGCTTGTTGGACGGTATGACATACACCACATTCGCGAACTCAAACCCAGAGTACGCGTTGACAAAATAAACAATAGAATTATGGCGAACAGAGGCGCTCTTATGTCCCTCTACCTCTCCGGGGGGGTCATACCGGATCGTGGCTATTTCCAAATCAGGCACAGCGAAACGAACGCTCGTATTGGCGAATTGGATGAAGAATTCGTATGGGAAGCCAGCCCGGGGCAGGCATTTTCGTTTGGCACACAACAGTGGCAAGTACAGCGCATTACACACAATGACGTCATGGTAACACCTGCAAAACCTGGCGCCATTGCACCACCATTTTGGAGATCAGAAAGCATCAACAGAGATTTCCACTACGCCGAACGCGTTGGTAACTTTCTTGAATATGCTAACAATAAACTCTCGCCCGCCTCTTCCATTAAAACAGAAATCGATTTTGCTGAAGAATTACAGAAAGACTATTTTCTAGATGAGACAGCAACTGAAGCGCTCATGAATTTTATGCGTCGCCAGCGCGCACATACCAATGCACAGTTACCTCACCGCCACCACTTGTTAGTAGAAAAAATTGCGGCAACGCCAGGCCGCATCCCAGGCAATCAGGTGGTCTTACATACTGGCTGGGGCGCCAGGGTCAATCGCCCCCTTGCATTGGCTCTAGAGGCCGCTTGGTACGACAAGTTTGCTGAGCAACCGGAAATATATGTTAGTAATGAATCATTGGTTATTCAGCTTCCTCATGAAACAAGTTTCAATGAGCTCATTGGATTGGTTCCTGTCGACAAGATTGAATCGTTAATAAGAGCACGTCTCGAAGGTTCGGGTTTCTTCGGTGCCAGATTCAGAGAGAATGCTGGCCGCGCGCTACTCCTGTCGAAAGGTCGTTTCAATGAACGTAAGCCGCTTTGGATGAGCCGTCTTCAATCCCAGAAGCTGCTCGATATCACATCAAGATATGACGACTTTCCGATTATGCTAGAAACCTGGCGCACTTGTATGCAGGACGAATTCGATATTCCACACCTGCGACAACTACTGTCTGAAATTGATGCTGGCTTGATTGAGGTCACAGAGGTTTCTACTCGCTCGCCCAGCCCGTTTGCTCAGACAGTTGCCTGGGGCCAAATCAATCTTTATATGTACCGAGACGATCAGCCAAAAAGTGCAAAAGGCGCGAATTCTGGATCAAACTTACGCAGTGACTTACTCAATGAAGTCGTTTTTAACGAAAGTTTGCGGGTGTCGGTCCCCCGCCAACTGGTGACTGCATTTGAGCAGAAACGGCAGCGCTTACTGCCAGGTTATCTCCCTGAAAATAATCAAGATTTAGTCGAATGGATCAAAGAGCGTACCGCAATACCGCTATCAGAGTGGTCACCGCTACTTGTTCCCACTGACATCTCGTCAGCAACTATTGCACCTCAGGTCGTCAAAATTTCGCACCAAAAAGCAACCTTCATCGTTGCCAAAGAAGATGAAGACTGGATTCTTCATGCCCTCAATCATCACGCTAGCAGTCCAGCTAATGCCAAACCCGCAATACAAACGACAGCACAGGAAAGCCCAGACACGAGCGATAATCATATTGATTTACCCGGCATGCTCGCCAACTGGCTGCAATACTATGGCCCACTCACTCTTGCAGAAATTGAAGTTAAACTAGGCATCACAGCTGAAATATTGGTCCCTGTGTTGGCTGAACTCGAGACCGAACGCACTATCATTCAGGGACAATTGATTACCGATGATGAAGTGTCAAGCACCCAGTATTGGTGCGATGCTGCAAACTTTGAAATTCTACTGCGGCAACTACGGCATCAGCGTAGAGAACTCGCAGAAGCGGAATTTGAACCCTTAACGCTAACAATGCTGCCAGCCTTCCTGTATCGGTGGCAAACAAAAAGTACTGCTGGTTCTCCATCAATATCTGAGGATGCTAGTATTGAAGCCCTGTTCAATCTCGTTGAGCGGCTGAGGTGTTACCCTGCTGCAGTCGCATCATGGGAGTCCGAAATTTTCCCCTCGAGACTCAAGAACTATCATCGGCATCATTTAGATTCACTAATGAGAGAAGGTAACCTTGCCTGGATTGGGCAAGGAGACAAACAGGTTCAGTGGTGTTTCGAAGAAGACCTCGACCTCATTACGCCCGAGTTAGAGGGTGCAGGCCTCACCACATTAATACCCGGCGCGACCGGTCGATACGAATTTGGTGCGATTGCAGACTATGCCGCTTTGAGTTCCGCAGATACCGCTGCTGCACTTTGGCAATCTGCCTGGCGTGGGCTAGTTTCGACCGACTCATTCAATGTAATCCGGCAAGGCATTACGAGCAAATTTAGCCTACCAGATATCCAACCTGTAACTTCCCGCCAGAGGCGCGGCATAAGAAGAGGTGGATTCAATCAATGGAAGAGCTCAATCCCATCTGCGGGCGCCTGGTACCAAGTTGCATATCCAGATAGCACTTCGTCATTAATCGAAAATGAAGAGCTGAACAAAGAAAGAGTACGATTACTAATAGATCGGTATGGCATTCTCTTTCGCGAGCTACTCATGAGGGAGTTGCCCACCATGAATTGGCGAACCTTATTTCGCTCCATACGGCTAATGGAACTTGCAGGCGAGATTACTCAAGGCTATTTCTTCAAAGAAATCCCCGGTCCTCAATTCGTGAGTCCGGCAGCTTTGCGAGAATTGCACCAATGGAACCGCGTTGACACTCGCCAGACTAAAACTGGGAACCGGCAAAAAGATACCTTCTGGATAAACGCTGCTGATCCAATTTCTCTATCTGGTATTGGCATCGACGCGCTTAAAGGTATATATCCAAGAAGAATTGCCTCAAACCACATCGTGTACAATGATTCGAAGGTCGTGCTTGTTTCCGAGAAAAATGGCCGCCAACTGACGATCAATGTACCAGACACAGATCCCCTGTTACCTTCATATTTTGAAGTCTTCAGAAACATGTTATATCGTTCATTTCAACCGAAATCGAAAGTTACTATTGAAACGATTAACAATCATCCAGCGAGAAAGAGTGAATACTTACCGAAATTCGAAGCATGTTTTGATGTTGTGAAAGATCATAAAGCTATCTACTTACAACGAACCTTATAAGCAAAACCCCTAGTCAATCAATCACCGATAATAATGATGCCAAAACCACTGCTAATCACTCATCCAGACTGTGAACGCCATGAAATGCCGCGACATCCCGAAAGGCCAGAGCGCCTCACGGCTGTCATGGATTTGCTCAATCGGTCAGGGTTGACCCAAGATATGGAGGTGAAACTAGCGACAGAAATAAACGATGATAAGCTGCTGCAGGTTCACCCCAGAACCTATATAGATCATGTCGTACAGTTTGAGCCTGATACGTCGTGGCTAAAAATTGAGGCTGACACCTATATGAGCGTGGGTAGCGCCAGGGCGGCTCGCCTCGCAGCCGGTGCATGTGCAGAGGCAACCACCCGAGTGCTTGCTGGCGAACATCAGCACGCTTTTTGCGCCATTCGGCCACCGGGACATCATGCCGAACTGCAGAACGCAATGGGATTTTGCTTATTCAACAATGCAGCAGTCGCCGCCATGGTTGCGCTCGAAAACCCAACCGTCAATCGCGTTGCTATTCTCGATTTCGACGTCCATCACTGCAATGGCACAGTAGATATCTTTAAGGACGATGCGCGCGTTTTGGTATGTTCTAGCTTTCAAGATCACTTTTACCCTCATCGATATCTAGACTTCTCAAACGATCACATAGTCACCACACCACTAGAGCCTGGCACTAACAGCACGCAATTTCGTAGAGCCATAGAGACTAGTTGGGTTAAAAAAATAGAGCAGCACGCACCGGACTTTATTTTTATCTCAGCAGGATTCGACGCACATGCGGATGACCCACTGGCAGAACTTTTGTTAGATGACGAGGACTATACTTGGATCACTGAATTAATCGTCGGCTTAGCCGATCAATATGCCCAAGGCCGCATCGTCTCAACCCTAGAGGGCGGATACAACATCGAAGCGTTGGCCAGAAGTGCCAAACGTCATGCCCAAGCACTGCTATGAGTCTTTAAAAGCGCGCGGCCTCCCGGAACCTAAATAGAGAGACTTAAGCAGAGAGCCTTAAGCAGCCCGGATTAAAAAGAGAGGCTTGAAGAGAAAAGCTTAAAGGTAATCGCTAATGACGACTTCATCGATCTGTTCTGGGTCCAGAAATTTGTCGGCATAATCCAGATAAACGCCTGATTCCAGAAACAGTTGGAAGATTTCCCCATCCAAGTGCTGATCTTTCACCATAAATGACATGATGCGAACACTCTCACTCAACTTCTTTGCAGGTTTGTAAGGCCTATCGGCCGCAGTCAATGCCTCGAACACGTCGGCGATAGCCATGATACGTGCCGGAATTGACATTGTAGCGCCCATCAATCGTTTGGGGTATCCAGTACCATCCATTTTTTCATGATGCCCACCCGCGATTTCTGGCACGCGTTCGAGGTGCTTTGGAAAAGGTAAATTCTCGAGCATCACAATCGTCTGCACGATATGGTCGTTAATCTTAAACCTCTCTTCGGCTGTTAGCGTGCCACGGGCAATGCTCAAGTTGTAAATTTCGCCGAGGTTGTATTTGTGCTCAGGTACATCAACCTTAAACCCATAGGGATTGTCAGGTACAGCAGAATGCACAACAACATCGTGTTCTATAATATGGTCAATTCTGTCCGCCAGCAATTTTTCTACGACCGGCAGTTCGCACTCAGGTGTTTTGTTCTTTCGTTTCAATTCTTCCTGCGACACCCCGGACCGATCACTTAGGGTGCGAGTCCAAGTCAACTCAGCGATCTCTTTCAAGCGATCAATTCTATCTTCCGCCATGAACTCACCACCCAGATTGCACTCCGCGACAAACTCAAAATCTGCATCTAGTTGAGCAATTTGAGCGTCAAGTTGCTCTTTAAGAAGGTCAAGATCTTTTGCACCATCAATAATTTTTTGTTGATACTCAATCACGGCTTCACGTTTGATCAACTCGAAGCGCATTCTGACTTCGTGGATTCGGTCAGTAATCGTCTCAAGCTTGGTCGCCTTATCAACCACGTACTCCGGCGTTGTCACCTTGCCGCAGTCGTGTAGCCATGCGCCAATATGCAATTCGTACCATTCTTCTTCGTTGAGATCAAAATCTTTAAATTTGGGTAAGGTTGATTGACAAGCCGCTGACGTCAGCATTTCAGTCAGTTCAGGCACTCGCTGACAATGTCCGCCCGTATAGGCAGACTTAGCATCAACCGCACTTGCCATCAGTTCGATGAATGAGTCGAGCAGTACTTTCTGAGACTCAATTAGGTTTTGGTTTTCCAACGCCACAGCGGCCTGCGATGCCAGCGCCTCTATCAACGGCTCAATATCTTTCGAGAAAGCAACCACCGAACCGGTGTCGTCGTCAATTGAATTGAGTAGCTGAAGAACGCCGATCACTTCTTCTTGATAGTTTTTCAGAGGTATCGTTAAGAAAGAGGTCGAGCGATACCCTGTACCCTCATCAAACTTTTTAGTACCTGTGAAATCGAATTTATCTGAATCATAAGCATCCCTAACATTCACAGTTTTGCCAGTGATTGCTGAATAGCTCACGATATTTTGGTTGTTTGGATCGCCTTTTTCATCATACATGGCGACAGCGGGCAAACTAATGTCCACACCCGTTGTACCACCTTGTGCGACAAACAATGAATCGGTACGAAGTATGGTGAATTCCAGCTTATCTTCCTTTGTTCGTATATAGAGCGTACCCGCATCAGCATTACCGATGCTCTTGGCTTCCAGCAGAATGGTCTCCATAAGACGTGCGGGATTTTTCTCAGATGAAAGTGAGATGCCTATATCGATAAGTCGACGAAAGGAATTTTGGTCAGCGGTCATGCCAGAGTACTCCGGAGAATCATTCGATTCTGATTATTATTTAGGCATACCAACCCCGAAAATGCGGTACAGATTGTGTTTCTATTAAAGTAGATTCTCAAATGTAAACCGTATTCCGATTGCACTAATTTTTATTAACCCTATAAAAACTGGGCTAATAACGTGACCGAAATCCTGTCGCTTCGGTCAGACAAGCATAATATTAATTTGTCTAAACCGAGACATCAACGCAATTAGTCATCATTATTTCTTAGCCCTGATAGTTGGGGTTAATTTTTCGACGGGCAGACTTTCGGCGATTAACAATTCTCCTATTAGATGTGGCGTTGATTATTCCCTGAGACTTACTCATTGGACTTTGTTGCGCTACACTCGCGCTAAGCTAATAATTTTCACGACAACTAACGGGAATCAATTCATGAGCACGAAGATACCTTTCATACACAAATATAAATTCGAGTACGGCAAACTAGAGCAAATCACCCCGCTTATCCGCCGAATGACCGCAAAGAACCCCAGCGGTTTTACTTTTATGGGCACAGGAACCTATGTCGTGGGAACCGGGAATGTCGCCGTCATAGATCCAGGACCGCTTGATGCCGCCCATATCGAGGCGCTCAAAGAAAGTCTTGCAGGCGAAACCATCTCTCATATTTTGATCACGCATACTCACGCAGACCATTCTCCTGCCGCTGCACCGTTGAAAGCTCATTGGCAAACGAAGACATACGGTTATGGTCCGCACGGCGCTGGCAAGATCGCGGATGGCGTCGCTATAGATGAAGGCGGTGACATGGATTTTGAACCTGATGTCGTCATCAGACACGGCGACATACTTCAGGGTGACAACTGGACCGTTGAATGCGTCTATACGCCGGGCCATACCTCAAATCATATGTGCTTCGCACTCAAGGAAGAGAAGGCACTATTCACTGGCGATCACGTCATGGGCTGGTCGACTAGCATCATCGGGCCACCGGATGGCGACATGACCTCCTACATGAACAGCCTAAATTTGTTACTCGAGCGTGATGACGAAGTCTATTGGCCGACTCACGGCACAGCGATTCCGAACGTCAAAGCATATGTTCAGTCTTTCATTGACCACCGCATGACCCGAGAAAAGCAAATTTTGGCAAGCCTGGCACAAGGGCATGAACGTATAGAGGATATGGTACCAGGCATGTATACAGAAACCGACCCTCGAATGTTTGGTGCAGCCGCCAGGTCCGTGTTCGCAGCAATGATACGCCTATTGGATTCCGGGCAGATTGTCTGCAAGGACGATGAGCCGACATTAAAAGGACGCTATCAACTACCGACCGCGTAAACTGGAGATGGGTGGATGCTCGTCGACTAATCGGATAACTAACTAAGTGGGCAGGAGCTTTAAGGCTTGATGGTATGCATAAACCATACTCGACTCATCGGCACTGCCCAGACCAGCAATATCAAATGCAGTGCCGTGATCAGGACTGGTTCTCACAAACGGCAACCCGAGGGTTACGTTTACACCGTCTGCAATACCCAGATATTTGACTGGAATTAGCCCCTGATCGTGATACTGGGCAACGACAATATCAAATTGTCCTTGCCTGGCTTGCATAAAAACAGTGTCACCCGGCCATGGGCCTGAAACCTCGAACCCTTCAGTTCTAGCTAGCTCAATCGCGGGAGCTATGATGTCTATCTCTTCTCGCCCAAACAGCCCTGACTCACCTGCATGAGGGTTTAATCCCGCCACAGCAATCCGGGGCTTATTGATACCAAATGCTTTAGCACCCTGTTGCGCCAGTCTGATGGCATAAAGTTGAGACTCTATGGTGCAATTTTTAATCGCATCCAGAAGCGAAACATGAATCGAAGCAAGCACTACTCGCAATTGCTCGTTGGCGAGCATCATCGCGACCTTCTTTGCATCGGCATAGTGCGCCAGTATTTCGGTATGGCCGGGGAAATTTATGCCCGCAGCCGCCATGGCCGCCTTATTGATCGGCGCAGTCACAAAACCATCGATCTCTCCCGCAAGCGCAAAATCAATTGCAAGTTTCACGCTATCAAAAGCAATTCGCCCACACTCGGCATCAACTTTCCCCATCGTGATCGGCTTCGACAATTGTCCCGCCTGAATGACTTCTACTTTGCCTGTTGTCGGGTTTGAAAATGAGGGCGAATCAATTTTCTCAACCTGCAAATCAAAGCCAAAGTGACTCGATTGTCGTCGGAGTTCACTAACATCCCCAATAATCACTGGGCGCGGATCAAGGTCGTGATGTACAAGTAACTTTAGACAAATTTCGGGCCCAACCCCAGCGGGGTCACCCATCGTCAATACAAGTCGGTTCTTCATGCTTTATATGGGCCTGTTAAAAATATTATAGCTTCACGACTAATAGCTTCACGACTAATAGCTTAACAAAGAGGAGGTCGTTAAATTCCAACCGTTAAATTCCAACCATGACCAGTAAGCTAAAGATTGTCAATGAGCTGGATTCGCAGCAATATTTGTCCGTTATTAAGGCTATTAAACCTATTGCAACGACCATTCATCCACGTGCCAGCGGTCATTATGACCTTTCATCTAGAACTTAGGAGAAGCAATCCACAGTTTCGAGTTTTCTATGAGAAATCTTAATGAGTAATCACTAGAGTGACCTCCATTGCAGTTCACGTCGTTTTAAGGACTAGATATGGAAATGACACTCTTCTTACGTTTTATCATGTTGTTCATGACTTTTAGCACCACGCTTGCTTTGAACTTGGGTGACAATATGGTTTCCAGACTAGGGCTAACTACAAATGTTGGCTTTATTTTACTCATCGCATCAATCCTGACATATCTGGTTTCAGGTCGAAGGTCATTTATCGTGGTGGCTGTTGTATTGCTGAGCTTGGTTGCGAATATGCCAGCAGACTTCACATTGAATATGGGTATAGACAGAGACTACTATGCAGGCTTTATGTTAGCGTTAGCATTTCAACCCGTACTTGATAAAGTCATAGATTAACGGAAAGTTGAAATTAATTTGATTGCAAGAAAGGGAGAACCAAGAGAACCCTGCTTCTCCCTCTAAACTACGCTGCAGCAGAAGCGCGTGATTTTACGCGCTCAAACCACGCAATAATGTTTTTGTTGTCTTCATTCAGTGGCTGTCCAACCTGAGCACCAAATTCGAGAAAGCAAAAAAGCAATATATCTGCCACAGTGAAACGGTCACCGCAAATAAAGGTGTTTCCTGCCATCAAACCGTCGAGCCAGCTAATTTTCTCCTGCGCTAGGGTTTTCAAGTCATCAGCAGCTTGCGGGATCAAACGCATACGATCCTTAAAGATCGGCTGACCTTCGCTATAGCGAAAACCGTTAGTAAGTGGTTCCACAATGCTCAAATCAATCCTTCTAGTCCACATTCTTGTTTCACCCCGTTCCTCTGGGGTAGAACCGATTAGGGAGTCGGCAACAGATATCTCATCCAGGTACTCGCAAATTGGAATAATCTCGCAAAGGTATGTTCCGTTATCCAATTCCAAAGCAGGTGTAGTGCCACTCGCATTTTTAGCAACATAATCTGCAGCTCGATTCTCCGCCTTCATCAAATCCACATCTTCAACATCAACGGTCATTCCCAATTCAGCCAAATACATGCGAACGACTTTGGGGTTGGGTCCCATGGAGTTTACTAATTTCATTTTCTGATCCTCTTGCTCGTTAATATAATGTTTAACAACCGGAGACGAATACAAATACGACGCCTACAAACTGAAAAGAATTTATACAGAAATTGGCGCAAGGTTACTAGAGCACAGGCCATTGATGTGAGAGTAATGGCCTCTTCGGCTCGCATTCAATCCAATCGCACCTGCCATTGCCAAGTTGAACCAATCTCGAAGAAATCAAATATGCTCCGCCTCATTTATTAAAGCGTCCTTTGAAAAGATTCGGTTAAAGGAGATACTCTGTCAACGACAGCATTAAAACCCAACCACTCTGGCAAAGCACCAAGGGTTTTCGGCACCAACTTGCGATGGCAATACTTGTGATGGCAGTGGGCTACACCTTTATGTTTGGTGTCCTCTGATCATTTTGTCAGTGCTGCCTGTACTCGCCTGAACGAGTGTCAGTTTCCAACTGCCACATTCTTAAGAGTGCTCGAAGGATTCGCAAAACCAATTCAAAAATTACTAGTTCTTTCAAAGCGGGTATGATGGAGGCGCGAACCAGTAAAGCATTCGTCAAATAGGCTGAAAACCTCAATAGCTTTGGTAGGCCGACGCATGAAATGTTTGAAGCCTCGATACTAAATCAGGTACAAGCCGCACTCTACCTACCCTTGGTACTCACACCGGACTTGCGCTCGCCTTTGTTGGTGTTGAAGTCATCATTGGTAGCGTGACAACAGGTACCTTTATCGCTTTTCTGACCTACACCAGACATTTCTTTGAACCCATTGAAGAACTCGCGCACTGGTTTGCAGAAATGCAAATGGCACAAGCTTCAGCTGAATGCATTATTAGCTTAGTTGAGGCAGACTCAGAATTTGTGGACTCACCAGCAGTTAAAAAGAAAATGGCAATCGATCGCTAGCTCGACACCAGCCTTAACCACAACAAGAATCTCGCTGCGGTTCTTATACTCAGTCGGCTCGGAAGTACTGAAAGGTATCAACCTCAAAATGTCTAGAGGTGAAAATATCGCAATTGTTGGATCTACGGGAAGCGGCAAGACATACCTGATCAACTTGCTTTGCCGATTCTATGCACCAACAGGTGCCCGCGTGTTGATCGATGTATTGTCTTGCAGTCCTCCCACAGCTTCGGAGGAACCGTCTCTGACAACATCAAAGACGGAAAACTCAAAGCATCACAAGAAGGTATTGTGGCGGCGGCGAAAAAACGGATGAGGCAACCTCCTCGGTTGATACCGTCACCGAACAAGAAATACAACAAGGACTCGGTAAACTATTGCGGGGTCGAATACTGGGTAGAATCAGCCTGATTATTGCCCACCGTTAAGTTATAGAAAGCGGTAGTCACTAGTCACTTATGTCTCGGCGAGGACGCTATTATTTCCTCTATACTGAACAAAGCCTTGATGAATTTTCGCGAGAACAAACATGCCTATCTATGGTTGGGGCCGTTGCACCTTGACGGAAGCAAAGCCACACACTGCCATAGGGTGTCAAGTGCGTTGAACACGGTGCTATTCGAACGTAAACTGCAGATAAGAGAAGAGAAAGCCATATGAAGTGTTCTGAAACGAAGGGGTCCCTATGGGATTTATGCGGATACTGATGTCACTCAGGCACAGACGCCAAATCTCGTTATTGCTATTTTTGACTGCCGCAATGTGCTCAGTTTTGGCTCAGGCGATGCCAGAAGTAACTATCAATTCTGGGGTCGATTCGCTAAATTTGGGTTCTTCTATCGAATACTATATCGATCCCACGGGCAATCTCACAGTCGAAGATGTCCAAACTCTTGAAGATGTACTCTGGCAAAAGAATACGAATGCTACCATTACCTTGGGTTTCACAGACTCGGTCTACTGGTTTAGAACCCGAATAACCAACAACTCCAAAGACACGGCATTTCTCTTACACGCGGGATATCCCAGGTTCGACCAAATTGATACATACCAACTAGTCGACAATAACTTTATACACCATGGTATGGGGATTGGAGTACCGACTTCTGAGAAGCTAATTAGTCATCGGGAGCACTTGGTATCCGTCGAAATTCGCTCAAACGGTGTCACCACCCTGTTCATTCGCGCTAAAACGACAGGTTCATTTCTACTTCCACTAAGGTTATGGCGAGCTATTGCCTTTTTTCAAAGCGACTCGCTGAAGAACCTCTGGTCTGGTGCGTTACTCGGTGTTTGGCTAATCGTCATGATATTTAATCTCGTCATTTTTTCAGCACTAAATCACTCTTCTATCATCAGCTTTGTTAGCTTCACGCTCTTTTTTGGCGTCTATCAGTTCTCTGCTATGGGGCTCGGTCGCCAATATTGGGGGAAAAGTATTGAAAGCTATGATGCCATTCTCATCTTTAGCATCGGTTCTGCGATTATCTCGATATACTTTTTCTTGACGGAGCTACTGCAACTTAAACAAACCAGCAAGCTCGGAGAAATGGTACTGAGAATTACAGCCGGTGCCGCGATCTGTTGCATGCTGGGCTACATCATTTTTGACTACGCAACCGTCATCCCGTACCTGGCTGCATTAACAATCTTGATGTCTACTCTGGTTGTGATTATCGGCGCGCAAGCAGCGTTAAAAGGAAGCCGCCTAGCGCTCTATTCCACCATAGCTTGGGCAATACTCGGCGCTGGCATAATCACTCAAGCACTCATCAGTCTTGATTTGATGGTCGCGAATTTCCTTACCGAACAAGCGGGGCCTATTGCGTTCATCATCATGATCATCAGTGTGAGCTTTGCCATCGCCGCGGAGTTACGCCAACAAAGGCAAAAACAGCAGGAACTGGACAGGGATCAGTACCAATTAGAAAGAACTCAGCAACTCGCTCAAAACAAGGAGCTCGAAGGACGGGTTCACGAAAGAACAGAAGAATTGGAAACTGCACTACAGGAATTGTCTGCGGCTCATGAAACACTAAAAGAACTAAATACTGTCGACGCGATGACTGGAATAAAAAACCGTACCTACTTTGATAGCACTTTTGAACAGGAATGGCGGCGCGCAATTCGACAGCACTATCCTTTGTCATTGATGCTATTAGACATCGATCACTTCAAAAAGGTTAACGATACATACGGCCATCTCGTTGGCGACCAATGCTTGCGTGAAATTGCAATGCTTATTAAATCAGTGCTGCGTCGACCCGCTGACATCTTAGCGAGATACGGAGGAGAAGAGTTTGTTGTCTTGTTACCCTATGTAGAGAGCGACAACGCTGTCTTTTTAGCTGAACAAATTCGCGCCAAAATCGCAAACACGCAACTCAAGATCGACGGCCACTTACTAAACATAACACTCTCGATTGGTGTATCTACCAAATATCCGCGCGAAGCAGATGATAGAAAAGATTTCATCCAGGCTTCAGACGTTGCACTCTACCGCGCCAAAGACAACGGTCGGAACAATATTCAGGTCACAAAAGATAGTGCAGCAGATGGCGCCATAGACACCCCTATAGAAACCCTGCTTTAGCCTGCCCAGTCTAGACATGAGAAAATGGCTCGATCCTAGCCCACTATTCAGGCAGTATCCTGAGATTCTTTTCTGATGAGAGCTGACTGCCTTGAATAACCCGCTAAGCTGGGCTTGCCCCTACCCTTCGAATCGTTCACCTGTATTTGCAAGCAACATGGTTGCAACTTCGCAACCCCTTGCAACCTACGCCGGCCTGCGCATGCTCGAACAGGGTGGCAATGCCGTCGATGCTGCGTTGGCTGCAGCCATCGCCCTGACTGTGGTAGAGCCAAATAACAATGGTATTGGCAGCGATGCATTTGCCATTCTCTGGGACGGGAACTCCCTCCATGGTCTCAACGCATCAGGACGCTCTCCTCAGGACTGGAATCCAGAACGATTTCAAGCTCATCAATCCATGCCACATCTAGGCTGGGACTCCGTTACTGTGCCAGGCGCTGTGAGTGCGTGGGTCGAACTTTCACAAAAATTTGGTCGACTACCCTTTGCCAAATTATTTGAATCTGCCGTCCACTATGCCGAAAATGGTTATCAGGTCGGGCCAAAATCTGGCTACTACTGGGGATTTGCACCACAGCAATTCAAACCATTCGACTCATTTATGTCAACATTCTGTCCGAACGGTAAAGCACCAGAAATTGGCTCGGTCGTGCAATTAAAAGACCATGCCCGATCCTTGCAATTGATCGCTGAAACTAACGGTGAGTCCTTCTATCGTGGTGAACTCGCAGATCGAATGATTCAACACTCGGCAGAATGTGGCGGCGCCATGACGCATGAAGATCTTGACTTACACCAGTGCGACTGGGTTGGCACTTTATCGCAACAGCTTGCCGGCACTGACGTTTCACTACATGAAATTCCACCTAATGGTCAGGGACTACTTGCACTGGTTGCACTGGGAATTGTAAATCATCTGGATATCGCAAATTTCGCGCTGGACTCCGCAAATTCAGTGCACCTACAAATTGAAGCTACCCGTATTGCCTACGCTGAGGTTGAGCGGCATTTGGCTGATATCACCTACATGAAAATCACACCAGAGATGCTGTTGGATGCAGAATATCTTGAGCGCCGAGCTGCAGAAATAGACTTGACGACCGCAAATGAAAACCCTACGACACTCGGTGCGAGTGAAGATACAGTTTATCTTAGCGCGGCTGACGAATCGGGCATGATGGTTTCGTTTATACAATCCAATTACCGCGGATTCGGTTCAGGCATCGTGGTGCCTGGAACAGGCATAAGCCTACAAAATAGAGGCTCAGGCTTTACCACGGAAAAAGGTCATCCCAACGAAGTAGCCGGTGGCAAGCGCCCATATCAAACCATTATCCCTGGCTTTGCTACTCATATTGGCCAACCGGTGATGAGCTTTGGCGTTATGGGTGGACACATGCAGGCCCAGGGACACCTGCAGATGATGATTCGCGTTTTTCTGCATAATCAGAACCCGCAAGCAGCTTCGGACGCGCCAAGATGGCACCTACGAGAGGATGGTGTTGTTTGTCTAGAACAAGGCTTCGATCCATCGGTGATCCAAGAACTTGCCAACAGAGGGCATAGAATCGAATTGAATCAACCAGAACACATATACGGTGGTGCCCAGCTTATTTACAAAATGGCGTCAGGCTACGTCGGTGGATCAGATCACCGCAAAGAAGGATATGTTGGAGCCTGCTAGCCGCGACCACTATGTAGAACTGCTAGTCGCTGACCGCTATATAGAACTGCTAGTCGCAGACGCTATTTCGACCGGCAGCCTTTGCTTTATACATCGAGGCATCGGCCTGAGCAATTAGCTGCCTTGGACTATTGCGTTCGTCTGGAATCAGCGTAGCGACGCCAATACTGACGGTCACTTGAATAATGTGGCCATCAGCATTGAAAGATGAACTAGCGATGACTGAACGCACCTTCTCTGCAAATTCGCGCGCGTCTTCATGCGCCATATATGGCATGATGACGATGAATTCTTCACCTCCAAATCTGGCAACTACATCTGCCGGCCTCTTGAACAAATCAGACATACATTTAGCGACGCCCGCAAGACAAATGTCTCCGGCTAAATGACCATAGGTATCATTGACGTTTTTAAAGTGGTCAATATCCAGCATTAGGAGCGCCATAGGATATTTCTGCCTTTCAGCACGACGCCATTCTCGCTCCATGACATCATCAAAAAACTGCCGATTCCTTAAACCAGTCACAGGGTCAATCGTGGTCAAATCTTTTAAAACAATGTGCGCTTCAGACAACTTCGACAGAGCGTTTTGTAACTCTTCGGTTCTTACGTCAACTTTACTTTCAAGCTGCAATTTCAGTAATTCCTGTTCGTCCAGCAAACGTCTATATTCCATTGCCACGGCTGCTTGAGACGCTAACGCTTCCGTCAGTGGCCGCACAGTTTCCGGAAACTCGACGACGTTGCCTTCTTTATCTTTGGCATTTAGCAATTGTAAGACACCAATGCCTTCCATATATACGTTCTTGAGCGGCACTGTTAAGAATGATCGGGATGAGTAGCCCGTCATTTTATCGAATGCCTTTCGCTCTTGAACTTCATTTTCCGGCGTTTTGTAAACGTCTGCAAAATAGATCGTTTCGCCAAGATGAAGTGAACGAGCAGCAACATTCACCATATTCTGGGAACCATCTTCTAAAAGAAGAGGCAGTTCAGGAAACGAAATAGGATCACCGGCAGTACCACCTTGGTACAAGCCCAGACTATCGTTGAGCACAATCGCAAATGCGAGTGTGTCATGGTCTGTTTTAATATAGAGACTGCCCGCGTCCGCTCGCGCGATGAGCTTTGCTTCCCTAAGAATTCGTTCAAGTAAGCTACTAAGGTTTCTTTCCGCAGACAGGGCTCGACCAATGTCTATGAGCCGTTGATATGATTCAATGTCAGGATTCACTGCTGTTCCTTGGTATTCCATAGTTCAAGCACGGTTGCTTGAATTAGTCGCTGCTTCTGAAGCCTTCTCTGGTATTGCCCAAAGTAAGCCCACTTGTAATGTTGCCAGTTCCATGCCAAGTCTCGTAAAATATTAGCTTAACAGTCTATCCCTTTGTATCTTATAGGGTTCTATAGAATAAAACCCCAGTCAGAACGCCAGATAAGCGGTACGCACACATCTACTATCGTCCGATTATACGTCAGTCTTGAACCTAAGGTGGCAGCATAATGAATCTAAGATGATTATTCAAAAGTCCAAACTTGGGTATGTTTGGCTTGCGCTGAGTCACAGTCAGAGCGCGCTGTATCGCTGCTTTAATTCTTCATATTGTTGGTAGCGGTGATCGTATTCGTCCAGACCTGACAACCGGGTAAGAAATATTTGGCAGTTAGTTCTCCATTCTTCTGTATTAAGATGGCGTTTCTCAGCGAGTTCAAGACAAGTGCTTACCGCACGAATCAGGATACTCGGTGAAGCGCCGCGTTTGCTGGCGGCATCGCTGAACTTGGCATAGGCCTCCACAACGGCACCACGGCTATACAAATTGATCGCTTCTTCACTGATCTTCTCTGCCACCAAGCGTTCTTTGCCGCACTCAAGCCGCTGTAAAAGGCGTTCATTTAGTAGCGAATGATCGAATTCAGCTGCAAACTCAGTTGTAAACTGCTCCGCTTCTGCCATTAACCCCTGCGAACATAATGTCTGCACATATTCATCTGCATATGAAATTCGCTGTTTTTCCTCAAACTCATGATAAAGACCTGTAGCTTTTTTCAACAACTCGCCACGCTCATCCAGTGCACCATAGCTTCCACAAACCAGTGACTCTAGCCACGTTGAGCGTACAAGAACGATAGGGTCCTTTGAAAACTCTTTCCTCATACGCTTTAGAAACAGACGTGCTTCCTGAAATGCTCCGCTCGATAACTTTGATTTTGATCCATCAATCTTAACCAACAGAGACCGGACGTACTGCAGATAGTTTTCTGGCGAGTTATAGCAAGAGTGACTCCCCAAAACGATAGCTTTCCTAAAAGCTTTTTCTGCAACGAGATAACTGTTGTTAAACATTGCCAAACGAGCGAGTTCCATCTGCCGTAATACCGCTTTAGGAGAGCGAATGGTTGCCTCCATCAGTGTAGCTTGCGCCGCTTTATACTTTGTACCTGCCATCAATATTCTTGCCAACCAGTCATAGCTCTCGATCACATTGGGCTGCTCGACGATTAATTCCTGAAAGATTTCTTCTGCTTCAGGGTGTCGCTCGAGATTAAAAAGCGCCTTCCCTTTCCCTATTTTCGCCCAGGGCAAGCCACGCTCACGCGAGATAGCGGTATAGACCTTCAAAGCCTTCTCAAACTCCTCAATCGCCATAAAACACTCAGCCCGAATTCGGTGCGCTCTCATCGCACCACGCTTATCTTTCCTGATTTTTTCTTCACAAAGCAGAATCGTTTTTTGATAATTTTTTACCTGAAAAGCTGATTCAATACTATTGTAATCAACCTTTACATGCATGGTCCGCTCAAGCCGGGTTTTTAGCTCGTTACGGGTAAACGGCTTGCTTATGTAACTATCGGGTTGGTACTCAAGGGCGCCCATTACCATTTCGAGGCTTGTTTCGGCTGTGACCATAATAAATATCGTACTATTCTTAAGAAACCCGCTATATCTACCCTCCTCCAGTATCTGCTGGCCATCTTTACCTTTACCCAGGTTGTAATCACATAAAACGACGTCGTAGGAATGACGAGACAAGTGCTCAATTGCATCTTCGCCATTGGTCGCGAGATCGATGTCAACAGCAGACAGATCTTTCAGCATACCTCGCAGCATGCCGCGGGCTTCTGCACTGTCCTCAATAATGAGGAATTTAGATTTCTTATATCTATCAAGCATTAGGTTCTGTCTGTGCAGCGCCTGTTGCATTTCGGATTTTTGTGGTTGAGTCATCCACTAAGCATAGGAGAAATTCGAGGTTTCGCTACGCTATTCGTCTCATGTTTATTAACGCGCAACGCCCTGTAAATGCAGACAGCTACTGTTACCCAGGGGAAACTAGGTAATAGACATTAATGTTAAGCAGGCTTGCTAGCGGTCGAGGAAGAACAGACTTACTGATGGAACATAAGTGATAATCATCAAGGCAAATAACAACACCAGCATGAAAGGTATTGTCGCCCGGTAAAGCTCGGTAATAGAGCGATTAAAGCGATAGCTCGCTATAAACAGGTTCATCCCAATTGGCGGCGTAAAATAGCCAATTTGCATATTGGCCAAAAAGATAATCCCTAAATGCACGGGGTCTATGCCAAAACGCAAGGCCACTGGCACTATCAATGGAATCATAATCACCAAGGCTGAAAAGATATCTAACAACGCGCCTAGAATCAGCAGAATAATATTCAACAGAATGAGAAAGGTAATCTTGTCATTCACATAAATACTGATCCACTCGAACAAGAGCTGAGGTATTTCTGCATCAATAAGAAAATTTGTAAACGCAAGAGAAACACCCAAGATCAGCAGGATTCCTCCCACCATAATCATCGCGTCGCGAATAACGCTGGGTAGTGTTCGCAAAGGAACTTCGCGATGAATCACCACTTCTACCAGGAGCACATAAAACGCTGTGACCGCTGCCGCTTCTGAAACCGCAAAAAAGCCGGAATAGATACCGCCTAAAACAATAAAAGGCATGGGAATTTCCCACCGGGCATCCTTAATCGCGCTAATAGCATCGGCTTTACTAAATTTGCCTTTCACGATCTCAGCGTCCCGGTTACTCCACAGGCTATAAAACGTCAGTAAAACAATCATCAGCAGCGCAGGTAATATACCTGCCAAAAATAACTCTTGGATTGTAAAAGGATTAGGAATATCCATCTGCTGAACAATAACCCCGTACAGAATCAGCGGCAGCGATGGTGCCAACAATAAACCGAGGCTACCCGAAGTTGTCACTAACCCTAGGCTGAACTTGTCCTTGTAACCTGCTTCAACCAACGCGGGGTACAACAGCGCGCCGACGGCCACAATGGTAACGCCTGATGCGCCGGTAAATGCTGTAAAAAAGGCACAGGTCACAAATGAAACGACAGCCAAACCACCAGGCATCCAACCTAAAAAAACCTGAGTCAGTCTGACTAACCGAGTGGACAGCTTACTTTCCGCCAGCAAATAGCCGGCAAAAGTAAATAGCGGCAATGCAAGCAAAAGTGGCGTGTCGATCAGTCGATAGATTTCGATCGCGATGACCGACAGCGGAATATCCGTGAAGTAAAACCCAAGCATACCCGCGGCGAGAATCACCACAAACAGCGGTGTACCCAGCAAGGCAAATATGGCGACAATAAAGGATCCAATTGAACTCATACTATGATCTTATAAATTTGAAGCAATGAATAATAAACCTGAGAGACATGACGCCGAATCCGAATGGAATAATCGCCTGACATATCCAATTCGGCACCTTGGCGAAGGCGATAGTGGCGTCTTCATACTCGTATTGAACAAACTCATAACAGTAGTAAGAAGCAATACCACAGATGGCGGCTGAAGCCAAAGAAGTTGACACACGGATAATTTTCAACGGAATTGCTGAAAGATACCGCGACAGGACGTCAATATTAATATGATTCGCCTCACGAGTTGCGACCATGGCACCCAGCATTGCAAGCCAGAGCACCAATACCCGGGAAAACGTTTCAGCCCATAGCACACCCGAATCGAAAAAATTTCGCAACACAATCTGCATGAGAGCAATCGCAAGCATTGTGATCAGAGCGCCAACTAGCGCAAAATCTTCAAACCGATGAATATACCTAAGCATGGGTTTTAATCGCTGACACTGGTTTCTTTCGCGGCTCGATACTCGTCCAGATGTCGCTGCAATGTTAATAGGCTCTCATTGCTGATACTGCCTGACTGAACCAAGTCCGCTATCGAGGTTTTTGCCTTCAAACGCCAGTCAGTTATTTGTGCTTCGGTAGGCGCAACCTCTTCGATGCCCTGAACAATCAATGCATCATAAGCTTTTTTATTATCTACTCGGTTTTCCCGATCTACTTCAAGAAACACACGGTTCATGACCTCTTTCACAATCAATTGATCAGCCTCATCAATTGAATCAAATGCCTTCTTATCTAATGAGAGCATTGAATATATGTATACCAGTGGGATATTTGTGACGTATTTCACTTGGTTATGCCATTGCAAAGCCAGCGCTACCAAAGGCGGCACTGCAACACCGTCAATCAATCCTGTCTGCAAACCAGCAAGCACGTCTGACAACGTCAGGGGAATCGGACTGATACCGAACGACTGGATGAGTTTAGCCGAGATTGGATCTCCGTCCGGTACCCAAGCTTTGACCTTCTTTAGATCTCCGACAGACCGAACAGGCTCTTTCGTGAGCATATAAGCAAAGCCGGTTTCAGTTAGATTAAACGTTACCATTCCAGCGTCCTCGAGACCGTCAACAATCTGCTGATCCATTCGTCTGCGGACATAATCAACTTCGTCTACGTCTCGAAAAACCAAAGGCAGGTTGTAGATCTGCAAATCTGGATAGAACCTTGTTAGTGTGCTCGCGGCAACAACGCCACCCTGCAGCTGTCCGATTCTCATTTTTCGGAGCACTGTGAAGTCATCACCTTGTACGCCACCTGGGTAAATTTTAAATTTCACGCGATTGTCAGTTCTCGTGGCTATTTCTTTAGCCCCGGTGCGCAGCTTTTTCATCCACGAAAGTCCGTCGGGAGAAACCGTTGCTATCTTGAATGTCTTAGCCTCACTAATCGAAGGTGCCAATACCAGGCAGCTTAAAAGCATCCCGAGCAGACCCATCCAGTAAGCCTTAACACTTAATCCAATCGGGGCAGCTGTCGTGCCTACAATTGTGCCCTTAGTACGAATGGCAGCAGAACCAGCGATAAGGTCGGTGGCTAGGCCTGTAGTTGTACGAAACTCGAGCATTTAGATATATTCCTTTAATTCAGTATTCATCATTTCTAGACAGCAAAATTGCTGATTCGTCCACGATATTCAAAAATAATCGTCTGATTCGGCCAAAAGCACAGCTGCTTTTTCTTGCGCAACCGTGTTGGTTAGCGTCATGCCTTCGACAATAGGATCAGCGTCAATCACTTCTTTCAATAGCTGGTCGTGCAGTGCTTTGTTGAAAGTCAGCTTGGCATAACTCTCAGCAAACACGACTTTGGTCATCAAGAATTTGCCTTCTCCAAGCTCAATTGCCCGCTCAAAGTGTGCTCTTCCGACTTCCGGATTGCCCCCCATCGAGGCAGGCAAAACAGTCTCCAAACCACCCATATATAAATGAGGACCACCATTATCCCATGTTTCGTTCAATTCAATGACACGATTCATCAAATACTTAACCTTTGAAAGCTGCGCGATCGCATTCCAATCATCACTATTCGCCTGAATCCAAGAGGTCCATGCGACGGCCACCGTATAAGTGACAGGCACATCTTTTTCCTCAAGTTGATCAACTTCAACCTGCAACACGTCAAACTTCATACTTTGAAGCCCACACAGGCTTTGTTTGCTCACACATGCCGCAACTAATGCGTAATTCAAAGATTTGGTGGTCAGCAATTTGGCTCGGTTTTCATCCGCGAATATAGCAAAAGCCCCATTCAAGCTAGAAGCCGCCATAAGCAACGCGGGGTTTTCCGGTGAACCCCGAAGAAAACTATCTAACATCACCAAATACGCTGGAATGGCTTCGCGAACGGTTTCAACATCATTGCTGTTTAAAATTGACCAGGATAAATCTTCGGCCAATTGTGCCGTCAGAGAAGTCACTACTGATGCACAACTACTCAGGGCAACTACAAGCGTGATCGACAAAATCAACTTTCGAAAGAAAATATTCATGGGTGAGTTACAGCAGACATATTAAAGGATGTTCTATTGTAGCCTATCTCGCGGGGCGGGTTAAGGTCCGAACATCGCCTACTCATCATCAATTAGATAATTAATCCCCTCCTAGCGATTAACGAATATGCAGCGGCACAGGATCATGAATCACAAAAGTTTGTGATACACTCTGTCCTTGTGCCGTATCCATCGCGAACCATCGGAATGATCACTCGGTTAACCAACCGTCTAGTTTCAATCTTATTTATCACTTTCGTATTTGCTACCTCAGCGGTCTTCTTTCTGATCGCCTTGTGCATTTGGTTAGTGACCTACTTATTTGATCCCAGATTATGGCTGTTACATCGATTTACTTGCTTCTGGGCTAGTTTATACGTTTGGATATTTCCTCCCTGGCAAGTCACCATCACGGGCCGCGAGAAGATAGATAAAAACAAAACCTATGTCATTGTCTCCAATCATCAATCGCTTGTAGACATCCTCGTTGCCTTCACCCTCTTCACGCATTTTAAGTGGGTTTCGAAGTCAGAAATTTTTCAGGTCCCCCTTATTGGCTGGAATATGCTGCTTAACCAATATGTTTCGCTGAAGCGGGAACGCACAACAAGCGTAAAACATATGTACGCAGCCTGCGAGAAGCACATCAAACGAGGAAGTTCGGTTTATCTCTTTCCGGAGGGCACCCGCTCAACCACGGGCAAAATGCGAGCGTTTAAAGAAGGTGCATTTGTTCTCGCTAAACGTCAGCGAATCGCTGTATTACCTATTGTGATCAATGGCTCCAAAAATGCAGTGCCTAAAAACAGCCTCAACTTTCATGGACGCACGCACGTGCATGTGGAAATTCTAGATGAAATTCCTGCTGAAAGTTATGATGAGACAACAGTTTCAGAGTTAACTCACAAGGTGCGAGAGCTCATACGCAGCAAAGTTGATGAGGAAATCGAAGCGGCACCAGAGCAACATTAGGCAAAGCATCAGATACTAATGCGTTGTCTCGCCCCAGACGCGATAAACTGCCCAGGGACTGGTACTCGGCCTTTACATCGCGGGTATTGATCGCAGACTTTAAAGGTCTTCCCTGTATTTTTACCTTTCGCTGCCCTCCTTAGCTTCGTACCACCACCGCAATCTGGACAGCTCACTTTCGACGCCAGTAATACCTCAGCCAATTGATCCAAGATCTCAAGCGCCGAAATGCCACCGACCATTGGATAGGTAATAAAAGGGATGGATATTTGCTCGAATATTTGTATTTTTAGATCGTGTTCCTGTTGCGCGTCAGACCCGGCATTCTTTAGCTGGACACCAGCAACAATTTTTAAGGTGTTTGGGTCACAAATCACAAAAGAGACAGTCTTGTGCAGCAGGCGATTTTGTAACTGAGCGTCACCGCGTACAATCGCGTTCATCGGTACATGGGCAAATATTTTCAACGTCTGCTCTAGCGCTCGCTCGAGTTCGAAGTAAAATCGCCGATGGATTTCATCAAATAGACCCACTCTAAGATCTACTTCTGGCTTGTCTTGTACCGTCTCAACGAGGTGCGCTGCGCGAGCAATCAAGCTCTCATCTGGCATATCCACGGGTTCTTTACCGGATTTTTCACGATCCGTATTAAAAGCTTGTAAAGCACCCATATCAGCCTGGCGAAAAGCCTCAATTTCCCGCTTCCGCAAATATCGGAAAAGCAACACGATAGCCCCCAGCACAAGCGCAAAAATCAGGAATCCTTCCATTTAGCTTACCCTCCTCATCTATACCGACAAATATTGCCAAACGAACCTTGGAAAAAAACACACCTTCAAAGTCAAATTACGCACAAGCATACGATCCGTGGTTTACGACCCTCATCACAACCTGCATTATGACTTAGATTGTTGATGCCTCGCGGGCAAACAGGGCATATCTTTGACCGAAGCATACATTGACGGGACCACAGGTTAGATGAATAACAGAATTCATGAGCCAAACGTTTAATAGATACTTTTAAAAATTACTTTTTACAAGTGAAGGGAGTACACGACCATGCGACTTGAAAACAAAGTAGCAATCATTACCGGTGCGGGACAAAGCACAGGCGCAACAATTGGCAATGGACGCGCAACGGCTCTCCGTTTCGCCCAAGAAGGTGCGAGCCTGTTCCTAACGGATAGAAATATGGATTCAGCAGCTGAAACAGCTGAACTCATTATTGCTGAAGGGGGAAAAGCCATCGCCTTTGAGATGGATGTCAGCAAAGAAGCAGACTGCGAGGCAATGGCACGGGCCTGTGTAGATGCCTACGGTCGTATCGACATTTTGCACAATAATGTTGGTATTGGCGCTGGAGATCGCGGGATCACTAGCTTATCACTAGAAACCTGGCAGCAAATATTCGATGTAAACCTCACCAGCATATTCCTCACCTCAAAACATGTGATTCCCATCATGCGTGAGCAAGAAAATGGCGTCATCATCAACATTTCATCTCTGGCGGCAATCGCGGCATCGGGCATGGTTGCCTATAAAACGTCAAAAGCAGGCATACTCGCCCTCACAGAAAACACCGCTATGGCAAATGCAAAATACGGCATTCGTGCAAACGCAATTCTACCGGGGTTAATGAATACGCCTATGGCAGTCGAGGGAACTGCTGCCGCACGTGGTGAGGACCTGGAGACTGTGATTGCAGGCAGAAACGCTATGGTGCCTCTCGGAAAGCGAATGGGCTCAGCCTGGGATGTCGCGAACGCTGCGCTGTTTCTTGCCAGTGATGAGGCTAAATTCATCACTGGGGTCAATTTACTTGTAGATGGAGGTCAAAGCCTCAAGGTCGGCTAGGGCTTCAGGTGATGATGTTCGTTGAGCGAAATCACTGACTTTTCACCAGAACTGGCCGCCATAAATCGGTTAATACTGGTGTAATTTGGGTTGAAGAACATTCTAGCGTCAAAACCAATGACATGTGCAGCCCAGACGTTAACAACACCGCCGTGGCAAGCAACAGCAACACGCTTGCCGCGATTTTCCTCAACGATGCCTTCCAGTTCGGTGATCACTGCTTTCACAAAGTCAGGAAAATTCACATCGACCATCTCACCAGTCATGAGCTTCTTCCAGCGTTCATAATCCAGCTCTTTCATCTGCTCGACGGGGATGTACAAGTCAGCGTTTCTATCGTACTCGGCAACACCGTCCCGCAACTCAATCTCCAGTCCTTTGGACTTAGATAATGGCTCTGCTGTCTGCATTGCTCGCTTCATAGGACTGGAATACAAACGGTCGATTTGCTCACGCTCAAGCCAAGCAGCGACAAGCTCTGCCTGCTGCAGCCCTTCTTTTGACAGGGGTGGATCTGCCGGTGTACCGTCCTGATTGATCACTTTTTCTGGCAAACCATGTCGTATTAATATCAGTTCCATAATCAAAGTCCCTAAAATTGACAAAAAAAACCCCGCAGCGCGGGGAATTTTTGAGGCTGTCTTACGCTAATGGGGCAAAAGCCTTAAAAGCGAATCAAACATACCTTTGCTATTGAGATAACTGTTCTGAAATAGGTGTTCTATATCAATGATTCTAGCGCGTTAAGTCGCGGCAATGGAAACGTTGTATACCCCAGCCTGACGGGCAGCGTCCATGACGTGAATCATTGTCTCGGTTGTGCTTTCTGGATGAGGCTGAACAACAACTGGTGCTTCAGGGTTTTCTGCATGAAGTCGCTCAATATTTGCTCTCACTGCTCTGAAGTCGATATCTCGACCTCTTAGGCTAATTCTGTCCCGGCTGCTGATTTGTACGACAATACTCTTTTTATCAGCGTCCTGTGGTGTGTTGTTCTTATCTGGACTATTAACGTCCAAGCCACTTTCTTTTACGAATGTTGCCGTCACGATGAAGAAAATCAACATGATAAAAACCACGTCGAGCATGGGTGTTAAATCAATTTCTTCTTCTTCAGCCTGTGGGTTTCGATCTACTAGACGACGCAATATTTGGGCACTCCTAACGCATTTGTTCTTATTTGATCTTATTTGATCTTTCGAGCTCTGGCTTGCTTCACTTTTTGATTGCTCTTTACTTCTGAGCTTTGAACTCAAGCGGGATCAATGATCCTACAAACAATACAAAAAAGCTAACGCTGATTTTCCGAAAGCATACATGTAGTAACTTCTATTTAAAAGCCTTCACTACCAATAACATGAACGGATGGATACCATTTTGGGGTTACACTAGTTTCTGCTCTCATTCACATGAAAAGTTACTGACATTCAGAGTTTCTGACATGCAGAGTTACTGATTTACAACCTTACTGACAGTTGTGTAGTGAAGCCCAAGATAATCGCCTATTTCTTTTAGCGTGTAAGCATGATCTATATGAGCGCGTCGGATGACCTTGTTACGTTCATCCTTTGCTTTATTTTCGACATTCTTGCACAAACTACTCAAGCTGCGTCTTCTCTTAACCGCTCTGGGACCACGTTTTGCAACTTTCTCGCCGTTGAGTATTGGTTGCATTTCCTCTACAAACGCCGGAGACCCGAGCAATACCTGCGCAGCTCGTCCTTCCAATGGCGATGGTTCATGAGTATTTAGTTTTACAAAATCGCGATATTTTCTTTGGTTGTCTTTCTCGCGCTTACCAAATTGGCCCAACAGGGTATCCGTACATAACCATCGAAGAGGTTTGACCAGGCCAATATGAGCTCGATAACTACTCCAACGGTATTTTTGCGGCGATGTGACAGCTTCAGACCTGACTGGACTTAGCACGGCGTGGCGACAAAGCAGCAGTAAGTAAGACTGCTTTTCGAAAAGGATACTCTTAAACCTACCCTTAAATAGCGGACCTTCTACACCATGACGTCGATTAAAATACTGAGTATAGACGCCATTTAGCTGACGCATTCCCTTAGAGAGGTTAGCATTAGGACATTCCACAACCAGATGGTAATGATTACCCATCAACACATAACTATGGATAATCCACTCTAACCGAGAAACAACTGTATCAATAACGTTCAAAAAAACAGCACGATCTTCATCGTCCCTGAAAACAGCTTTCTCGCCATTTCCTTTACTTGTTACGTAATAATTTGCCCCGGGAAACTCTATGCGAACTGGTCTGGACATAAGTTGAAAAAATTCCTGCAAGCAGATTTATTGCTAAATCTTTTGGCGGTTGCCGCTAATTCATGTCATTAATTCTAATCGCAAGTTCCAATCGTAAAGACTAAAAAACTCTAAGAATCGACACCTTTTTTATACAAAACTTATCACAACCCAATTAACTTGTTGGGCTAGCATGTCGCGCAACAAATTGTGACTATTCATTTTTTAAAGCGGACAGCAATACTACATCCCCAATATTAATGCGACAACCCTTCTAACCGTTTTTTGCGATAAATTTGCTATTTTTTTCTCTAAACGGGCAATCACGTCTTCTACTATTGACTAACACATGAGTGTATGAGTATGTTTAATTAGATTTTAATCATCACTGCAGGAGAACAGGTATGGCAGTTAAAAAATTTCCGATCGAAGCAGGTCACATAATGATGTTCGCACGCTCCGTTGGAGATGCTAACGAGATCTATTACGACTCGGACTACGCAAAAACAACTGAACCAGGCGCGGTAATCGCACCGCCTACGTTCGTTCAGTCGAGTGCACAATTCGATCCAGATTATTTTTTAAGACCAAAAATTGGCAAGGAGTGGTTTGGATCAGGTAAAGAAGCTACCGGTATTACAGAAAAACCAGAAAGCTCGGGCGGAGGTGGTGGTGGCGGACTTCACGCAGAACAGCACTATGTTTACCACAAGCAACTACAAGCCGGCGATGTTCTGACTGCAACAACAAAGCCAGGAAAGACATGGGAAAAGGAAGGACGCAGAGGCGGTAACCTTATGTTCAGTGAATCCGTTACCGAATACCGAAATGAAGCAGGCGAGTTAGTCGTTACTGCTACTGGGGTTGGCGTCAAAACTGAACGCCCCGCTACATCCGCATAAATGCACTAACTACAATTTAAGTGCAGCTAGGAAGGACAAATAACATGGTATTAAAAGCAAGCGAACTAAAAGTTGGTGACAGCTACGAAGAAGAAGTTTGTCGCGATCTATCCAGAACCCAGATTGTGCAGTATGCAGGCACATCAGGTGACTACAATCCTTTACACTCTGACGAAAAATACACAACAGAAATCGCAAAGTACCCATCGGTGTTTGCCCACGGCATGCTATCGATGGGGATGACGGGCAGAATGCTGACCAATTACGTTGGTGACGGGCGCCTACGGTCATTTGGTGTGCGATTCACCTCCCAGGTATTTCCCGGAGCCACACTGACAGCAAAAGCCACTATCTCAGCGATTAGGGAAGAAGACGGTAATTCGATAGCTGATATCGATGTATCGACGGTTGATGCAGAAGGTACCGTGGTCGTAAAGGGTCAAGCGACAGCATTGTTAGATAGCTAGACGCAATACAGTGAGCGACGCATTTCCGCGTCGCTCATTCTTGCACACCGCCTCTTTTCCGATTCAGTGTCAATCCGGTACGACGACAATTTGCTGTTAGTGATAATGCCGCTAATGTGATTAGCGTTCGCTTATGCACCAAGACTGACATAATTCAGGGCCTCTTCGTATGAATCTGACGTAATATCCTCCGTTTGATAGACATAAAACTGAAGAAGATCCTTCCATGTCAGCACTCCTTCAAGACAGTACGCGTCATCGACAACTGGCAGACAAGAAATTTTATGTTCCAGCAGTAAAATTGATGCGCAATCTACAGAAGTGTGCCGATCAACCGTAACGAGGTTGGTCGACATAATGTCTACGACTTTCAACGTCATTTGGTCCCGGTCGCGAGAACTTTCTTGATCCGTGCCGAAGAAGGGGCTTAATGTTTTTAAAAGATCCCGATCTGACACCAAGCCGACTAACTTCCCATGCTCTACAACTGGCAAATGGTGATAGTGCTCGACCGAAAGAATATGGTGCACCTCATCAACGGTTTGACCCGGGCTCAACACCACAGGATCAATCGTCATAATTTCTTTTGCAAACATCTTACTTGTCTCCCTATTCATTCTCCAAGTAGGCGCTAATAACTCCCTCGCCCGCACCACCACCAAACAGCCCTTCCTCCCAATAAACACCCTGGCTTAGCTAAGTAACACCTCACCTTTAATGCATACAGCGCGGGTTTGTCGAAGCTCTTTGTCTATCAACTTCACTGCAGTACCAATTTTCAAGCGCGTATTTGGGTAAATTTGACGATCTATATGAATAAAAGCTTTCTCAGATTTCGCCAAATACATTGCTATTTCATCTGTTTTCTTCGCTATCAGCTCCACCCGCAATCTAAGTGTTTTTATGGTCCGAATTATCTTCAACAGTTTTTGATGGGTTAGCTCATTCACCCGCTCTCGTCCATTTTCATTTTCGTTAAGACGCTTCGCGATCAGAACCAGCTCATTAATCTCGTGGCGCCGTTTTTCTAATTCTTGCGTAAGCGCTGTGTTTTTAGCGTAGACATGGTCTGAAACCACACACTGCAATTCTGACACGACATAAGCGTTGGAACCAACAAGATTGGCGGTAATGCTGTAAGCCGCAACAGCAAGGCCTCCAATAATTGCACCCTTGCCACCTGATTGCCCAAGGTAGATCGTCTCTTGTGCACGAAGTTCGCTATTCAATACATAACGTTGAATATCGATAGTGTTGCCAGATTTAGCAACAGCCTGATTAAGAAACAGAGCTTGAATAGAGTTACCCGCGATAATTTCGGAGGTAATGAGGTGAGAATCAATTTCTGCATTCGGACCCGCCTGACTGAGCACGCCGCCGCCAATAACAATGTCATGTGCCGCCTCCAGCTTCGCATTCGAAACGGTTCCTTTTATAAAGATGTCACCGCTGGCGCGTATCTCAACCTGTGAATCAACATCGCCATTAATCGCGACCGAACCATTAAAATCAATATGGCCAGTTTCAAGGCTCGCTTTTGCCAAAATCAACATATCGTCAACCTCGACACCCTGGGCCTGGAGAATAGGATGACCATCTCTCGATGCGATAAGTAAGTGTTCATTTTCAGGGTCAATTTCAGCACCCTTGCTCTTCGTGAATTTAATACTCTTGCCCGCCTTTACTGGCAGTCTGGCACCAAGCACGTTAACGCCCTCAATACCGCCTGTCGGCGGAATTCGCTGCATAAGAGGCGCTCCAGCTTTGACACTCGTGTAAGTCCACAGATCAAAGTAGTCAACCAGCTCAGCATCATTTACATTGACGGGGACTGCTGTCACGCCTTTCACCAAACTGATGAAACGGGCATCAGCACCTTTAACGGATGTGAGTCCTCTGGCAACAACAATGCTCATTTCTCGGTTCGCTCGAACCGCTTTCTCTAGTGAATCAAGATTAATCCTGTTTGAGTCGATTCCTTCAGCTGAAAGTGCCGACAACAGCGCATCTTCAGAAACTGGCGTACCACCTCTAGGTGGCGTTATATGAGCAACAACTTTGAGCAGATCCTTACGTATATCAAGGCTATGGGTTCCGTTCATGCTGAGAGGGTCCGTGTCAGACTCTTTAATATTTACTTCGGGCACGATATTTTCTCCTTCCGGCGGATACCGAGCGTCCTTTAAGTGTAGAATATAATCTTCAAAAATCTACTTATTCGGAATTACCCGTAATTCACAAGAACATTCTGGTTGCCAATCCCAAGCAGCGCGACCTGAACCTTTGACATATTAGACTTATCAAGACTTCAGGATTGCACCCAGCGCGTTGCTTGTTTATGCTTTTTAAAATTCACCTAAGGAAAATACGATGGCCAAGAATATTGACTGGCACTACTACCGAAACGGCTGAACCACATGCACTAGAGTCGCCAAGTTTTTGGGGACACACGATTTGGAAGCGAAAGAAAAAGTACCTGCGAGCAAAAAGCTACAAGCCGATGATGCTGCTGAAATGCTATCAACGGCCAAAAAGCTGATTGCAATTAAGGGAAAGAAGATAAGTGAATTCGAACTAAACGGTGAAGCAAATGAAGATGCTGTAGCCGCGATGTTAGGACCAACAGGGAATCTTCGTGCGCCCACTATAAGAGTTGGTAAAACGATCATTGTTGGGTTCAATGAGGAAATACTGACGCAACAGATTCTGTAGGCACCTCATTGAGGCCACGGCCCCTAGTGACGCCACAAGCGGGCATGCATCAGGCTGACCCTTTCGTCATGCTTAAGTATGGTGGCCGTGACTCATGACCTTATGACACAATTCACAGACCGACAACTCGCTCAAAGTAAAAAAGCTGGGGAAAAGTTCTAAATGAAAATTTTAAAAATCGGTTTAGTACTTCTTGCAGTCTATGTCGGCCTCGTCGTCATATTCGAGTCATTACTTGGGTATTTCCAACCTCAGGGCCAGACAACACTCACTATCACTACCAAGTCCGAAGATGGCCAAGCCAAAGACCGCGTTCTGCAACAAATCTCAAGCAACGGACAAATCTATGTCGCCGCTAACCACTGGCCGCGAGCCTGGTACCACAAAGTGCTCGAGCAACCATATATAAAGGCGACGATCGCTGGAGAGACTTCTGACTACAAAGTAAGTGCCGTCACCTCGATGGAGTATCGGGCCTTAATGAAAGAATTTGCACATCCAATCTGGTTTAGGATACTTACTGGCTTTCCACCCAGAGAATTTGTCAGGCTGGATCCCAACGATTCATAACCCCATGGATCTAAGAATAGCAAAGACAAGTGATCGCGAAATACTCGAAGAATTTATTTCTCCTGCGTATGGTCGAACGATCCAAGACGAACTAGACGATCAACTCTTTGGCCTACAAGACTTGGTCATCGCGTGGCAAAGTAATACGCCAAGAGGATACGGATTCATTCATTGGCCTGGTCCAAGAGAGCTCTCCGTTGCAGATCGAATCCCTGGGTGCCCTGAAGTATTTCGCATGACAGTAGTGCCTGAATATCAGTCATCGGGTATTGGCACTGGGATCATTAGGTTCTTTGAATCCCTTGCTCGAGAAAAGGGTTATTCATCGCTAGGCCTCGCCGTCGCCCATGAAAACATTCGAGCCAATAAGCTATACCAGCGATTAGGTTACGCCCAAACTGTAGCTGACGATTTTGTTGCGAGTTATCAACATGAATCGCAGGATGGTTCCGTTGTGACAATCACTGAAAAATGCAGCTACCTACAAAAATCGCTTTTGATGCCAAATTAGGCGCTAATCAGACAATGCTACTTGCTGACCGGTATCAGCGGCTGCGCGCGTCAATAAGCTAACGCGGGTGTTTTCCAACGACTCCTCAGCGGTGATATCACAGACTCCAACGCCGGCACACTGAGCCATGAAATCTGCGAATAGTGATGCTGGCCTCTCTAACGGCAACTCTACCGCAGATGCTTCTGAATGCTCAGCAAAGTCGAGCGCCCCATGATCACCTAGGCCGTCATCATCTGATAGTAACAAGCACTTCCCGTGCCTGACCTCTATGATGCCCTTAGTACCCACCACTCTCGCCCTATCATCGTCATGCCCTGAAGCGGACTCCGGCCGAAAATAGTCAACTTGCGCAGTAGCAATGATTTCATCAGACAATCTAAAGAACATCGAGGCGCTCGTTTCTAGATCACCATGAGATCTATTATTTTTGGCAGAACTTGCGGCATTTACATTGAGAAAAGCTTTGCCCGAGAGAAAAGCAATCATATCTATGCCGTGGCAACCTACCCAAGGGATCAACCCACCGGACGTACTTCTATGTTTGTAGAAATCTGGTCGAGTGCCCAATTTGTAAGACTTTTGAACATGTAAGGAACGCACTTCGCCAATGCGTCCAACTTGAATGGCTTTCCATGCGGTCCGCATGGCAGGCTCATAACGCATATTCAGCATCGCCGCCAACTCAACGCTAGATGCCTGGTAGGCAGACCTTATCTTCTCAAACCCACGCAGGGTGAGCGCTAGCGGCTTCTCTACAAAGAGATGCCTTCCCGCAGAGATAACAGCCAATGCAACTTGTTCATGGTCAAAAAAATGGGGATTAACAACCACAATATCTGGCTCACATTGAACCAGCATTTCTTGCCAGTGATCAAAAACGCCGGGTTGGTAACCCTCGCGCTCGAGATAGCCTGTGATTGCCGAGATCGATTCACCGGGAGACCCCGGTGCAATACCGACGATATCCCCCGTCACATCAGGATAGTGCTTCGCACCCTTGATCGTGGTGTAGCCATGACCACTTGCGCCCACGATTGCTATTTTCATACCGAAAGCTAACCCCTGGCCCAAGTTTGATCCTATTTGACCACTGGATTAAAAAGCTCGATTAAAAAGCTCGATTAATCTGGCAAACCGAGTACACGTTTACTGATGATATTCAGCTGTACCTCATTAGTACCACCATAAATAGTCACAGCACGATCTCGTAACCAGCCTCGGGTTGAATCAATTTCATCTTCAGAAAACGCATCGCCTTCCCAACCAACACCATTAGTACCACGAAGGTTAGACTTTAGTGCGCTTGCACCCTTCGCTAAACTGGAACCAAAGAATTTGAAGATAGAAGTCGTCGCACCAGGTGCTTTGCCCGATTGAGCTTCCGCAAAAACACGCTGCACGGTTAATTGCAGCGCTTTTTCATTCATAGTCTGCCCAATTACTTGCTCACGAGAGCCGTGGTCCGCAATTTTCCCGCTAACTTCTCCAAGATATTTTTTGGCGAGCGTCGCATAAAGATTTGCTTTTTTAACCTTGCTTCGGACCGCTGGCGCCGCAGATCTTTCGTACTGTAAAAGACGCTTACCCACTGTCCAACCTTTACCCATCTCACCGACGAGATTATCTCGTGCTGCAATTGCGTCATCTAAAAACGTTTCGCAGAAAGGCGAGGAGCCACTAATAAGCGATATCGGCTTAACCGTGACGCCTGGTTGGTCCATGTCTAACAATACAAAACTAATACCATCGTGCTTTGGCGCATCAGGATCTGTACGCACTAGGGCGAACATCCAATCAGCATATTGAGCACCCGAGGTCCAAATTTTTTGCCCATTGATGGTGAAACTATCACCCTCCAATACGGCCTTAGTCTGCAGGCTCGCAAGGTCAGACCCTGATCCCGGTTCACTGTAACCCTGGCACCATTTAATTTCGCCGGATACAATTTTTGGTAGATGACGCTGCTTCTGCTCATCCGTGCCGAATTCAAGCAGCGTAGGTCCAATCATAGAGACGCCCATACCACTCAATGGTGGAAGTGCTTTTATCGCGGCCATTTCTTCCTGATAAACCTTATTTTCCTCAGCCGTCAACCCTGCCGCACCATATTCCTTCGGCCAAGTCGGCGTTGTTAAGCCTCGTTTTGCCATCGCTTGAAGCCAGCTATCTGCGTCTTCGGTACTGTAAGTTTCATGCGCATCTTCAAAATGCACAGCTCGATTGCGCATGCTTTCAGGGCAATGCTCGCCAATATATGTGCGTATTTCTTCTCTAAATTCAGCCAAACTCATTACTTAATCCTTCTCTAAATGACAAACGTTAATCGATCAGACTACCACGACGGGGAATCCAATTTAAACCAGTTGGTTGCAAACAGCTATATTCACATGGAGCTTATATACGGTAGCAACTCATCAAACTCAGTGATGGTGAGATCTGCCAAGTCAGCAAATTGTGCATTGTGGGAATTTCGTAGCAACACCCCCAACATCCCTGCATTGCGCGCTGCTAGCAGGTCATATTTGTAATCTCCGACATAGGCCAGAAACTCAACATCAATACCCCACTGCTCAGCGATCAGCAACAGCCCCTCTGGATCAGGCTTGGGTAAACAATCTTCGCGGGTAATCAGCAATGAGATCGGAATGGCTAGATTCGACACCATCAGGTCTGTTGCGCGCCGCATATTTCGCGTCACAATCGCCATAGGTACACCGGCATCAAACAACCGATTAACCAGCACATCGGCCCCTTCTATCCATTGCGCGCGTTCCGCGCCGGCCATTTCATGTTTTTCGATGATTGCATGAAGGTTTCTAGATTCATCACAATCCCCCAATCTGGCACAGTATTCCAACAATGGCGTACCCACCGGCAAGTCAGCTTCCTCACACATTGCAGCGAAATCTAACTGACTATTGGCAAGCGTCCCATCAAGATCGAATAAAACACCTTGAAGACGTTTTTGCTGTGACATCATCTTCTCGCCTCTGCGCCGTCTAGATAGAACTGACGGATTTGAATATCGTCTTCGCCTAAATCGGCATAATTGTCATCGATACGCCCCTGAATATACTCGCGCCAAGTAAACTCGCGATATTTCGGCGGTGTCTTTGATAACAATTGGAGCGGTCTTATCACAGTATCTTTTTCGGGGGAATAGAAGAAAGGCGCACTGAACCTTGCTTGCGCTGCATTTTTAGCGTCAGTTCTAGCTGCGGGCGGCAACACGCGGTGAACTGCCGCCTTATAAATATCGTTGGTCCAAACCTGCATCATATCGCCAAGGTTCACAACAATCGTGTTCTCTTCAGGTTCTATGTCGATCCAGATACCCTCTCTCGTTAACGTTTGTAATCCACCCGTCAAATCCTGCAGCAACAAGGTCAAGATTCCCGGATCGGTATGGGGATGCAATGCCATATCACCCAGACTGGCTACAGAGGTTTGTTCCTGCGCATCCAAGGGATCTCCAAGTGGGTAAAAGTTCAACCGAGCATTACTGGTATGGGTAGAACCCTGCGGCAGGTTAGAGATCTCACCGTTAGCATGCAGCGCGCGGTAAACAATATTCAAGGTCCTGGCGGCGATGGTGGCGGCGGCTGCGAAAAAGTCGGACATCACTGTTTGAAATTCAGGATCGTTTCGCGGCCATTGATTAAGATCTTTTTTACCTGTTCGAACTTCTCTAAAATCGAAGACTTCTTTTAAATCTCGTTTACGTGTTGTCAACTCTCGATCGTAAAAGCCCAGCGGTTTTGTCTCAGTACGCTGAATCTGTCGCTTAACCTCCGAGGGTTGTTCAAAAAACGCTGCGGACTTTTTCCACATTGCATTGATCTCTGCGTCTATGCCGTGATTCTTTAGCAAGAAAAACCCATGATTTTTGCATGCCAGATCCATATCCTTCAGGAGCTCGGGATTCTCCTCTGCCAATTTCAAATCGACGACGGGTACATGCTTCTTGTTCTCTCGATTTTTGCTTGCTTGAGCTTCGCTTGCTTGATCTGTTGAGATTCCGTTTTTCAATGTTGTTCTCACTCTGATATGTCGTGCATGGCATATTACGGGGTCACGAGGTCGAAATCGATCAGTCCGAGCCAAATGCGTTGGGCTGGCCCTTCGCGCCAGTTTCTCTGTTGCAATTACGATGCACGTCTTTAGTATTGGGTCATTCATCGCTTAAGAAAAAAACTCTATGCAAAATCGGAAGTTCATCCTGGTACCAGCATTACTATTTGCCTTGGTATTTGTTGCGGGCTGTGAACCCAAGGGCCCTATACCCGGAGGTAAATTAAGTGGAGTCATCACCCCTAACCCTGAAACTTGGATTGCGCTTAACGACTTTCAAGTTGTACAACTCGAAGTCAACGGCCCCTACAGCATCAATATCTGGGGTGTCGGAACTGAACGTGGCTACTATGTTGCGGCAGCAAAAGGCGACGAAACAAAGTGGGCTAGCAAACTCAGCGAAAACTCGGCAGTTCGATTACGTATCGAAAAAAATATTTACGAATTACAAGCGATCCGCGTCAGCGACGAAGACGAAAAAGCACAGGTCCTTGTTATTTATAATAGTAAATACGATCTTGAGGCGAATGGGGACTTCCCCAATGCAATTCTTTATCGATTGGAAGCCAGGTAACTAAATCGGTGGACAACAGACCCACAAATCCCCTATCCCACATGCCTTGGCTGAGCTGGATTGATCGCACGGAACTCCCGCCCGTGGTCATTAGCATTATTACTTGCCTGCTATTTCTGCCTTTTTACAATTTTGGTGCCATGGCGCCGCAACTGCCTTTTCAAGGTGCAGCATTTCCAGTCGCTTTTGCACTAGCATTGATGTTTCTAATACAACTCACACGCGGTGCAAGCGGAGACCTGCGGCTACTGATTCTGGCAGACAAAATTGATACCTCATACCTTCAATCCATTGGCGCAAGCAAAAGAATCGCCCTAGTTGAATTAACCGTTGGCCTAGTACTTGGACTCCAGCGAGTCCAGTCCCAGATTAACTTTAACTACAGCGGTCCGTTTACAATGTCGGAAATAATGGCGCCGGGCGCGATCATCGTGTTTCTCGCAATCATCTTTTACACCATCGTCGAAGTACACTTGGTTGCCTTCTGTCTTCGGCAGGTTTTGGTGTTTCGAAGAATTGCCAAAAATTTCCAGGTCGACCTAATGACCACAGAACTCAACAACGCATTATCAAACCCGCTGATAAGATTTTTAATGGTCGGCCTTGTTGTAACCTCATTTGGCATGTTGCTTTACCAAATTGTGCCGTTTCCCTCACTCCAAAGACGCATGTTACAAGGCGGTAGCATTGCTGCGCTATTTTTGATGGCGATGATTGTCGTTTCCCTGGTTCCGCTATTCATTCTCAAGGGACGAATTGCGGTCGCGAAGCAGATTGAAATCACTCAAATCAGACAGGTGTTGAAAGGTGATTTTAGCGGCGTTAGTCAAAGCCATTTTGGCCAAAGGTTGGCCGAATTTACCCCCGCGGACCTAATGTATTACGAAGACCGCGTTAAAAACATCTGGGAATGGCCGATCGAGGCACATATCAGGCGTCTTGTTATCTTTGGTTTGTTGCCGCCACTGACGTGGGTTCTCGCTGCGGCAGTCGAAGTTATTTTTGAAAGCGTCCTGATTAACAGCTAGCGCCGCGGCTTCTATGCAAAAGGCGGCTTGCACAACGCACGCTGCTTTTATAAAGAGCACCGCTTGCACTAAATCTGCTTCGACATTTTCCAGATATGATCAGCCACAATTGCCTCAGTTAACACCTGAGGCAACACAGTCGCAGGCTTGTCATCGGTTGCCGGTCCATAAAGCAGATACAAGGGCACGCCGCTGCGTTCGTATTCTTCAAGCTTTTGCGTAATCGCTGGATCTTCGTTGGTCCAATCACCTTTGAGGTAAGCAACATCGTTTTCTCGGAACAACTTTGCAGTTGACAATTTATTTAGTGCAACTACTTCGTTTACCTGACATGTGATACACCAGGCAGCAGTGAAGTTAATAAAGACGGGGCCTTCCTTTCTAAGCTCGGCAAGACGTGCTGCACTATATTTTTCAATTTCAGGGCCGACATAGGTGCTGCGGGAGCCCTTCTTTTTGGCACTTGTGTCCCCTGCGCTTGCTTCTGCCCCACCGGCACTGCTTTCACTTTGAAGTGGCAAATAGATTGCTCCTGCCACTAGCATGACAACTGCGAGCCAAACAATTCTGCGTTGTGTCGGTGAGCCGTCTGCATTTCGAAGTAGCCAGACAGCAAACGTGATTAATAGTAAACCCATCATGACAATCGTGACGCCGGTACTATCAACCTGAAAACCTAAAACCCACATCAACCAAATAACGGTGGCAAACATCGGAAAAGCAAGCAACTCCTTGAATCGGACCATCCAATTACCCGGTCTCGGCATACGTCGAAGCAAAGCTGGCGAGTAACACAGTAAAAGATAGGGAATCGCCATGCCAAAACCCAGCGAAGCAAAGATTAACAGTGCCACGTAAGCTGGTTGTGTCAGCGCAAAACCGATAGCTGTAGCCATGAAGGGCGCTGTACAAGGTGCGGCAACAACGGCTGCTAACACGCCTGTGAAAAACGAGCCCGACAGACCTTCCTTGTTGGCTAGCGACTGACCAACATTCATCATGCCAGCGCCGATCTCAAAATAGCCCGACAGACTCAAACCAATCAGGAAGAACAAATAAACCAAAAGTGTTATCACGATGGGCGATTGCAGTTGAAAACCCCAACCAATCTGAGCACCACCGGCGCGCAGCAAAAGCAGCACACCTGCGATGGCAACAAAACTGAGCACTACCCCAACCGTATAGACCCAGCCGTGCAAACGAACGCTGCCCGACTTTGAGCCGGTTTGCTGCACTAGGGACAACACCTTGATCGACAACACGGGAAAAACACAGGGCATCAAATTGAGGATCATGCCGCCGATCAAAGCAAATAGCAGCGCCTGAACCAAAGCGTTGAAATCAACAGTCGTATTGACTTGCTCGCCTTGTTTGGCTCCTGCTGCCGCCACTGCTTCAGGGTTAAACGAAAAGGCATTCACTATTTCAGCACCTGCATCTTCCGTCACCACAATGATCCCTTCAAACGAGCTACTGGGACCATAGTCCCAACCGGTTGTCAGTGTCATTTGAATACCGGTTTCGTCGATCTTTACCAACTGTTCCGCGGGATTCTCCATCACCCCCTCTGTGAATGGAAAATAGTCAATTGACTTGATTCTCTCGGGCACTAACGCCGGCATATCAATTTCGATATTGACCGTAGCGACTTCGCCTTCTGCGTGCGGTAGGACAAAGAAACGAGTCGGTACACCGATGGGCTGTGGTATTTTGCGACGAACCGCCTCAAATGTTTCAACTAGATTGGGATCGATCAAAGCCTCACCGACCGGAATCTTGATCACCAGATTTGCATCCTCAGGAATACAAATGTCGGCACACACCAGCCATTGTGCCCGAGCGCTAAGGGTCACTTCTGAACCATTAAAATCCGCCGGTATCGTAACCTGAACGGGAAATAAAACTTCCCCGTGGTAGCCATAGTTCATCAGCGGACCGTAGGGCACACGGTCAGGGAATGGCCATTGAATTTCACCCGCTGCAAAACCGGGAGGTAAATCCCAGATGAGTTCTGTGGGCGCGCCTGAATCACCAGGGTTGCGCCAATAGGTATGCCAACCTTCGCGAATATTCTGCCTTAAGGCGACCCAAACAGTAGATCCTGGCGCCACCACCTGCAGCTCACTGATCAACGTCACTTCGACATTGCCTTGTTGCACATTATCTAGGGCTGATCCTGCTCCGATAGCGGGAAATGGCAGCATAGAAAAGCCAAACAGCAGCGCGCCGAGAAGACCCAGACGTCTCAACAAACCAGATTGATGGTATTTCTTGTGTGTCTCCCTACTTAATAAAAAGAGCTTTGGTAAAAAGAGCCTTGGTAAAATCGATCTCAATTAAAAGAACCTCAATAAAATGATACTGCGACAACTAGATAATCCCAAATAAAGAGACCGGAGAAATCAGGGTCTCATTCCCCAAGTAACAGGTCCTTTTAACTCTTCCAACAAGGGCTCAATCCAATCAACCCATTTGCACAGCCGTGAGCGCGTTTCCCTGGGGTCAATAAGTTCATGCACGGCAAAACTCTCCATCATTGGAAATGGCGATCTGTTCGCCATCAAACTCTGCTCTAATTCTCGCCGTTTTGCATCGGGATCAGGTGCAGCGGCAATCTCTTTGTGGAAAGCAACGGCGACGCCACCTTCAACGGGTAGTGCGCCCATTTCCCAGGATGGCCAGGCCAGTTTATAGTTGTTGGGCGAATAATGTGCGGCCGAAGCCACGCCGAAGGATTTGTGAATAGCGACCGTTGCCCAGGGTACCGTAGACTGCACAGCCGCAGCGATGGCACTCATACCGTAACGAATCGTGCCTTCATTTTCGGCGTCAGGGCCTATCATAAAACCCGGCTCATCGAGGAAATTAACAATCGGGATATGAAAGGTGTCACACAGCTCCATCATTCGTTTGGCTTTCTGAGAGCCCGTGGCTGTCATGGCACCCGCAAAGTGCTTGCAATCATTGGCGATAATACCAACTACGGCACCATCAAGTCTGGCAAAACCAGTAATTTGTCCTTGCCCATAAAACGGCGAAATCTCAAAAAAATGTGCATCATCGACCACATGCTCAATCAGGTCTCTCATTTCAAAGGGAATACGGCCATCTTTCGGCACAATGGAAAGCAGTTCCTCGTTTGCCCGGTTTGGATCATCTTCGCAATGAAACCGTTCAGCTAGCTGCCACACATTCTGTGGCATATAACTCAAGAACTCGCGTATCTGATCAAATGCATCTTCTTCTGTTTCGGCAACATTATTAACAATGCCGCTGCGGGTATGGACTCGCCATCCGCCTAACTGCTCCTTCGTCATCGCGACGCCGAGTGCACGCTCAACAACAGCTGGACCTGCCACCAATACTTGCGAAATATTCTTCACCATCACCGAAAAATGAGAGGCAACCAGACGACCCGCAGGAAAGCCCGCAACCGGCCCCATTGCGCCCGACACAACTGGCACAGTATTCATGGCCTCAGCAATAATCTTGAATCGCGGTACCGCATTAACTGGCGAGCCAACCGTTTGAGGCCGTTTACCGCCGGAACCTGCGACACTGCCGCCGCCACCTTCCAGCATTCGCACCAAGGGTACTTTGAACTGAACGGCCAGTTCTTCTGCGTAAACGCTTTTGCGCAAACCCGCGCCGTTAGGTGAACCGCCTTTAAGCGTGAAATCTTCACCGCCGACCGCGACACGATTGCCATTTATCTCGCCAAACCCAATCACGTAGTTTGCCGGCGAAAATGAGGTGATAACGCCAGACTCATCTTTTTCAGCGAAACCTGCACCTTCTCCGTGCTCTTCGAAACTGTCTTGTTCAACCAGCTTCTCTATGCGCTCTCTGATGGTAAGCCGACCTTTTGCATGTTGCAGCGCAACGCCTTCTTCCCCGCCCTGCTGGCGCGATAGTTCACGTCGAAGTTCTATTTCTTCCGCTTCATTTTCCCAGCTCATTTTTTCTTGCTCGCTCTATTACTTGATCTATTAAAAGCACCCTTATATCAATTCAGTGCCCCAGCGTACAACTGCATGCTGGTCTAAATGGAATGGAATAGGCATTATTGATGACGTTCTCCTCAAAACCTATTTAAAACAAGCAGCGAATTGCATGCCCTCCATTTTGAGCCTTTGATTTCAAACCTTTCATTACGAGGATAGCCCTATGAGCGAATCTACCCAAAAACCTACCAGCAAAAGCGATTCCAACAAAGACATGAACCCTAGCCCACTATATGGCACCGGTGCCCGAGCACTGCAGGACGAATTTGATAGTCGGCGTCTGGCGGATAGGCTGGTAGACCTAACCCTTCATAGTGAACTTACCGAGGAAGACATCACGCTGATTTCTCTGCAATCGACTGTGTGGCTTGCCACTGTGGACGAAGCCGGATGGCCGGATGTCTCCTACAAAGGAGGCGTGACGGGGTTTGTTTCTATTAAAAGTAGTACTGAGCTTAGGCTACCCATCTTTGATGGCAATGGTATGTTCCGTACCTTGGGTAATCTCAAAGACAATGGCAAAATTGCTTTATTATTCTTAGACAATGGACGCCCCTGGCGCATCCGCATTCACGGCACAGCTGTCGTATCAACGCTTCCTGCTGATTGCGAAGAATTTGACGGAGCCATTGGCACAGTGATCGTCTCAATCCTGCGAATTTTCCCGAACTGTGGCAGATATATTCACACCCAGTCATCAGAATCTGAAATATCAGCTTTTGTGCCGCAACCTGGACATCAACCCCCTGCTCCAGAATGGAAATCACACCCTGCTATTAAGGATTCCTTACCCAGATAAATGTAGGGATAGATACCTGAATTACTTGTCTGAATAAGAGTGGTTAGGCACTATCAATGGAGCAACTTTTAGTGAGCAATCTTCAGCACACATATAGATTTTTCGAATTTAGTTCAAACGACACATAATTTAATTCAAACGGAACGTATAGAGGGATTCATGGGTAGATTAGACAACAGAGTAGCTTTGATCACCGGCGCGGCAATGGGTATAGGTCGCGCATGTGCAGATCGATTAGCGAGTGAAGGCGCCAAGGTCGTCATCACAGATGTAGAAGATCACGCTGGGCAGGAAACGGTCGAAGCTTTGAAAGCAAAAGGTTATGACGCTCACTATATCCACCAAGATGTCACCAATGAGGGGCAGTGGCAGTCAGTACTCGCTGAAATCGAACAATTACACGGTCGGCTGGATATTCTCGTCAATAACGCGGGTATCGCGATTCGGAAATCGATTTTCGAGATGACCATGGATGAATACCAGTTACAGAACAGTATTAACCTTGATGGGGTATTTATGGGACTGAAGTATGGCATTCCCTTGATCGCCAAAACCGAGGGTGGATCAGTCATCAATCTATCATCCGTCGCCGGCCTTAAAGCTTCTCCGGGATTGTCGGCCTATGCCATGACAAAAGGCGGGGTTCGCCTGCTGAGCAAATCAGTAGCGAAAGAATGTATCGCTGCCGGGATTAAAGTAAGGGTAAATTCAGTTCATCCGGGCATTATTCAAACCGCGATCTGGGACAAGATGGGTACTCCAGAAGGTGGCGGCAATCAGATCGATATCGAAGAACTAGCGACTAACGCAGTTCCCGGCGGTCTACTCGGTAAACCCAGCGATATTGCAGACGGAGTACTGTTTCTTGCCTCCGACGAATCAAGATATGTAAACGGCAGTGAACTCGTCATAGATCACGCGATCTCTGCATAATGTGCTCTCTAAATGAAGAGAGCACCTAGCGGGGTAGCTCGCGAGAGTGAATTGCGAGGGCGTCTGTATACACAAGTAAAAAGAAACACAGTGCATATAAGCAAATGAAATTAGAAAACTCCGGCTTATCATGATATGTTGCGCTGCGGAAAAGTACGGGAACACGCACGTAGGCTGATTCCCACAACTAAAACAAACATCTAGACTAAAACACAAAATTGGGGTTGTTTATGCAAATAGCCGTTCCCTCGGAAACGCATGGGCTCGAAAAACGAGTCGCATTAATTCCGGATTCAGTCAAAAAATTAACCAAAGCTGGTTTTGAAATTCGAGTTGAAAAAGGACTCGGTGATCACGCTGGATTCCAGGACGCTCAATATGAAGAAGCCGGTGCGGTGATCGTAGAAGATCGGGCAGCCTTAATGGCATCGGGTGATATCGTGCTTAGGGTGCGAAAGCCAACCCTAGAAGATATCGACGGCCTGAAAAAAGGTTGCATCCATATCAGCTACCTAGACCCTTACAACGAAAACGAACTCGTTGATGCGATGGCAGCAAAAGGCATCAGTGCCATCAGTATGGAAATGATTCCCAGAACGACACGCGCGCAAAAGATGGACGCATTAAGCTCTCAGGCTAACCTTGCAGGTTATGTCATGGTCCTACTTGCAGCGAGTCATCTTGATAGAATTCTACCAATGATGATGACCCCTGCAGGTACCTTGAGTCCTTCACGGGTATTTGTCATTGGCGCAGGTGTTGCTGGTTTACAAGCCATTGCCACCGCCAAACGACTCGGCGCTAAGGTTGAAGCCTTTGACACGAGACCCGTTGTTGCTGAACAAGTGCAATCAGTGGGTGCAAAATTCGTTCACATTGACCTGGGTGAAACAGGACAAACTGAAGGCGGCTACGCGAAAGAACTGACGCCTGAACAGCTTGAACTGCAAAGACTAGGCATGAAAGACATTATCAGCCAGTCTGATATTGTGATCACCACTGCCCAACTCTTTGGTCGACCCGCGCCACGCATCATCACTCGCGACATGGTCGAAGCCATGAAGCCCGGCGGTGTTATCGTGGACATGGCGGTTGACTCCGGCGGTAACGTTGAAGGATCTGTCCCCGACCAAATCGTCAACATCAACGGCGTTTCGATTATTGGTAATTCAAACCTACCATCGGAAGTACCCCGCGATGCAAGCCAGATGTATTCCTCTAACCTGTTTAACCTCATCAGTGAGTACTGGCAGGAAGAAGAGAAAACATTCGATCTGAACCTCGAAGACGACATTATCCAAGGGTGTTTGATTACCCATGATGGTGCCATCGTTAACGAAGCAATCAAAAACCTCAGAAGCCAGGCAGGAGGCTAACGACCCATGGAATTAGAAACAATAGTATTTCTAACCTTTATTCTGGTTCTGTCGATTTTTCTCGGCTTCGAACTTATCTCCAAAGTACCTGCGACTCTGCATACGCCTTTGATGTCTGGCGCTAACGCAATTTCAGGTATCACCCTAGCCGGTGCATTTTTGTCCGCCGGCGCAGCACATAGTATGGGCAGCGAAATGGCCACGTACCTCGGTACGGCCGCTGTCGCCTTTGCAACCATTAACGTCGTTGGCGGCTATCTGGTCACAGATAGAATGCTGGCAATGTTTAAGAGCAAAAATAGGGGCAAAAAATGAACACGATTGAACTCATTGCGAACTTCGCCTATATCGTTTCGGCAGCCCTATTCATATATGGCTTAAAAATGCTCGGCTCTCCTGCCACCGCAAGAAAAGGTAATTTCCTTTCTTCGATGGGTATGCTTATCGCCGTCATTGCGGGTCTTACCGCGCATTCAATTGTTTCTTACGAAATGATTATTGTCGGTATTATCATTGGCTCGATTATCGGTGCACTTGCAGCTCGACTCGTTGAAATGACATCGATGCCTGAAATGGTAGCGCTGTTTAACGGTTCTGGTGGTGGTGCCAGTCTGTTAGTGGGCTGGGCAACGTTGTATAACGACGGCGTCTCAACCTTCACTGCTGTCACCGTTATTCTGGCAATTCTGATCGGTGGCGTCACGCTGACCGGTAGCTTGTTGGCCTACGGCAAGCTAAGCGAACGAATCGGCAGTGGCGCAATCGTCTTCAACGGTCAGCGTATCGTCAACAGCTTAATCCTCATTGGTTTGATCGGCTCTAGCGTCATGTTGGTAATGGATCCATCTCCTGATTCAGTCTGGTTCTATGCCGTACTTGGCCTATCACTCCTGCTCGGCATCATGGCAGTCATACCCATCGGCGGCGCAGATATGCCGGTTGTGATTTCGCTATTGAACAGCTACTCAGGCATCGCAGCCTGTGCAGCGGGTTTTGCCATCAACAACAACATTCTGATTGTTGCGGGTTCCTTGGTTGGTGCGAGCGGTATCATTCTGACCAACATCATGTGTAAAGCCATGAATCGATCGCTCGCCAACGTATTATTCTCTGGCTTCGGTGCTGTGAAACAAGGCAAGGCAATCGAAGGTGAAGTGAAGCCTATCAGTGTTGAAGATGCATATTATATCCTCGAAGCAGCCCAGAACGTTTGTTTCGTACCAGGTTACGGCATGGCAGTTGCGCAGGCTCAGCACGTCGTTAAAGAGCTTGGTGAAATACTTGAAGCCAACGGCGCTGAAGTTAGCTATGCAATCCACCCGGTTGCAGGGCGTATGCCTGGCCACATGAACGTATTGCTCGCTGAAGCCGACGTACCTTACGAGCAGCTTGTTGAAATGGATGAAATCAATCCAAAAATCGAGAATGTGGACGTTGCGATCATCATTGGTGCAAACGACGTCGTGAACCCCAGTGCCCGTGAAGATGAAGACAGCCCCATTTACGGTATGCCGATCATCAACGTCGATAAAGCTCGAACTGTGTTCGTGCTCAAGCGATCGATGGCATCTGGTTTCTCTGGCGTAGATAACCCACTGTTCTTCGGTGAAAATACGCGGATGTTATTCGGTGATGCGAAAGAGTCGATTTCAGGCATTGTGTCTGAATTTAACTAGAGCATCAGTTCAATTTAAATCTGCCAAATGTGAATAACGTTTGGCAGATTTTTTTTGTCCGTGAATTACATCTGGCAAAAACACGGTCTACTCTATACGAGCCGTTAAACCCCAACTATTCCTTGAGAAAAATTTAACATGCGAGATACGCGACCACTATTACTAGAAACTGATTTTCCACCTATCAGGCGCAGTAAACTAGAAACTGTACAGGTCAACCTCGGCTATCTTTGCAATCTAAGCTGCACCCATTGTCACGTGAATGCGGGACCAACACGCACAGAGCTAATGGACACAGCGACAATAGACCTAGTGCTGGCGTTCCTGGCTAAAAACAATATTACGTCGCTCGACATGACTGGCGGCTCGCCAGAGATGAATCCCGAGTTTCGCCGTTTGGTCATTGAAGCCAGAAAACTGGGCGTCAACATCATCAACCGATGCAACCCAACCATTCTGGTGGAACCTGGCTACGAGGGCTTACCTGAATTCTTCGCAGAACATGAAATTACAGTAGTAGCCTCCCTACCCTGTTATACCGAACAGAATGTAGACCAGCAGCGCGGCAAAGGTGTATTCCAAGACAGCATCGCTGGCCTGCTCGCGCTCAACAAAGTGGGCTATGGTCAGCAAGGCAGCAATTTAGAACTAAACCTCGTATTTAACCCTGACGAGCCAGCCCTACCCCCTGCGCAAGAAACCTTGAAAGCAGACTATAAAAAGGCGCTACGGGAAGAACATGGCATCGAATTCAATGATTTGTTTGCCATCGCAAACATGCCTATCAGCCGGTTTGGCGCGCGCCTACTCGCTAAAAACCAATATGTAGATTATATGCAGCTACTACGCGATTCATATTCAGCATCCAATCTAGCTGCTGTCATGTGCAAAACCCTGATTAGTATCGACTATGAAGGGAATGTGTTTGATTGCGACTTCAATCAAATGCTGGCGATGCCGACGCTTGCCAGCGACAAACCTGCGCATCACATCAGCGACCTGCTAGACCAGGACTTTACCGACAAACCTATCGCGATTGGTGAGCATTGTTATGCCTGTACAGCCGGGCAAGGGAGTAGTTGTGGCGGCGCCCTAGTCTAGAAAGTTTGGATCCAAGTCAGGAAATATATCCTCAATCGGGCTGCGGATCGACTGCCCACCACGCTTCAGAATGTGCGTGTAGATCTGGGTAGTTTCCAGTGAACTATGCCCAAGTTGTTCCTGAATGGTACGAATATCCAGACCATTCTCCAGTGCGTGAGTCGCAAAGGAATGTCTTAGCGTGTGCGGCGATGCAGGTGTCGATATGCCAGCGCTTATCACTGCACTTCGAAAAGCTTTCTGGAATGTCGATTGATACTCATGATGACGCCGAAGCTCGCCCGATCTAGGATCAGCGCTTATTTTGGATGACGGAAACAGATACTGCCAAGCTGTAGACTTTGACGCTGATTGATATTTACGCGCAAGTGCATAAGGCATGTGCACATTGCCATATCCATTCGCCAAATCAGCAGCATGCAATAGCGCTACTTGCTTTACCTGTAAAGCCAACGGCGGCTTCAACCTTGGTGGTAATGCCACAATACGGTCCTTGTTACCTTTGCCATTGTGAACGTGAAGACATGAGTATTCAAAATTGACATCTTTTACCCTCAACTGAAGACATTCCATTGACCGCAAACCAGAACCATAGATAAGCGACGCCATTAGCCTGTTGGTACCAAAAAATTGCTGAAGAACTTTAGTGACCTCCTCACGGCTCAGGACCGTTGGCAGTTTCTGTGGTTTCTTCGCCCGCACAGAAGTTGAAAGGTCACCTAATGGTTTTTTGAGCACGCGTTTATATAGAAAAACTAAAGCAGACAAGGCCAAATTCTGGGTATTTGCGGCAACGTTTCGCTCCACCGCAAGATAAGTTAAAAAAGCAATCACTTCAGTATCATGCATCTCCTTAGGATGCTTGTTTTTATGAAATCGAATAAACCTCACAACCCAGTGGAGATATGTTTGTTCGGTTCGAATACTGTAGTGACGTAAGCGAATCTCTGTACGCAACTCGTTTAGAAAAGGGGATTTAGTCATTTCTCGAAATTACGCTCACAAACCACCCGTTGGTATAGGATATTGTTACTAATCTCTGTAGGACTATTGCCATTAGGCTCAAGATTTTCAAAAAAGTGATTTCGCCAAGTTGGCAACTAAAACGATAGGAACACACCAACTTGGCAACTAATCTGAAGAATATCGGAATAATGGCGACTAAAAACAAAGACTGATTTTCGAAAAGACGCCAATAATGATCAAAAATTGAACAAGCAAATATCTAGCAATTAGTTTTATGAAAATATTACTGTGGTAAGCTCATAAAAAGATGAGAGAAAAAAGAATCATGCAAAATTTCGTCGCCAATTTGGTGCCTACTCAGTGTTATGCGCCAAAATCATGAATGAGCAGCAGGAAATCGGTAAAGATTTTTCACGTAAGAAAATGTTGATCTATTCTGGGATCACTAAATTCATCTGTGCTAAATCAACGAGACGATTCGGCGTATT
>JBLHWY010000008.1:0-82609 GCA_047629195.1 Candidatus Azotimanducaceae bacterium
GTTTATCGGCCGCATTGAGCGTGGCTTTGACTTTCTGGGTTACCGATTCTCACACCAGCCACTACAGCTGGCTGCCGTCACCGTCGAGCGATTCATGGCACGTTGTTACCGGCTTTATGAGCAACAGCAAAAGGCACCTGAAGTAGGTGCCGTGCTGGGTGAATACGTGACCCGCTGGCGGCGCTGGGCAGCCGCTGGGTTGGGTGAGTTAAGCCTGAGCCTGTCCTATCCTTCGTTTTGCAAGCCCGAGTCCGGCTAGGCCTAGTACGAATAAGACCAGGGCTGGGGGTGCGGGGACAGCCGCTTCGGATACTAGCAACCAACCTATAGATGGACTGGGTGAAACCAACGAACTCTGGTATACGTAGGTCCCGAGATTTGGATGCATACCAACATAATCGCGCGTCGAACTATCGGCCGCAGACCCATCCGGATCCGTCCAAAAGAAAATCTCAGCGCCTGGAGAGCCTAGTTTGACATAGAGCACATCGTCCTCATAAAAAGCGCCAGTTGTTAATTGAAATCCTGGCCCGACTTCAAACGCGTCAGAAGCCGATAAGCCAATCGTTAAATAATCGATACCGCTAGCTTCGTATAGGTCGTCCCACTCGCTCTGAGTGGCTAAACGGGCATTAGCATAACTCAATTGTGCATTTGCCACCGCCCCCGCCAAACTGAACCCACTGCTAAATGTATAGTCGAGGTAACGTAGCCCGTCGGATGCGTTACCAGCCTGGTCAATAATATTCAAGTCACCCACCTGAACCACAGTAGCATTGGCGTTGTGAGTCAACCCGAGTAAGAGTGAAAGTGCGAACAGGGTACAAAATCTATTACGTTGAATCATAGGATCTCTCTTTTAGGTTTTTCTTATACAAGACAATATTTGCGCGCAAGAATTGAGCCAAGCTGCTGTAAGCTAACGACACCAAGGGTGGTCATTTTTTAACCAACGGCAATTTCCTGTTTTGTAAATTATTTCGACGTTTTTATTGCGAATATTGGACTATAAGGGCGATGAAAGCCAACTAAGGGCCTCCTCATATCACACTCTTTCAGAGACTTGTGCGACGTGGGTGCCCACCTTCGAATCACTGATCCAGACCCCGTCCAGAAAATACGGGATCACACAGAAACGTAACCACCACTTCAGCCATTTTCATTTCGCCTGTCGAGTGCCGTATGCAGGTCACTGGAAAACCTTCGCTGCTCAGCAAGATAAAGAGTCAATTCATTCATCATTGGCCGGAAGCCGCCCTTGTAAGCGTTCTGTGAGGCGACAACTTGGCTTCAGGGCTCTTTGGCCCCGTTGACTTCTCCCACGGTCGCCATTGCTGGATCATCTTCGATTGTCCATCCTAAGCAAAAACGGCGTTTGACACATGCGACACCTGCCGCGTTCCCGCGTAGAACCATAGTGGCTTTGATCAGTGGCAAGCGTGTTTTACTCGACTGGGAAACAGGAAATCAGTTGCCCTTAACCCTGAGTACTCAATCCACTTTGCTATCGAATCTCGCGTCTGTTCCATCATCTCAAATTGAACAGGCGTTTTTGTTTTCTGTTGCATGATCATTGCGCGGTTTCCAACGCGACCCGATTGGGCCACGTCAGATACTTTCAATTTTGTGAGGTCACATGCTCTCAACTTGCTGTCGATAGCCAGATTCAAAAGTGTAAGGTCTCGGAGCTTATTGTTCAGTTGAAGCCTGATCCTAATAGCCCAGATGTCTTTTAGCTTTAGCGGTGACTTTTGTCCCACCAGCTTCCCTTTATTCCATGGTTCGCGTGCTCGATACTCTACGATGGGATACATGTTGCATCTCCTATTTGAATGGAGATACAGTGCGCCCGCTACGGTCGGTTACCAACCCATATCGGACGTTCCATGAACCTTGTACTAGTGACAGAAAGCTCCTACATTGCTCAGTTGACGCTAACCTGTTAAAAGTCTGGGTACGGCGCGAATTAGTTCTACTACGACTGCAAGGGTTGTGGTCCCTGGATCGAAAAAAACATATCTAGAAAAGGAGCGTTCCCAATGTCTGTTTCAATTGAAAAATCTGGTGATATTTGGACGATTATTCACGATCGTCCTGAAGCGCGTAATGCGATGGATCCTGAATCGGCAGATGCACTGGTTGCTGCGTTCGAAGAATTCGACAAAAGCGCAGCGAAGGTAGGTGTGTTGTGGGGGGCAGGAGGTACTTTTTGTGCAGGCTTCGATCTAAAGTATGCAGCAACTGCAACGCCTGCGAACCGTGCTGAACGGCCCGATCTCAGCTTCCCGCTGGGGTCTGCTGCTCCACCAAGAGGGCCGTTAGGTCCGACACGAATGGAACTCTCGAAGCCCGTAATTGGTGCCATTGAAGGTCCCGCTGTGGCTGGTGGAATGGAGTTAGCGATGTGGTGCGATATTAGAGTGATGGCGGAGGATGCTTATATGGGTGTCTATTGTCGTCGGTGGGGGATACCGCTCATGGATGGCGGAACAGTCCGATTGCCTCGGCTCATCGGTCAAGGCAAGGCGCTAGAGATCACACTAACGGGACGTAAAGTATCTGCTGAGGAATGTTATGCGATCGGTCTTTGCGAGAAAGTGGAGCCTGCGGGTACTACACGGCAAGCAGCTGAAGCGATGGCGCGCGAAATCGCGCGTTTTCCTCAAGACGCGATGCTGGCTGATCGACGGTCCATTATCGAAGGGCAAGGTTTATCCGTTCGTGATGCGTTGAAGCTCGAATGGGCAAATGGTTCTCACGGAAACAAAAATAGTGCTGCAGGTGCGTCGCGATTCGCAAGCGGGGCGGGACGCCACGGAGACTTTTCTAAGATCTAGCCACTTGTAAGTCTATATGGTGTAGACGAAACGCAGCTACTTCCACTTCTGGCGGTTAGCGGCCATACATGCCGCGCTATTAATGCCTGCTTAAGGTTCAGCGAGAAACGCGTCATGCCAGACTTTACTAATCACAAATAGCAGCTTAAGTCTTAATCGAAATACTGTACCCAAACACAGAATTTGGGGCTTGCGCCACCGGCGCCACATGTGAGGAATGAAACCGAGAAAGAAACCCAAGCGATTAGCTGTTTCCGAAGGTGTCTGTTGAGTGGCTTTTTTTAAATCTATATATGGAAAGCTTTTTAAAAGTATATACAGCCCTTTAAAAATGGAGCGGGCGACGAGATTCGAACTCGCGACCACCAGCTTGGGAAGCTGGAGCTCTACCAACTGAGCTACACCCGCAGGACTTCTACTTCTCAAAAAGTTTAGTATTACCTCTTGCTACATACGATACCACGGCTGATCCTCATTTCTAAAATTGACTGAGGGCTCGAAGCCGATTTCTGATTGTAACTGTCGGATAATCTATAAACCCAAGAGAGCAAGTTGAAGAGCGCGGCGTGAATGCGCTCCTTTCTTCTGAAAAGTATTGGCTAGTGAAATGCTGCTGGGTTTTTGAGCATATGAGCAGGTCCATGGACCTGATTAATCGCTGCATTTTCACCAAAAATAGACTCTTTCATTTTGCCGTAAACGTTACGATTAGCACCGAGGTGCGCGAGTTCAGCTGCGCGTTTTATAGATGCGGGTAGTAGCGTATCAAGGGGTTCACTTTTTTGCGCGACGCCAGCGATTACTGCATCGGGGCCAGACCAACGTCGGGCCAGCTGAACAGTTTCGAAGAAAGTATTCATCGGTAGTTTGTGTCTGAATAGCGCGAGTTCTGGGTTAGGTATCACCATACCGATTTCGACTTCATTCGCGCACATAAAGCCACGATCGCTGCGCATAAAACGTATGTCGTGACATAGCGCGCACATAAAGCCAGCGCCAAAAGCGTGGCCATTGACTGCTGCGAGCGTTGGCATAGGAAACGTGATGATTCGGCCCATTATCGCCATGAATTCTTTTCCGAAGGCATCGCGATCTCCGCCTCGGTGTTCACCTTTACTGGCGCGCCATTCTAGATCAAGCCCATTCGAAAAGAATTTCTCAGTCGTCGAAGTCGTTACGAGGGCGGCTGGCCCAGTCGAGGCCTCGACCTCGTCTAAGGCTGCTGCGAATGCTCGGACAAAAGTTGTGTTCCAGCGATTTTCGCCATCGTCCATATTCAGAATAAATACGTCGCCTTCTCTTTCCAGATTGATCATTGCTGCACCTTCCCTCAAGTAGTAATGGTTCAATTTATTGAATCTGCGATCGAGTATAGAGTAAATCAATTGATTTTCTAACGAGGTTTTCTTAATCCATTCTCTTAATCTATTGTTTCATCAATGCTATGAATATAGAAAGTGAAGTACCATCATGTAATTCAGCGGAAAGAATCAGTAAGAAATGAAAATACACCTTGTTAAAACGCGCTATTCCAATACTTATGTCATTGAAGAGCACGGCCGTTTATTGGTAGCAGATGTCGCCATGCGTTGTGATGGATATGTGCTTGCGTTTATCACCGAAGAGTTGAAAAGAGAGATAGAAGCCGTGGATCTGGTGGTCTGTACCCATGATGATCCAGACCATATCGGTGGTGTTATTGCCTTGGCAAGATCCTGTCATGCTACGGCAGCGATACCGCATGCATCTAAGCGCGCGAGTCTAAAATTCTACAACAACCCCATGGGTCCAGTAGTGAAAATCGCCACGACGATTGGTGAAGCATTTCGAGCAAGATCCCGAAATATGTATATGGATCGTGAGCGTAATCAGCGCTATCAGCATGTTCCCAATCATCATCTCGAGGTACCCACTGCGCAGCGATTTATCTTGCCCAAGCAAAGATTAGTGAATGGCATGAAACTAGAAGGATTCCCAAATTGGGAAGTTGTGCACACGCCCGGACATAGCTGGGATAGCATATGTTTCTATCATCGCCCTAGCCGAAGTCTGATCACCGGTGACACATTGCTCGGCAGTGGGACTAAGGGGCAACTTGTTCACCCGGCGATCTATGATAATCGCAGAGCGATGCGGACGACACTTGAGACATTGCGGAAACTAGATCCGCAAACTGTTTATCCTGGACATGGCTCTGTATTTTCAGGCGACGACCTCTTAAGTCATCTGTGAGAATAATTCACATGGCTTTGATTTAGTCATCATCAAAGACAACGGTAGACTGACGCGCACGATTGACGGTGAGTTGTGTCACATCCGGGCGTGAATAATGCCCGGCGGGATCGAAATTCTGTCGTTCCATGTAGACCTGTTCCCGATCGAGGGAGGCTACAAATATACCTTCAGATTCTACTTGGGGTTGGATAACCCAATCACCGTTGGGTGCTGCGATGCATGAGCCGCCGTTGGCAAACCAAGCCTCTCCTCGTGCAAGTATTTGGTCACGAAACGGCATGTCTGTCGGGATGTCTTCTGGTCTTAAAATAGCAGAGACCGAAATAACAAATGAACGACCTTCTTTGGCAATGAATCGAGTGATGTCTTGTGTGTTTTGCTCATTTCCTGGCCATATCGCAATATGGAGATTTTCACCCTGGGCATACAGGGCAGCCCGCGGCAAAGGCATCCAATTCTCCCAGCAATTTAGTGCCCCCATGGTAAACGGGCCGAGAGGAAATGTTCGTAGGCCGTGACCGTCGCCCGGCGACCATGAAAGGCGCTCCTCATAGGTTGGCATCAGCTTGCGATGCACGTTTTGAATAATGCCGCCAGCGTCTATGTAAACAAGCGAGCAGTAAATACTATGGCCACCTCTGTCAGCTGGATGTTCATCAATTCCTAACACGACTGCGATGTTGCAAGATTTTGCGAGTGCGCAGATAGGGTTCAGATCACCATCTTCAATGCAGACGGCTTCATTTAAGTACTTCGCGTGAATGACTTTCTGGATTTCTGAGTTGAAAGTCGCACCTTCTGTTCTCTCTAGCCAGAATGGGTAGCCGGGTAAAAAAGACTCTCCAAAAACAACAAGTTCAGCGTCCTGCTTGGCCGCCTGAGCGATGGTGTCGAGAATTTTATCGATTGTGGCGCGTTTGTTGAGCCAGATTGGCGCAATTTGGGCTAGCGCTACTTTCAACTTTGTTGCTTTACTTTTTGATGACATCTCATTAGTTCTCGCATCTATTTTGTTAGCACTCGGCGCGATAATAAATTTGCGGCCGAGCTTCGTGGCTGGCAAAGTCTACTGAGTCATAACGTGAGTGTACGTAGACCCTCAGGCTATCAAAATTTCACCAAATCAGGAAATGAATGAATATGCACCTATACACCCAGAGTAGTTCCCCCAATGGTTTGCGCGTTAATGTATTTATGAAAGAAAAGGGCGTAGATATTCCGAAAACAGAGATTGATTTGCGTGCCGCGGAGAACCTGAGTGACGACTATCTTCAGAAAAACCCCTTTGGCCGAGTGCCTGTATTGAAGTTAGATGACGGTTCCTATTTGTCAGAGAGCCAAGCAATCTGCCTATATCTTGAACGCATGCATCCAGAACCGAATTTGTTTGGTACGACCCCTCAGGAGCAAGCAGAAATTGAGATGTGGGGACGACGAGTAGAGCTAAATCTACTGATGCCGGTGGCTCAAGCGTTCCGTAACCTTACTGGCTTTTTTAAGGATCGTGAGACATGCGTTGCCGAGTGGGGTGAAGTGTCTGCCGAGGTCGCAAAAAGTACGGCCAAGCTACTTGATACGCATCTGGCGGATAAGACCTATTTACTGGGTGATAGGTACTGCGTCGTTGATATGACCCTGGCCATCGTTTTAGGTTTTGCTAAAAACGTGGGCCAAGATTTGTTAGTCAATGAAAATTTGGCTCGCTTTCATAAAGATGTCACATCTAGGTCAGCATTTTCGTAACTGTCCTGAAGCGCGGTTAGAAGTTTGAATAGCCGCCATCAATCAGGAATGTTTCGCTGGTGTGGTATGAGCTCGCATTGCTCATAATGTAGGCTGCGATACCAGCGAAATCCTCGGGTTGCCCCCATCTGCGCATTGGGATTCTAGGAATTACATTGTCGACAAATTTGTCGCGGTTAAAGCTGGCTTCGGTCATTGCCGTCTCAATCCAGCCTGGCAATATAGTATGTGCGGTTACACCGTACCTTGCATATTCGACCGCAAGGGCCTTTGCCATAGAGATAAGCCCGCCTTTGGTGGCAGCGTAGTGCTCGCCTCTGGGTTGACCAGATACTGCAGCAAGGCTTGCTGTGCCGACCAGACGACCAAAAGCATCACCTTTTGCCGCGCGTTCGCGCATGTGTCCCGCGGCATGTTTGAATACATAGAACACACCGTTTAGGTTTACATCGATTATCTTGTGCCATTCTTCATTGGATATCTGATCGAACTGATTTCCCCAAGGCCCAACCCCAGCGTTTGCGAAACAGCCGTCGACTCGTCCATGTATTGATAATGTTTCTGCGAAACAATCCGCGACCTGCTCTGGGTTAGAAACATCACATACAAACTCTGTGACGCGGGTGCCGTAGGTTTTTAGTTCTTCGAGTGCTGTTTTGTTTTTATCTGGGTTTGTTCCCCAAATACTCACTTCACAGCCGAGTTGAGCTATGCCTTTTGCCATACCAAGCCCAATCCCACTATTGCCGCCCGTAATTAAGGCGACTCTGCCTGTAAGGTCAAATAAGTTATTCACTGAATGTCTCTCCTTTTAGCGAATTCGAAACAACGCGCAGTTGTTATGGGGGATTATTGCACGACAACCTCATATTCAATGCTGAAGCTTGCGTTGTCCCCATTCATGCTACCGACCATGATTATTTTCCAATCGGTGACAGTACCATCGAAAACCTGGGCTGGACCGGCGGGTGGGACATAAGCGAAGGTGTCGGTGCCGTCGTCGAAACTGATAGCGCCCGTCGCCAAGCCAGAGGGTATTGCGCCATCGACAAAGTCAAAGTGCATCGTATCGCCATAGCTATGAAATCCAAAATCGGTGAAAACACCTAGTTCGTCGTCAAGCTCAACGTTGGTGGCAAGTGCATTACCGACATTGGTCACTGTGATGGTGTAGGTCACTAAGCCACCGGGGCTGACAAGTGTCGGGCTCGCAGTTTTAACAATTTGAAGGTTAGGTTGAGATATCGTTAGCTCCACAGAGAAAGAGTTGTTGGCGGTCACCGCATCGGGTTGCGAGGCCGAACTGATTGATGCCGTATTTGTGACGAGTGTTCCCAGTTCTCCTGCCACTGACCCAGTGATGATGAGATCTATCGACACGCCTGATGCCAGTGAACCTGCAAACCAATAGCCGGTGAGGTTGTCATAGCTGCCTTGGGCTGGTGCGGCTGAAACAAAAGTGATTTCGGCGGGTAATAGATCTTGAACTTGGATTGCGGTTGCGTCTGCTCCACCATTGTTACTAAGGTTTACGGTGTAAGTGATTGTGTCACCTGAGCCGGGAGTCGCGTTACTAACAACTTTAGTGACTGCTAAATCGGCGGATACTGTGGGAGATACGCCAATGCAATCCACTGCTTCATTGTCACCGAAGTTTAGCGCGCGCGGATCTGAGCCCTGCCCAGTAAATTTATCAATCTCGAAAACAGTATTCAGAGTGCCAGAGGTTCCCCACAATTGACCTGAAGGATCAGAGCCAAGACCCTCTGTGTCATTGATGCTTATCAATGCAATGTCAGTGGCACCGCCGTTTGTCTTATCAATCCGAATAAGTCTGTCAGTTGAGCCGCCATTATTCACAGCGGCATACATTTGTCCTGTCGTTGGGTCGATTGCAATATCGTCGGTGATATTGTTGCCGTTGATCACTGTTAGCGGTATGTAATCTTCGCCTCCGAAAGCGCCGCTGATGAATGTGCCAGTCGCGAGATTGATCTGAAAAATAACGTCCTGGCCAACCCCTTCGTGTACGCCGTACATGACATTAGCGCCAGCGTTAGCATCGAATGCCATGCCGTCAACATCGCTCAGGTTGACGGCGCCCAGCGAGCCATTGGCGGTGCCAAAACCGGAGCCGATAGGTGTCCATGAACCATCCGATTGGCTCAATATGCCAAGTTGACCGGCATCAGCACCATATAGAACTGAATTTTCACTATCCCAGGCGATGGCTTCGATTACGGAAGTACCATTAGAAGCATAATCTGTAACGGTACCTAGTGCCGTGTCATACAGACTTAAGCTGTTATTGGCATCTGAAAATATATAACAGAGCTGGTCAGTATTACCGCCGATCGTAGTACCCTCGGTGTCGGAATTATCAGAGCTCAGGCTATCGGGGCTAGAGGCGGATATAGACGCTGTATTATTGATGATCTGACTAGTTGCGGGCGAATCAACAAAGATGGTGACGGTTGCATTTGAACCATTTGGAATGTCCCCTAAGGTACAGCTCACCGCCCCGCTTGCTTCGCTGCAAGTTCCTTGGCTCGTGAATACTGAAACAAAACTCAGTGCGCTGGGTAGTACGTCAGTTAGCATGACGGCAGTTGCATCGAGTGGGCCGTTGTTATTGACAACGAGTGAGTAGTTGAAGTTTGTATTGATAGGCACAGGATCAATTGAGTCGGTTTTGTTGATTGAGATGTTGGCTTCCCCTGGTACACTCACCGTATAGTCAATAGTCAGAAGCGGCGCATTTGCTGGGCTACCATCGAAAGCTTCAGCCGTTCGCTCGCCCCACCCTTCAAGTATAAATGTCACGCTATTGCCGCTCGACCAGCCGCCCAGACTGACGATCTCTTGTACTAGCGCAGCAAGATCGGGTGTCGTTTGGTTCGCGCCAGACTCCCCAACAGTTGACCAGCTTGGGATATTGTTCCATGCAGTAGAAGCGGTCGTTCTAAGGCGACTGGAAATGTTATTGCCGCTACTGAATGTCAGGGGGGTGGCGTTAAGTTGCCCGTATATGGTGGTGCTGGTTGCATCAACGTCCGTTTCATCAGTTGTAAAGCGAATTGACGCGCTATTCACCGTTGCATCCGCGGGTACGTTCACAGCATTAAAACGCAGACCAATGAGTTGGCTAGTGCCACCTTCATGGACTAATTCAAGGTCGCTACTGCCGCGGTCGATCACAGTAGTGGCCATGTTTTCTTCAGCGTCGTCATTGTTGTTGTTGATCTGTGTGGTTTCTGTTGCAGGGCTACCGCACCCGCTGCCGGAATCGTATTCGATATGAAGAATTGGCGCGGCACCGGCATTACCATTGTGAGACTCTGCTACGCGACTGCCACCTTGTCCTGAGACGATCATGACCATCTCATTATTGTTGCTCCAACCAGGGCGGTCGATGATTTCTTGAATAATGGTCTGAATGCTTGGCGTCTGGTAGGTGTTGCCTGTTGTCCAAGCGGGCACATTGCTCCAGATAACGCGAGCTGTGGTTAGCGTTCTATCGGAGATGTTTCCATTACCATTACCAAGATTCGGCGCATCATCGATGTCTTGGCCATAAAAATCGATGGTTGTCACTTCGCTATTGCTTTCATCTGCCTGGAATTCCAAGTAGCTGTTGCTGCAAATGACGGTGCCTTGAGCAATATCGATATTATCGAAGAGTAAGCCGACCAGTTGCGGTTCACCATCTTCATAATTGATTTCAAGATCAGTACTGTTTGTCACCAGAGTGCCTGAATTTACTCTCTGCTCTGCATCATCGGTACTCGAATTGATAGAGGCTGTCACTGTCACAGCACCTAGTTCAGGGCTGATGAGAATGTTCAGGCACACGACCGCCGCAAACGATAGGAAAGCTTTTGTGTTGAGTGTTTTTTTAAATAGATGTCGCACCATAATTCTAGGAATGTAAGGCCACACATAAGTATAGAGAAAGTTCTTTGTCGAGTATTCGGCGCGAGCCTAGTTCCAATGGGTGAAAAGACCAGCGGTTGAATCGTGGGTTTGAGTGGACGCTATTTGGTATTAATTTTGTAAGCGCTTACTCATATGTAAGCACTATCTGTCTTTAGTACGAACTTACACGATGCATGTCAGATTGGTTCCGGCTAAAATCTCTGTATGCAATATATGCCCATCTTTTATTCTTTTAGACGTTGTCCTTATGCGATGCGCGCCCGCATGGCGATAGCGGTTTCTTGTGTCAAAGTAGAATTGCGAGAGGTGGTCTTAAAAAGCAAACCGCAGGAACTCCTTGCAGCGTCGCCTAAAGCAACCGTGCCAGTGTTGATCAAAGAAAATGGCACTGTATTGGAACAAAGTCTGGATATTCTAAATTGGGCTCTCTCGAACTCGGACCCGGACGGGTGGAAGCGTTTTAATCTAGGGCAGCTAACCGGGATGGCGAACTTGGTTGAAGAAAATGATTTTTCTTTTAAGACCCACCTTGATCGCTATAAGTATTCAGATCGTCATCCAAATGAGCCACCTGAAGTCTACCGGCAACATTGTCATCAATTTCTCAGAAGTCTCGAAGATAGGCTGGAGCAATCAACGTATTTGTTTGCTGAAAGAGTATCTTACGCTGATGTCGCGATTTTCCCCTTTGTACGACAATTTTCAAAAGTCGATGAGAAATGGTTTGGCACTGCACCCTACCCCGCTTTAAGAAAATGGTTAGCCGAATTGGTTGCCAGCAAACTCTTCCTCTCAGTGATGGAAAAGCACAAGCCCTGGCGTTCTGAAAGTGAGGTTATTGTGTTTCCAGAGGCGGCAAATCCTGATTCTAGCCTTTGAGCATTTGCTTGCTGTAATCCTCTACTAGCGAATCTATTTAAGAGGCATGCCAGTAAACGCGCCGTGGAAGTGAAATAACAGGCCGTAGAGAGCAAGCCCGATCACAACCACACCGAGGTCCCAGAGTTTATTGACAGGTGCAGGCTCTGTGTAGCTTCCGCGCCGATTGACGATAAGAATGTCGATGATTGAGAAGACTAAAAAGCTGCTGAATAATAGGGTACTGACAAGATCCCCATTTGCAGCCAGGTGTGAAAGCCCCCAAAGAGAGACGCCCAGAAGCATAGGATGACGAACCAGCCGTTTAAAATTGTTGGGTATTTCTGCTGCGCACATAAGAATGATCACAATGGGCATCGTAAAAATGGCAGCGCTTCGACCCCATGGTTCTGGCGCCCAGAGTAATTGGAATTCTGTTTGGCTGAACCCATAAATAATTAAGCCAAGTCCTATTACGGAGATTAAGCTGAACATTCCCTTGAATCTGATTTCGCCCACCTTGCCGATCATGATCGCTTTGATTGGCGTGGAGGGTACAAAGTGAACACCAAAAAATATGATGATACCGGCCATAAATAGGGTCATTTCTTCACCTTTTGGGTCTATTTGTTTAAATTCTCAATAAGTTTAGATAACACTTCACCGGCAGTTTCTAACTCGCTATCACTGATGCCACGACTGATACTTTGTTCCAAGGTTAGGAGTATTTGGCTAATACTCTCAATCTTTTCACCGGGTACGAGTTGGAGATAGTTCACCCGCTTGTCGGTTGTACTTGGTACGCGGCGTACCAAACCTCGTTCGGCCAATTTTGATATTGCGATAGATAATGTTGCTGCCCTCACATTAAGTTTATTTGCTAGGTCTTTTTGGGTGATGTCGTTATCACCCATCAGCAGTCCGGCAATCCGAAATTCCTGGTATGTGATGCCCAGTGGCGCTAGCTTTTTCTCCATGACCTGCCCTGCTAAACGGCTTAGTTGGCTTGCTCGGCTTAGGATAAGCTGGCGAGAGTCTGAGTTTGGCATGTGTTTTTCTGGTCAAACATTTAGTTAGTTAAGCTAACTAAGTAAGATGGCGATTACAAGTGAAATTTGCTGCGCAGCGAGTTCCTGGGTTTTCGCTTGCAAGCATAATTGCTATTCTAGCACCGCGAGTTGAGATGACCGGCCGCCGATTAACACCCAAGAGAGCCATGCTATGCATCAACACTTCTTCAAGAGCTACGCTTTAGCCCGCGCCCATTTTATTACTTCTTGTTATGAACAAGTGGGGTCTGTTGAATCCATTAAGCACCCAGAACAGGGTCCCGATGGAGATATTTTTATGGATGTTGCTTGCTTCGGTGACGAGAGTGCAGAAAAGATTATTGTCATCTCCTCTGGCACGCACGGTATTGAAGGATATTCCGGTTCGGGACTGCAGAGCATGTTGTTGCATGAAGGGATTAGCTCGAGGTTGCCGATTAATACTCGCTTAATGATGGTGCACGGTGTAAATCCCTATGGTTTTGCGTGGCAGCGAAGAACAAATGAGCTGAATATTGATCTAAATAGAAACTTCGTTGATTTTGACAATTTGCCAACGAATGCTGGCTATCGGGAAATCGCTGCTATATTTGAACCAGAAATATGGCAGGGCTCGAGTGATTCAATTATGAATGCGGCTCGCTCCGTGGTCAAAGAGAAGGGCCTCCACTGGTATCAAAGTACTTTGTCAGGCGGCCAGTATGAGTATCCAGACGGAATGTTTTATGGCGGAATTGCACCTGCCTGGTCTAACCTGACGATTCGTCGGGTCGCCAAAGACTACTTTTCAAACGCGCATGAGGTTGTTTGGATCGATGTTCATACAGCGCTTGGTCCATTCGGCACAGCAGAGTGCATTGTTGATTACGCGCCGGCATCAAAAGAATTTCAGCGTAGTGTTGAGATGTGGGGTGATAGAGTAAAGAGTATGCTTTCGGGTGATTCTTACTCGGCGCCAATTGCAGGGTCTATGATTTCTGGTTTACAGAGAACTCACCCGGTGATCGTTGGTGCAGGCTTGGAATTTGGCACGGTTGCAGGGCGAGAAGTGATCCTTGCGCTGATTGCAGACCAATGGTTGCATCGTCACGGCGAGTTTAGTTTGGCTCATGGGCACGCAATCAAAGATATGATGATGGATGCATTCTACCCCGATTCAAATGAGTGGCGAGAGTCGATAGCCACTATCGCGAGGGAAGTCGTCGCGCAGGCAATGGCTGATTAGTTTTATCAGTGCGGGGGGTTACCTTTTCGGCTATCTAATAATATATCCAATAATCTGATAATGTATTTACCAATTACGCAATTACATGGAAAACGAAATGAGCGAACAAGTCAAAGACTCGGCGGCGCAGATGGCGAGATTCGGTAATCCGTTTCTTGGAGCAGACGCGCCCCCCGTGGTCACCGATCCATATGCAATTCCACTTGAAGAAATCAATGTCCTTGATGGCAGACTGTTTCAGCAGGATATACATTGGGAACATTTCAAGCGTCTTCGAGAAGAAGATCCGGTTCACCTGAATGAAACGCCTGGTATTGGTAGATATTGGTCTTTGACGAAGTTTGAAGACATTATGTTTGTTGATAAGAATCACGATCTTTTTTCTTCTGCGAGCGGGATCGCGCTGGGCCCGCAAGTTGACCTTGAGCCGCACCCTGAAGACCTCAATTTCAACAGTTTCATCTCTATGGATCCACCAAAACATGATTTGCAGCGAGCAACTGTCAGTGGTGTCGTCGCGCCGCCAAACCTTGCAAAGATGGAAGCTATTATTCGTGAGCGAACTTGCAAAGTACTTGATGGATTACCTGAGGGTGAAACGTTTAATTGGGTTGATCGAGTTTCGATCGAATTAACAACACAAATGCTAGCAACCTTATTCGACTTTCCGTTCGAAGATCGACATAAGTTGACTCGATGGTCGGATGTGGCGACTGCGCCTCCTGGTACGGGTATCGTCGATACGGCGGAACAGCGTCGTGATGAGTTAATGGAATGTCTCGCTTATTTCACCAAGCTTTGGAATGAACGTGTGGACACGGAGAAACCGGGCTCTGATTTGATTTCAATGTTGGCTCATGGTGAAGAAACTAAAGACATGGAGCCTTACGAGTTTTTGGGCAACCTGATATTGCTGATCGTGGGGGGTAACGATACGACCCGTAATTCCATGAGTGCAGGTGTATTTGCACTTAATCAGAATCCCGCAGAGTATGACAAGCTACGTGCAGATCCTTCTCTAATTCCCAATATGGTCTCTGAGATTATTCGATGGCAGACGCCGCTACCTTATATGCGCCGCACGGCTAACGAAGATATCGTTATCAGAGATAAACAGATTAAGAAAGGCGACCAAGTTCTGATGTGGTATGTCTCTGGCAATCGTGATGAAGACGTGATCGACCGTCCTAACGACTTTATTATTGATCGGCCCAAAGCTCGGCATCATTTATCGTTTGGGTTTGGTATTCATCGTTGTATGGGCAATCGACTCGCAGAAATGCAGCTCCGAATTGTATGGGAAGAAATATCAAAGCGCTTTCGAATGGTTGAAGTTGTTGGCGAACCGGAAAGGTTGCTTTCAAGCTTTGTTAGAGGAATAACAAACTTGCCCGTGCAGGTACATCGTCTTTGACACAGTAGATGTGACCCTAACAATAATGATTGGTGAGTGATATGAACGAAATAGGATTTTCTACGATAGAAACCAATGGCATCCAAATGCGTGTTGCGCAAGCGGGTTCCGGGCCTTTGGTGCTGCTTGTCCATGGCTGGCCAGAGTCCTGGTATTCGTGGCGGCACCAGATTACAGGGCTTGCAGAAAGTGGATATCGCGTTATTGCGCCGGACATGAGGGGTTATGGTGACACGAGTTCGCCAGCCTTAGCCGCTGATTATAGAGTCGATACACTTGCCGCAGATCTTATTGGGTTGTTGGATGCAATGGGTGAAGAGAAAGCAGCGCTAATTGGTCACGATTGGGGAGCGATGGTGGTGTGGAATGCTGCGCTCTTGTACCCGGAACGTTTTACCGGCGTGATGGGTATGAGTGTCCCCTACGGTGGTTTTGGTAGCGAAGCCCCAACGGCGGGTTGGCGTAAAGCGATGGCTGATCAGTTTTTCTATATTCTTTATCATAATGAAGAAGGGGGTGTTGCTGAGAAAGAATACGATAGCGACCCTCGTTCGTTTCTTGCCATGTTATATGCATCTCCAGACACGCCGAGGCACCCGCCTACAATTACTGACTCGCGTCGGGCCGCTGGAGGATGGATAGGTAGAATAGGCCAGCCAATTGAAAGACCGGATTGGTTGACTCAGGAAGATCTTGATTATTATGTGGCGGAGTTTTCTCGTGCTGGCTTTCGGGGTGGTATTAACTACTATCGCAATTTTGATGCTAATTGGGAGCTTATGAAGGATAAAGATCCTGTCATTCAAATACCCTCGGCCTTCTTATCAGGCGCCGCTGATCAGGTTATTCAAGGTGCTAGCGAGTCGGCGCTGAGAACCTTAATGAGCCCCGTGATGTCAGATTTACGAGAGATTACATTGCTGCCAAAAATGGGGCACTGGGTGCAACAGGAAGATCCTGAAGGCACAAACGAGGGAATAGTCCGTTTTTTGCAGAGCTTAGAGTAGATAAATCAGGTCTGATTTAAAGCGGCCTATTTCTTACCTGAAGCAAATTCTTTGAAGGAGGCGGCAGTTTCCTCCGATACCGGGGCACTAAGCAGTCCGGTGATTGCATCAATCAGGCTATAGATAAATAGGTCTGATTCAGTGCTGCGGAATGCATCTTTTTGTCTAGCATGGTGGCTCATAGATACTGACGCTAGCCTGATGGCTGAATCCATTCGGCGAAGGTAAGCGTCTTCTTCAAGATGGGCGAGGATCTTACGGAGCAGTTTGCCAGTTTCTTTACCGCTGTCGCCACCTGCCCCTTTTCTTTTTACCAATGACAAAGCTGAAGTTGCTGCCAAGGCTGGTTCGAGACTGAATGCGCTGAGATAGCGACAATAGCCAGGGTCTTTCTTTGACAGCAAAAATGGTGGCAGCACCATTATCTTGCAAATGTCTCTTAATGTTGGTTTCTGAGTTAGAGCGAGCAGCTGATCAAGCATTTCCTCGCGTTTTTCCTGGGTTTGCGTTGCCCGAGATTGCTGGATTGCTTTCAAAAGCCCCTCCAGGTTTTGAAAATGGTACTGAAGCACCGACTCATTTTTTTGGCCAGCGGCTTTCACAATCTCTCGTTTTGTGACGTTCTGAATCCCCTTTTCTGCGATCAACTTTTCCGCTGCATTCATTAGGGCATGTTGAGTCGCGACACTCCGTGCTCTTTGGCCATCTTCGTTCATATTCATATCAATGATCGGTTAGAAGGTCTGAATTATAGTGTCATTGCGGCAGGGTTCATACCCTAAGCCTATGCTCTTATTGTTTACGGCATGCCTGGTGTTAGTAACGCCAGATTGAGCTATGGTAGTCAAATAGAATTAAGCAAATTCATTACCATTCACCGCATTTTTTAATACGTACATATCAGCCCATTTTTGGCGGATAATAATCGTCAGCGTGCTGTTTCTCAGTACTCACCTGAGGCAAGCTAAAGCCAGATTAATGTCATGTTGGGTCGGGAGAGCATAGAAAATGATGAATATTTCTACAGACAAACCTTTGACCACTCGTGAGCGTGTGCTCTACAGTGCTTTCAACGGTGCCGATTATTTGATTAAGAACATTATCGGTAAATACATGTTCTTTTTTTATACGACCACCTTCGCTATCAATCCTTTGTGGTTAGCATTTTGGCAGCCGGCTTTAAAAATATTTGATGTTGTCACTGATCCCTTGGTGGGGGAGTGGTCCGACAGAACTCGTACCAAAATGGGCAAGCGTCGACCCTGGATTCTGGTGGGCTCGATTGCATTGGGTATCATATTCCCGATGGCGTGGATGCCAACCTTTGTCATGTTCTGGGATCCGCTACCGAGTGTGATGTCGATATTTATCTATTTTATGCTGTTTAAGCTGCTTTACTATATTACCCACACAGTTGCAGTTGTGCCTTATTACGCGCTCGGTGCTGAGTTATCAACTGATTATCATGAACGTACTAAAATTGTTGGTTGGCGCCATATGATAGGTCTGCCAATGACCGTTGTCGCGACCCTGCCATTTGTCTTTGCGATGAACCCTGAGTATTTCGATAACGAAATTGAAGGAGTCGCTGTTGTGATGTGTTTTGTGGGTCTAATTATTATTGTGACAGGTTTATGCTCGTCTCTTGGTACGCGAGAAAGAGCTGAGCAGAACACAAAAAAACCGTTACCAATGCTCAAAGCATTGGGTATCACGCTACGAAACAGGCCTTTTATGTTTTTGGTTGGAACGGTATTCTTTTATGGTATTGGCCAATACTTTGCTGTGAGCTTTGGTGCCTACCTTATTACTTACAATATTTACGATGGAGACAAATCCAGTTTCGCAACCCTATTGATGTGGGCGACGGTAGGAGGCGCGACAGTAAGCATGGGGCTTAATCTAGTCTTGCGTCATCTAGGCAAGACAATTGAAAAGGTCAAACTTCTGAAGATAACGATGTTCCTAAGTCTGCTCGTCCCGTTGGCAGCGCTAGTCGCATTTCAACCTGGAGAACCCTATTGGTATTTTTTGTTCCACGTATTAGCGCTGCCTATTGGTAATACAGCGATTGAACTTTTACCCTTGTCTATTGTTGCTGATATTTGTGATGTCGATGAGGTTGAAACGGGTCGACGACGGGAAGGAGCCTTTGTCGGCGTCTACAATTCCGCGTTTAAAACTGGTTACATGTTTGCGCCGGCGTTGAGCATGGTGTTGCTATCTATGTCGGGTTTTGACGGGCAGCTGAGAATACAGACGGAAGAGACAAAAGATCTACTGCAGACCTTTCTCGTTGGCGGACTTACGGTAACGTTTGCCTGCGCTTTTCTATTTAGCCGGGGTGTAAATTTCAGTAAGTCTGATGTCGAAAAAGCGCAGCAGCAGCTAGCGAAAGGTTAGTTTCTCGCTTTTAGCCAAGCCCTGGATTAACCGCTTTAAAGTCTATCGCGCTATTATCGATGTTTAACGTATTCAAGAGCTACCGGTTGATCCTAACTGGATCAGGGTTTTGGGTGTTATTCTGCTGCTCTTGAGAATTTGACATTAGGATTGCATAAGAATGATGAAGGAAATACCCCAGGTTGGTTTTGGATTGTGGAAGATTGCGCAGAACGATTGTGCCGATGTTGTTTATCAGGCAATCAAAATTGGCTACAGACATTTAGACAGCGCGAGCGACTACGGTAACGAGAAAGCAGTCGGCGTAGGTATTAAGCGTGCGTTGGATGATGGATTATGTCAGCGTAGCGATCTTTGGGTTACTTCAAAACTATGGAATACATATCACGCAAAAGCGCATGTCTCTCTTGCGTTAGAGCGAACCTTGTCGGATCTACAGCTTGAATATCTTGATCTGTACTTGATTCATTTCCCGATTTCTCTTCAATTTGTACCATTTGACACGCGTTACCCACCGGAGTGGGTATTTGATCCTGAGGCGGAGTCACCAATGATGAAAACATCGAAGGTACCTCTGAATGAAACATGGGGCGCCATGGAAGAAATGCGCAGCCAGGGTTTAACCAAACAGATTGGTGTGTGCAATTATACGAGCGGCTTGCTTCACGATCTGATGAGTTATGCTAAACATAAGCCAGATGTTTTACAGATAGAGTCTCATCCATACTTAACACAAGAGCGACTGATTCGATTAGCACAAAATTACGGGCTAGCAGTTACCGCATTTTCTCCACTTGGTGCCTCTTCCTACTTTGAACTTGATATGGCGCAGGAGGGTGAGTCTGTGTTGGACACCAGCGTGGTGAAAGAGATTGCTGATCGCTTAGGTAAAACGTCTGCTCAGGTAGTTCTTCGATGGGGTGTTCAACGCGGCACTTCTATTGTGCCTAAATCCACCCGTGTTGAACGGATGAAGGAAAACCTCAATATATTCGATTTTGAGTTATCCACTGAGGATATGCTCTCGATCAGTGCGCTAAACCAAAATCGGCGTTTTAATGACCCTGGACATTTTTGTGAAGATGCCTTCAACACTTTTTACCCAATCTACGACTAAAACGTTTTGATTGAAAAAGCCAGGTTTATGTTTTGGTATCTATAAGGAGGTACTTTTTGAATCGATTAAATGTTGTGGCTGAAGCAGGTCAATTGCAATTCGAGGGGCATGCGTTTCCCAGCGTCGTGCAATGTGATGTGTCAGATAAGCTTGATTTAGCCGGTTGGGTTAAAGCGAATAAAAACTTTATTGAAGCAGCACTACAGCGATCTGGTGCAGTACTTTTTAGGGGCTTTCCAGTGAATAGCGCGGAAACATTCGATCAGTTTTCAGCGGCATTTGGTTACCCAGATTTTACGTATGCGGAATCTCTTTCGAATGCTGTCAGGCTCAACTTCACTGAGCGAGTCTTTACAGCAAATGAAGCGCCGCCTGAAGTAGAGATTTTTTTGCATCATGAAATGGCACAAACGCCGATATCTCCATCGAAATTGTTTTTCTACTGTCACTCGGCGGCAGAGGTTGGTGGGGCAACACCGTTATGTCGATCTGACCAACTTTTTCAGAAATTGTATCAGACGCATCCAGTTTGGGCTGATGAGTTTGAGTCAAAAGGATTGAAGTATACAACCCTGATGCCGTCAGAGAATGATCTTGGCTCAGGACAGGGCCGAAGCTGGAAAAGCACGCTAAGTGTGGAAGATGAGTCGGCAGCTGAAGTTAAATTGAGATCTCTGGGTTATAGTTGGAAGTGGATGGATGACAATGGCCTAGAGGCTACAACGCCCCGGTTGCCGGCTGTAGTTGAACTAGAAACTGGAGAGAAGGCTTTTTATAACCAGTTGATCGCTGCTTATCAGGGCTGGAAAGGGGTTAAGGAAAATCCAAAAAGTGCGATCTGTTTTGGCGATGGCTCAGATATAGCTGTCGAAAAACTAGATTATGTTGCGAGCCTAGCGGAAGAGTTTACATTTGATTTGTTGTGGCAAGATGGTGATGTCGCATTGGTGGATAATTATCGCACGATGCACGGGCGTCGATCTTACGCCGGTACGAGAAAGAGGCAGGTGCTGGTCGCATTAGCCGGTGGAAGTTTCTAACTTTACCTAATTTGCTTTACTTGGAAAACGACCGTGGTTCACCAGGCTAGATAGATTCAAGCGCTCGTGTGCTTCGTCAGCTACAACCCCGAGTCGTTTTAAATAATGAGACCGACATCATTCTAGGCTTGGTTGTTTGGTGCCATATTTGCATTTTCACTCGGGTGAGGTGTGATATTTCGAATATTCCGCTTCAAAGCAAAACAACGCAGGATCTTTCAATTTGTCGACGTAGAGGTGGCCACATAAATGGTCGAATTCGTGCTGGAACACAGTCGCAAGAAAACCTTGCAGTTCCATAGATTGTGCATCGCCTTGTTCGTCCAGATAGTCGATTCTGATGTGCTGTGGTCTTTCAACAAAGCCCATCATTCCCGGAACAGAGAGACAGCCCTCCCAGTAGCCCGCAACTTCTGGGTTCAGTACTGAAATCACAGGATTTACGAACACACTAAAAGGTAGTGTTTCGATTTCTCCATATCTGGTTTTCGGATTTGTAATCTCGATGACCGCAACCTGTGTGGACACTGCGATTTGAGGAGCAGCAAGGCCAATACCTCCGCTATCTGCGAGAGTTTCACGCAGATCCTTAACGAGTTGGGTGAATGCTGCTGTCTGGATTTCCTCAACTGGAAACGGAGCCGCCAATTGGCGGAGGACTGGATGGCCTAATCTTACGATTTCTTGCACTGACATGCTGGATCCTCAATACGGAACGTTTGATGAAGAATACCCGAACCGTTAGCCCGCGTAAAAAAGTTACAGTGAACGGTAACACGTACTTACTCATTTACTTGGGGGATTGATTTCGGTATCCACGATAAGGTCAATTTGGCCAAATTGTGTAGCGTTTAAATTCGAGAATGTGACTCAGTTTGATTATATTGTAATATTGACATTTTGCGCTTGCTTATCGACGAAACTGACTATATCTTACCGATCTTTTTAGAACCCCCGCTACAAGCGCTTGCTAGGAACGCCCAATGAAAAAGAGACCCGATTTGGTACTGCTGCTTTTTGTAGTTTTCAGTCTCGGTGCCGCCGTGAATGCGATAGGACAAGTTTTGGGCTTTTGACCAGTGGTTGGTCAATTTTTGGGGTTTTTATATCCATACCTTCTACTGTCAGGCTCTGTGTTTCGGGCTGTTTATTTCCAGAGAAGACCTTCCTCGGTCAGCATCCCATCAATTGGTACATCTAGGTTCGTTGATTCTAAGTGTTCAACTTGTTGGGAGCTATAGGCTAGTCCTAGAAGTTTTGGCCGCCGCCATTTTAGTGCCTTGCCGAAGGTTCTATCGTAGTAACCTTTTCCCATGCCCAATCGGTTGAATGTTGAGTCGAATGCGACCAAAGGGACCACCACTAGGTCCAGCATGGCTGGTTCTACTGCATATCGTGGATCGGATTGAGGTTCTAAAATCCCGTACTGATTTGGCTCAAGGTCAATGGTTGCGGGGCTGAAAGGTTGAAACAAAAGTCTCGTTGATTCCCATGGTCTGATGAAATCCGATACCAGCGGGAGGTAACAGCTTTTGCCACGATTTTCTGCCAGCAACGCAATCCTATCAGGACTTATTTCACCGTCCACAGCCATATAGAAAGCGATGTGCTTGCTTCGGAGGAATATTGAGTCAGTTATCAGCGTGTCACAAATGCGTTGGGCGGCATGCTGTTGTAATTCACGCGGGAGTTTTCTTCGTGCCGAGCGTAGAGTTTTTCTCAATCGACTACGTGAGTGATCTTGAATATTCATCACTTGCCTCGATTAAAAGTAAGCTCCCCAAATTGCCGCTGTCTGTATAGGCCCTTGAACCCAGCGGTTCAAGGCGGTGGTCTCTAACAGGCTACAGGCGTTCCGGAAACCGGACATGCACACTCACCGTGGAAAAAGACCTCCTGGTATACGCGTAAAGGGTCGAGGACATATTGACTGGCGAACAACCCAGGGAACTTGCGCTAAGTATATACGATGTTGCGCTCAACGATTAATAGATTTGAGACGAATTAGGGCTTGATCGAGCTTAGTTGTCAATTGACTGATCTCCTCAGACTTTAAATCAATTTCTGAGTTAGACTTTTTCTTCTCGCCAAGAAATTCATTTGCGAGGTTTAATGCTGTCATGACTGCGATTCGATCGAGGCTCAATATTGCCGCCCCCGATTTTATTTCACGCATTTTACTATCAACGTAATTTGATGATTGCATGAGCGCAGTAACTTCTTCCGGCTTGCAGTTGATTTTGTAGTCTTTATCCAAAATCGAGACAGTCACGGTTTCGGTATTATCGGCTTTACTCATGTTGCATGCTCATATCAAAGGAATTTAATCAGTCTAGCGATGAACCGCTACTGATCCTGGTCCAGCGTTTTCAGGCGCTGAATCATTGCTTCTACCTTAGTTTTAGCCAGCTCATTCTTGTCAAGCAGGCGAATTCTCTCGTCTTGCCAAGCATCTTGGTCGGCCGTCATCGATCCTTGTTTTTGTTCAAGTTCATCGATTAGAACGATGAGCTCGTCTATTTTTGATTCAAGGTCTTTTGTGTCCATGGAACTTCATCATGAGGTTGATCTCGCTACTATAAAGGTAGGTCTCGGGAAAGGTCAATCCGGATAGGATCAACGCGCTATCTTTAGTATGCTTACATCAGCTTCAAGACCTTAGATCGCCGATAATATAGACGATTTCATGGTCTTTTTGATGGTTCTCTTAATAGTTCCTTCAATGGTCTGTTCAATAAACTCTGAAATCACAGGATGATGCTTTATATGGGCAATTTTGTTGCTATAAGTCAGGCGTTTGTCGATGCAAAATCTAGCCTCGACATATGCGAAATACATGGTTTTCTTAGTGGCGTGCTAAGTGCGGGCGCACAAATGGATGGTGCTCAGCTGACGGCAGCTTTTCAAGAACACTTTGATTGTTCGCTTTCGAGCACTATGGATGAATTAGTGATTCAGCTAAGTTTCCAAGCAGGTCTTGAGCTCGATGACCCTGAAATGGGCTTCGATTTGTTGTTACCCGAGGATGATGCCGCGACTGGTGTGCGTGGGCAGGGGCTTTATAAGTGGTGCCAGGGGTTCTTATCAGGTTTTGGGATTACTGGGCGTTATCAGGAAAGTGAGTTGAGCGACGAAGTTCGTGAAGTGTTGACAGATCTTGCCAAAATATCAGCACTGGATGTCGAAGTGCCGAACAGTGATGAGAATGACGGGGATCTCATTGAAATTATAGAGTACGTTCGTATGTCTGCGATTATGATATATCTTGAATCTGCTAAAAAATCGGTTCACTGAGCCGGCACTCATTGGAAAAAATAGTGATGAAATCTAGGCCAAAGATTGGACTAAAAGAGTTTGCGGGAAGACGCAAAGAGCTTGCGGCGATGATGGACGACAATGGTATTGCCATTTTGCCTGGCGCTAGTCTGGTAAGCAGAAATAGCGACGTAGACTATTCGTTTCGCCAGCATAGTGATTTTCACTATCTGACGGGCTTCGACGAGCAGGATGCCGTCTTTGTCTTGATTCCGGGCAGAGAACACGGTGAAGCGATATTGTTTTGTCGTGAAAGAGATCAAGAGCAAGAGCAATGGCATGGAAAAATAACGGGTCCTGAACGTGCCATGCAGCTTTATGGTATGGATGATGCCTTCCCGATATCCGATATTGATGACATTTTACCAGGACTGATCGAGGGCAAATCACGTCTCTACTATGCCATGGGGCATCGGCAGGATTTTGATACGCGTGTTATCAGTTGGGTTAACAGTATTGCATCGAGTCAGCATAAAGGAACGAAGCCTCCGGGTGAATTTGTTCAGTTAGAACATTTGGTGCATGAGTTGAGGTTGTTTAAGAGTAAGCAAGAAATTGAAGTCATGAAGTATGCCGCTAAAATAACGGCCGACGCCCATAAACGTATCATGAGAGAAGTTGAACCCGGCTTGTTTGAGTACGAATTGGAAGCAGAGCTTAACCATACATTCTTGCGTGGTGGTGCCAGATCAGCGGCATATCCTTCTATTTTTGGCAGCGGCAATAACGCCAACATTCTCCACTACATTGAAAATAGTGATCTGATGAAGTCTGGGGAACTGGTGCTTGTGGACGCGGGAGCGGAATACGAGAGTTATGCTGCCGATGTCACTCGCACTTTTCCTATTGGCGGAAAGTTTTCCGAAGCCCAGAAGGAAATATATAACATTGTGCTCGCGGCTCAAGAAGCTGCAATTGATATGGTGCAGCCTGGGAATCACTGGAACCAACCCCACGAAGCTGTTGTAAGAGTGATTAGTCAGGGTTTATTAGATCTGAAATTACTCGATGGTCCTCTCGAGACAATTATTGAAAAGGAAACCTATAAAAAATTCTATATGCACCGAACGGGGCATTGGTTGGGGCTTGATGTGCATGATGTAGGAGAGTACCGAATCGGTGAAGAGTGGCGTGTATTTGAGCCAGGTATGGTAACGACGATAGAGCCAGGGATCTATATTTCGCAAGACATGTCTGAAGTACCTGCACGATACCGGGGTATTGGTGTTCGCATTGAGGATGATGTTTTGGTGACGAAGTCCGGGAATGAATTATTGACGGCTGGTATCCCGAAGACTACCTCAGATATTGAGGCGCTTATGGCGTCGCAGGCTTAATCAATAGAGCTCCGATAAGCGCTAGCGCTTCTGACAGAACATAGAACATAGAACATAGAACATAGAACATAGAACATAGTACTCAGAACTCAGAACTCAGAATCGAGAGAACAGCCTAAGAGGTCAAGATGGATAGTGCTGATATTGTAGTGGTTGGTGGCGGTCTGGTGGGGTTGGCATTCGCCTGCGCCCTAAAGGATAGTGGGCTTCAGGTGACGCTTATTGAGGGTCAACATGCGCCGAGTTCATCGGAGCACCCGAATGAGGTTTTGGTACCAGAATCGGCGGCGCAATTGGTGTCTGGGTATAGCCCGCGCGTGAGTGCAATCAATATGAGGTCTAAGGCATTTTTGTCTCGGATAGGAGGCTGGCCCGAGGATTCGGAGCGCTATGCTGATTACAACGAAATGGCAATTTGGGATACGCAGGGTACAGCCGCGATTCGATTTTCCGCGGCTGAGGTTCAACAAGATTGTTTAGGCACCATCATAGAAAATGCTTCGATAATCTCGCAACTCTATAGCACAGCGTTACTGCTTGAAAACGTAGATCTGATTTTCGGTGTTGCGCTTGAATCTATTCAAAAGTCTGATGACGGCTACTTAGTTCGGTTGAATAATGGTCGTGAAATTCAATGTCAGCTATTAGTCGGTGCTGATGGTGGACAGAGTAGGGTGAGAGAACTTGCAGATCTCCGATCAGTTGATTGGAGTTATCACCAGAGCGCTGTGGTGACTACAGTGGAAATCGATCGCCCTCATGGCAATACTGCGCGACAGTGGTTTACTGCACAGGGCCCATTAGCCTTTCTACCACTTGCCAACCCAAATTATTGTTCCATTGTTTGGTCTAGCACCGAGGCTGAGCGGATACTGGCGTTGGATAATAAGGCATTCTGTGATCAATTAAGTCAGATTGTTGGGAAACAAGCTGGATCAGTCGTGTCTTGTGACCAACGTTTCTCTTTCCCTTTGACTCAGAGACATGCGGTCCAATATGCGCGGGAAAATCTGGTTTTGATTGGAGATGCAGCCCATACAATCCACCCACTTGCTGGGCAGGGAGTGAACTTGGGATTTGCTGATGCGCAAACACTGGCGCAAACCCTGCACCAATGTCGATTTGAATCGTTAAGTCCTGGCGACCTAAAGCTTTTGAAGCGCTTTGAGAACCGGAGAAAGCCTGAAAATATATTGATGGCGGCAGTGATGGAAGGTTTTAAGCGGTTGTTTGGTTCAGATGATCCAGGGATCCGCTGGCTTCGTAACACAGGACTCAGAATGGTTAATAGTACCGGAGCGCTAAAGACCATGGCTGCAAAATTAGCCACGGGTTCTTGATACTTGAATAATGATCTTTACTGACCGTTCATTAGAATAATTCAGATCATGAGTGAGCCAAGATCACTATTCCAATGCTCTTGAACCCGATAGAATAGCTTTCTTTTCAAGTGGATAGGTACCCTATGGGTCTACGAACTCCGATCTACCCGCAACATCTGGCGTCGAATGCAAAGATGGTCGACTTTGGTGGCTGGGATATGCCCATTCACTATGGCTCTCAGCTTAAAGAGCATCATTTGGTACGAAGCAGCGTCGGCGTATGTGATGTTTCTCATATGACAGTGGTTGATTTGTGTGGCGTGGACTCAACTGCCTACCTGTTGCATTTGCTACCTAATGACGTCAGCAAACTCGATCGAGATGGACGAGCCCTTTACAGCGCGATGCTCAATGAGGCAGGTGGTGTGCTTGATGACCTGATCGTATACCGCGATGGCGATGGTTATCGCATCGTCGTGAATTGCGCCACTCGAGAGAAAGATCTTGCGTGGATGAATAATCAGATTTCAGGATTTGACTGTACATTGACTGAACGTCCTGAGTTATCGATTCTTGCCATTCAGGGACCTGAATCCCTCATTAAGGTGCAACAGGTTTTGCGTGAGCATGGCCAGTCAGATAAGGCCGATTATGTGGCTGAGCTAAAGCCCTTTGTCGGCGGTTGGTGCGGGGAATGGTTCCTAGCTAGAACAGGTTACACGGGGGAAAAAGGTGTTGAAATCATTCTGTCAGCAGCCGATGCGACCATATTGTGGGCACAATTGTTGAAAGCAGACATTGCGCCAATTGGGCTGGGTGCGAGAGACACGCTACGTCTAGAGGCGGGTATGAATCTTTACGGTAGTGATATGGATGAATCTGTCACTCCGTTAGAATCTAATATGGCCGTTACGGTTGTACTCAACGAAGGCCGTGAATTTGTTGGTAAAGCGAAACTCCTCCAACAAACAAGCGAAGGTGTTGCGCAAGAATTGATTGGATTGGTGATGCTCGGCCGAGGTGTTATAAGAGCCCATTACCCAATCTACGCCGGCGATGAACTTGTCGGTGAAGTCACTAGTGGTGCATTTTCTCCAACGCTTCAGCACTCTATTGCGCTGGCTCGAGTATTGGTTGGGAAAGAAAATTTCGAGGTTGAGATTCGCGGTAAGCGGCATCGGGTTGAAAAAGTGCAGCCGCCATTCGCCAGAAACGGTAAAAAGGTCTACAAACTCTAGCGTATTGAATTAAACCATAGAAAATTTAGAAGATTGTTCTGCGAAAGTGTCGCCCAGACTCATGCTGGGAGACCTCAGCAACAAATTTAATAGGAGGATTTAGAAAAATGGCAGAATTTCCCGGAGATGTAAAATACGCAACGAGCCATGAATGGGTTCGTATGGAGGAGGATGGCACTGCCACGATTGGAATCTCTGATCATGCTCAAGAAGCGTTGGGCGACGTGGTGTTCGTTGAGTTGCCTGAGCTCGAATTAGTATTGAGCGTTGGCGATGAAGCCGGAGTTGTTGAATCTGTGAAAGCAGCTTCAGATATTTATGCGCCAATATCTGGAACGGTAATTGAGGTCAACCCTGCTCTTGAAGACCAACCAGAAATCGTGAATGAAGGACCCCATGATAAGGGCTGGTTCTTCAAAATGAAGCCAGCAGATCTTCAAGATCTGGATAATTTACTTGATACCGATGCGTATCAAGCACTTTGTGAAAGTGAAGAGCATTAGGGTCTTAGCTACATAAAACATTACATAGATACGATACACAGAAACATCAATAGATATTGAGCAAGTGTTTGCCATGCCTGTAGTACTGCAAGAAGTTATCAGAGTACTACAGGCACTAGTACAGGCGCTGGTAGCGGCAATAATTCTGAAAACCCTACATTAAAACTTATTCTTCGAATCCAGCCTCAGCGCTGGATAAATCACGAGGTCATATATATGCCATTTGTGCCACATACCAAACACGATGTGCAAGAGATGCTTGCGTCCATCGGTGTTGATTCAATTGAAGCGCTGTTCGATGAAATTCCATCAGAATTGAAATCTGGAGTACTGGACCATACGCCCTCTGGAATCTCAGAAATGGCCTTGCTTAGGTTGATGAGTGAGCGGGCCGCACGAGATGAAGTGAAATTATCGTTTTTGGGTGCTGGTGCCTATGAGCATCATATTCCTTCAGCGGTGTGGAGTCTTGCTAGCCGCGGCGAGTTTTTAACTGCCTATACGCCCTATCAGGCGGAGGCGAGCCAAGGAACGCTGCAGTTGATTTATGAGTTTCAGTCGATGATTACCCGTTTGACGGGTATGGATGTTGCGAACGCGTCAGTATATGAGGGAGCGTCTTCTTTGGCTGAAGGCATCTTGATGTCAGTTCGAGCAAATAAGAAGTCCAAATCGAAGCGAGTACTATGCGCGGGCACGGTTAACCCGAACTATCTCAGCGCCTGCAGAAATATTATAAATCCGCAGGACATTACAATTGAAGTTATGCCCTATGGGCAAGATTCCGGTAAAACAGAGCTTGCAACGCTAGAAAAATATGAGGGCGAAGACTTTGCTGCAGTCGTCATACCGTATCCAAATTTCTTTGGTTGTATCGAAGAGATTGATGCCCTGACCAACTGGGCTAAAGCGCAAGGTGCGTTGGTTATTGCTGTCGTAAATCCAACCGCGTTGGGTTTGCTGAAACCGCCCGGAGAATGGGGTGAGGACGGCGTCGATATTGTTGTCGGTGAAGGTCAGCCACTTGGGATCCCTTTAGCTTCTGGCGGGCCATATCTTGGTTTCATGTGCTGTAAGCAAAAGATTGTTCGGCAAATGCCCGGAAGAATTATCGGTCAAACCATTGATCTTGATGGCAAACCTGGTTTTGCCCTGACGCTTCAAGCGAGAGAGCAACATATCCGGCGCGCCAAAGCGACGTCGAATATCTGTACTAATCAAGGTTTGTTGGTCACCGCCGCGACTATTTACATGAGTTTGTTGGGAGATCAAGGGCTTATGTCCGTGGCGAACAAGTGTCATGAAAATACGCTTGCGCTTATTGCTGCGGCAACGCGTATAGAGGGGGTGAGTCGAAAATTCACGACCCCTATATTTCATGAGGTTGTGCTCAAATTGCCAATACCAGCTGCACAAGTGCTCGATAACATGGCAGAAGCTAGAATCTTGGGAGGGTTTGATTTATCGACTCTCAATGATTCCAATCTGACTGATTGTATATTAGTAAATGCTACCGAAACTAAAACAACTGAAGACATTGAGTTATTTGCGTCCAGTCTTGCGTCAGCCTGTGGAGGCCCATTATGCTAATTTACGAAATAGGCGCTGAAGGGAGAACTGCTACAGCACAATACGAGCAGACCGACGTTCCAGCTAATCATGAGATTCCAACTGATTGCTTGCGTAAGAGTTCACTTGGTTTGCCCGAAGTATCTGAGTTGCAGGTTGTTCGACACTTTACTAATCTTTCAAAGAAGAATTTTTGTATTGATGGTGAGTTCTATCCACTCGGTTCGTGCACCATGAAATACAATCCCAAGGGCGCACATGCTGCGGCGAGTATCCCCGGGTTTTTAAATCGGCACCCTCTTGCACCAGAGAAATTTAGCCAAGGGGTTATGTCTTGTCTTTATGAGCTTCAGGAATATTTGAAGGACGTCACAGGTATGCAAACTGTTTCGTTGACGCCGATGGCGGGAGCTCAAGGTGAATTTGCTGGCGTAGCAATGATTCGCGCCTATCATGAAAAAAATAATGACGTTGGGCGGACAGAGATTCTGATACCTACTGCGGCTCACGGTACTAACCCCGCAACTGCCGTGATGTGCGGTTACACCGTCCGAGAAGTTGCTGTTGGTAAGGACGGTGATGTAGATATTGAAGCGTTGCGATCTGCTGTTGGGCCACAAACAGCGGGTTTGATGATGACTAATCCATCAACTTGTGGCGTTTTTGAAAGAAAGATTCAGGAAATTGCATCGCTTGTTCATGACGCCGGCGGTTTGTTGTATTACGACGGTGCAAATCTCAATGCGATACTCGGCAAAGTTAAGCCTGGAGATATGGGGTTTGATGTTTTGCACATGAATTTGCATAAGACCTTTGCAACCCCTCACGGCGGTGGAGGCCCAGGTTCTGGACCGGTAGGCGTTGGCCCGAGGTTGGAGCCTTTTGTGCCGACACCCATCGTTGGACTGGATTCGTCAGGAGATGCTGATAGATATTATTGGATGGGTAAAGATGACTTTCCGGATAGCATTGGCAATCTGTCGGCGTTTATGGGTAATGCAGGTATATTGTTGCGAGCTTACGCCTATGCAAGGTTGTTGGGTGATAAAGGTATGAACCGGGTAGGAGAATATGCAACGCTCAATGCTAATTACATGGCTAAGAAACTCGCAGACGCAGGTTTCAAATTAGCTTATCCGGAACGGCGCGCAACTCACGAATTTATTATTAGCATGTCGAGAGAAGCAAAAGATCTTGGCGTTAATGCGATGGATTTTGCTAAGCGTTTATTAGATTATGGATATCATGCTCCAACAACCTATTTCCCATTACTTATCCCAGAATGTTTGCTAATAGAGCCAACAGAAACAGAGAGTAGGCAGGAGATTGACGGGTTTGTTGCAGCGATGACCTCAATACTTGCGGAGGCAAGAGAGACACCAGAGCTGGTAAAAAGTGCGCCGTTGACTTTGCCAGTAAAACGGCTTGATGATGTTAAGGCTGCCCGGGATCTCGATCTAGGCTACAAAGGTTAGCTAGTTTTTGTCCGTCCATAAACACCCATTCTAGGGTAGATTGCGGAGACTTTTCAGACCTGTTGTTCAGAGAATCAATAGGTTGTCGGGAAGTAACCATGGAGATGTTTAGTTCTCGGATAAGAACTAGTTAGAACTTCTAATTTATGAATTAGGATTCGCTAAATTGATTTTTAAATCTTCTAACTGATGGTTCAAAGCTGAAAAGATAATGGGAAGTCGGGCCCTGTCAGATTCGCTAAATTCATTTTTTTCGATGATAAGCGCGCCTTGGATCAATGTCGTTTGTAGATCCTGCTGTATATTTTTGTCGAGCGTTGCCAGGGAGCGAGAAAGCCACACCGGTTCATTCAGTATTTGGATTATGCTATTTAAACGGAGTGAAATGTTCATATGAGAAGTTTGGCTGATTTTACTGTGGCTTTGATCTGATACAAGCAGCTGATTGCTCTCGTTAAAGCCTTCTGCTGCATGATGGTGTGCAACTGTTAGGAGTCTTGAGACCATCTCAGCTCCTTTTTGTTGATCATCCTCAACAGACGCAGGATTTGGCAAACTGTCGAGATATGTAACAACATACTGATTCAGAGAGTGTTCAGCTTCGTCTCCTAATAATTCAAGCAGTGTTCTCCGACGCAAAATTGGATTGAGCAAATCATTATCGATCTCAGTTTGTAACACGACATTTCGCCTTCTTGGCGCGTCAGTTTCTGTTAGGCGTCTATTTTCATGCAATTTATAGTCAGTCGCACGTTTCGAAAAAATCAGATATTCAAGTGGATGAAAGCCCAAGATGATTTCTTCGACGTCAGAAAACCCATGCTGATTGCGTATTGACTCTATCGATAAATCAACGGTGATGTCGTTTACAATGCCGCTGTTTGGGTAGTGTTCGATAGCATCTATATAGCCGGGTTGGATAGGCCAGGCATCTAATTGATATAACAACGCAATTGAAGCATCCCTTAAATTCACTTCGGCCACAGGCTTTGTCCCGATGCTGAGAAAGGCTTTGTGTGCACTTTTCCAGTTGACCGCTAGTGTCTGTCGGTTCTCTTCAGTTGGATATGACAGGAAGTGCGTGATGGCGTGTTTCATCGATGCTATCTCTTCAATCGCCCTATTCGTTCGTACAACTGCGAGTTCTGAAAAGATTTTGGCGCTGCTATCAACCTCTTTAAGGTCGAGTGTGTGAATGTTTCTAGCACCATCCATATCTGCGCACGAGGCGAGCAGATTGAAGAGCACTATCGTGCCTGTAAAGTGGATAAATGCCCGTTTGTTATTCATTACTGGGTGCATGGTTAGACTCTGAACTTTATTATCTGCCAGTGACTTTGCTGAGCAATTGCCAATAATGCGTCGTCAGGGTCGACGACTATGGGGTTGTCTACCAGTTTTAGCAAAGGTAGGTCGTTAATTGAATCTGAATAAAAGTAACTGCCCTCCAATGAACAAGGGTTTTCTTTAAGCCAGGCTTTGAGCCGTGTGACCTTGCCCTCGCGGAAGCTTGGAACGCCCGACAGTTCACCCGTGTACTTACCATTCCTAAATTCAGGAATTGGGGCTATAAGCGTGTCTATTCCAAACAAATCCGCAATGGGTCGTGTAATAAATTCAATTGTGGCTGTGATGATCATCAGCCTATCCCCTGCCTTGCGATGTGAATCGACAAGAGCGAGTGCGCCGGGTTGTACTAGTGGCTCAATTTCTTCTTCAATGAACTTTTTTCTTAATTGAATCAATTTATCAACATCGTTGTTTGCCAAGACCGAACAGGAAAACCTCATGTAATTATCAATGTTCAAGCTGCCTGCTCGATAGTCCTGATAAAATTGGTTGTTGAGTTTCCTGTGTATCGATTCATCAACTAGTCCGCTGCGGATGACAAATTCTCCCCAGGCGTGATCACTGTCTACAGAAATAAGTGTTTCATCAAGATCAAATATAGCAAGGACCAAACTGGATATCCGTGAATTGAAAAGCGGCAATCTTAGCCTGAATCAAAGACGCTTGACATCTACCGGAGCGAATAAGTCTGCTCGGGTTTGCTGAAATAGATCGATTCAGACACAATGAAAAAAATAAGACCAAGGTAGACGTTTTGATAGATTCGGAAGGCTACAGACCTAACGTGGGTATTATCGTTGCGAACGACGATGGCCGTGTCCTATGGGCTAAGAGAATAGGTCAAGAAGCTTGGCAATTTCCGCAGGGCGGTATTAATGCAAGAGAAGCGCCCGAAGACGCTCTTTACCGAGAGCTTCGGGAAGAAATCGGGCTAAAACAGCACGAAGTTGCGATCGTCGGCGCAACACGAGGCTGGCTGCGCTACAAGCTACCCAAAAGGTTGCTTCGACAAAATTCAGATTTCGTCGGCCAAAAGCAAAAATGGTTTCTTTTGAAAATGCTTGCATCAGATTCTGATGTTAAGTTTGATAAATCTAAAACGCCTGAATTTGATCATTGGCAATGGGTGACTTATTGGTATCCGTTAGGACAAGTTGTGCAGTTTAAACAGGATGTTTATCGTAGGGCGATGAAAGAATTAGCGCCTCATTTGTCCAAGTGCATTGCCTCTCGGGCGCACAAATAGATGCTCGATATTCTGAGACGGGTCATACAGGAGGTGAATGCCGCCCGAGACTTGACCAGTGCGTTGAACATTATTGTCGATCGTGTTCAGACAACAATGGGGACCCAGGCATGTACTGTCTACCTCAAAAATGAAGATGACAGTCGATATGTTTTCATGGCGACACGAGGTCTCAATCAAAGTGCAGTAGGATCGGTGTCATTAAGTGTCGATGAGGGTTTGGTCGGATATGTCGGTCAACGCGTGGAACCGGTAAATCTTGAAAATGCGACGAGACACCCGAGGTATCTGTTTGTTGAAGCGGTTGGTGAGGAGCCTTTCAAAGCATTCTTGGGCGTGCCGATCATTCATCACCGTAAGGTGCTTGGTGTTCTCGTTGTGCAGGATGAGAAAGCCAGGCGATATGATGAAAGTGAAGAGGCTTTTCTTATTACACTGTCGGCGCAACTTGCTGGCGTGATTGCGCATGCAGAAGCGACCGGGGCTTTAATCGTTGTTACAGATTCTGCGAGCCTACCTGCTAGGAAGTTTAGGGGTAAGGTTGGTGCGCCTGGCATTGCTTTAGGTACAGCTGTAGTGGTCTACCCTGAGGCCAATCTGAATACCGTTCCGGAACGTAAGAATTCTGATGTTGATGCTGAATTGATACTATTCAGGATCGCGATAAATGAGGTTCGGGATGAAATACGTAGTATGGGCGTTAAGCTCTCTGACCGTTTAAAACCTGAAGAACTAGGCCTTTTTGAAGCCTATCTGCACATGTTGGATGATACTGCGATTGCCGGCGAAGTCGAGAAACTGATTCAGGAAGGACATTGGGCACAGGGCGCTTTGCGACGAGTCATTGAGCTTTACGTCGCAAATTTTGATGCCATGGATGATTCTTATCTGCGCGAACGTGGGACCGATGTTCGGGATCTTGGTCAGCGAGTACTCGCAAAGTTACAGTTTTCTACCGGTGGTCGGAAGACCTATCCGAAAAACACGATTCTAGTGGGTGAGGAATTGACGCCTTCAATGTTAGCGAGTGTTCCTCGGGATTGCCTGAAGGGTCTTGTCACGGTTAAGGGTTCGGGTAGTTCGCACGTTGCGATTCTCGCGAAAGCAATGGGTGTTCCTTCTGTCATGGGAGCAGAAGATTTACCTATCGAATTGTTGGAAGAAAAACCACTCATTGTTGATGGGCTTGAAGGTCAGGTTATAACCCATCCCGATGCAGACCAGATCAGATTCTACAAAGGTTTGATCAAAAAAGAAGAGGCGCTGATTGAGGGTCTTGAGGAATTGAAGACATTACCTTGTAGAACGCTTGATGGTCATCGAGTCAGGCTATGGGTAAATACTGGATTGATGACCGATGCTGCAAAGTCTTTAGACCGAGGTGCCGAAGGCGTCGGCTTATATCGGACAGAAGTACATTTCATGATGAAAGATCGTTTCCCGACGGAAGAAGAGCAGAAGGATATCTACCGGGAACATCTACAAGCTTTTTCTCCTAAGAATGTGACCATGCGGACATTAGATATTGGTGGCGACAAGGCGTTGAGCTATTTTCCTATCAAAGAAGCAAACCCATTTTTAGGCTGGCGCGGTATTCGCGTAACGCTTGACCACCCTGAGATCTTTTTAGCCCAGGTAAGGGCGATGATCCGCGCAAACGAAGGGGTGGGCGCTTTTTTAAGGATTATGCTGCCTATGGTGAGTAGCGTGTCCGAGGTAGATGAGGCTAAGCTATTGATTGCTCAGGCCTATCGAGAATTGCTAGAAGAGGGTAGAAAGGTTGAGATGCCAGCAGTAGGTGTCATGATCGAGGTTCCTTCGGCGGTATATCAAGCCAAAGACATTATTAAAAGAGTCGACTTTCTTTCAGTGGGCAGCAACGACCTTATTCAGTACATGTTAGCTGTCGATAGGAATAATGCTCAGGTTGCCGAGCTTTATCAAGAGTATCACCCTGCGGTACTGAGAGCGTTGAAACAGGTTGTTGAGGCAGCGCATGGGGAGAACAAGCCGCTAGGTATTTGTGGCGAGATGGCCGGCAATCCCTCAGCGGCTATTTTGCTCACAGCGATGGGATACGATGTACTTTCAATGAACTCTACTAATCTGCTCTTGGTAAAATTAGCAATCAGGAGTTTTGACATGTCAAAGGCAAAGCGAATCTTGAACAAGGTGTTAAAGATGGATAACGCCAAAGAAATAAAATCCTACGTAGATGGGCAGATGCGCAAAGCGGGTCTGGGCAAAATCATCAGAACTCATTAGCGCTGAAACTTAAACCGGCTTTGATCGCCTTAAGCAGTAGAGAAAACTATGTGGCACTACCCTCAAATTGACCCAATCGCTATCAGTATTGGGCCCGTCAGTATTCACTGGTATGCCCTAAGTTATCTAGTCGGGATTTCGCTGGTCTGGTGGCAGCTTGGTCGGAAAAGTAAAAGCGGCAAGTTACGTTGGACCGAAGAGCAGATCTCCGACATGGTTTTTTACAGCATGTTTGGCGTTATTCTGGGTGGTCGAATTGGATATATGGCATTTTACGGCTGGCAGGGCGTTATCGATGATCCTCTGCGTATTGTGCGTGTTTGGGAAGGCGGCATGTCCTATCATGGAGGCATGATTGGTGTATTTCTAGCGATGTACGTATATGGCCGCAAGATAAACGCAACCTTCTTTCAACTTACTGATTTTATCGCACCGAGTATTCCTATAGCACTCGGTTGTGGACGGATCGGTAATTTTATCAATGGAGAATTACCGGGACGTGTAACCGAGGTACCCTGGGCGGCGATCTATCCAGGAGATATCGTTGGCAGACATCCATCAAGTTTATATCAGGCACTGCTCGAAGGGCCCGTGCTCTGGATTATTCTGTGGTTGTTCACCCGTACTTCCAGGCCGCTAATGGCGACATCGGCGATGTTTCTGGTTTGTTATGGTGGGCTTCGGTTTGCATCGGAATTCCTGCGGGAACCTGATGGTCACTTGAGTTATATTGCGTTCGATTGGTTGACCATGGGTCAACTGCTATCGAGCCCGATGATTGTCATCGGCTTTATTATTCTTTTCATGGGTTACAAAAGTTCAAAAGGTAAAACGTAAATTATGATCATTAAGCCAAGAATCAAAGGTTTTCTTTGCACCACTTCACATCCTGTAGGCTGCGAGAAGGATGTGGCCTTGCAAGTAGCCTATGTGAAGAGTCAAGCGCCAATCGTTAACGGTCCAAAGCGTGTACTTGTTGTTGGAGCCTCTGGCGGTTACGGCCTGGCATCGCGTATCAGTGCAGCATTTGGCGCCGGAGCAGCAACGATAGGGGTCTTTTTTGAACGCCCATCAGTAAAAAACCGAACAGCTTCAGCTGGCTGGTATAAATCAGCTAGCTTCACAAAACTGGCAGAGCAAGAAGGGCTATATGCCAAAAATCTCAACGGTGATGCCTTCTCGACAGAGTTGAAAACAGCAACTATAGATCTTATTAAAGAGGATCTTGGTCAGATAGATATGGTTGTGTATTCGGTAGCTGCACCTGCGCGCCAGATGCCAGACGGCGAATTAGTTCGAAGTACACTAAAACCTATCGGAGAACCGTTTGAAGGTTCAACGATCGACATCAATACTTCTGAGATAAGGACGATAGCCCTCGAGCCCGCAAGTGTCGAAGAAGTTAACGATACAGTGAAGGTGATGGGAGGTGAAGATTGGGAATTATGGATCGGCGCGTTATTGGAAGCAGGCGTTCTAGCCGATGGATGTGTTACCACGAATTACACGTATCTAGGCAGTGAAGTGACATGGCCAATTTATTATCATGGCACTATCGGTAAGGCCAAGGAAGATCTTGATCGAGCTGCACTTGCCCTGCAAGAGCCAATGGCCGCTGTAAATGGGCATGCGTACGTTGCGGTCATGAAGGGGTTGATGACTCAGGCAGCCTCAGCGATACCTGGGATGTCGGTTTATTTGTCGCTACTATTTAAGATTATGAAGGCCGAAGGAACCCACGAAGGTTGTATCGAACAAACGACTAGGCTCTTTCTTACGCGGCTCTTTTCGGGCAATGCAGATGAGCTGGTGTTAGATGAGAAAGGCAGGATTCGCTTGGATGATTGGGAATTGACAAGTGAGGTTCAAGACCAGGTGAAAGAGCTTTGGAGCATCGTATCTGAGGAGAATTTGAGTGAAATTGCAGATTTTGCTGGTTACAAGGCAGCCTATTTACAGATGCATGGCTTTGATTTCGAAGATGTTGACTATGAGGCTGAGGTTGATCAAGTCGTCGACATGCAACTTGCCTTTGGTCGTTGATCTCACATAAGTATTAATTTTAAGATGCTCGCCCTGTAAGTTATTTTCCTTGTTAATTAGGGCGATAGCTTACGGGGTTTTCATCCGGCGCTTACAAACAATTAGAAACTAAGTGCCATGATCGCAGCATGTCATTTCCCCGTTTCGTCATTCAATTATATCGTCACTCGGTTGATCAGTATTTCTTTAGTGGTCACTTCCTTGTTAAGGAAATCTATCTACCCAGGGTGTGTGCCTATCTTATCGCAACCCTGATTACTTATTGGGGTATCAAACCCGAAGGTCTTAATTCCAGCCAAATCGTTTTCTTGGTTTTTCTTCTGCTGTACCCACATCTCCAGTTTCTCGTTGTGTCTCTCCGCTTTAACCATGAAGGTGGTGCTCGGGCGTCGATGATCTTTGACGGGCTGATGGTCGGCGTCTTGATTGTGGCGAATCATTTTCATTTTATCGCTTCCATTAGCTTCCTAGCTTCTTTGACCATGAGTACATTGATTATTGCGCGTTATCCTATTGTGCTTGCGAACATTGCTGGCGCACTCGTTGTCTGTTGTCTGGGGTATGGACTAGATATCGATTCGGGCTTGATTAGTCAAAGTGATGGTAAAGAAACAGCCGCGGCTGCCTTGGTACTGATTTACAGTGCGTTGGTTGCGGGACTAGGTTATCGAACCACAATGTTATTGGGTGAAAAGAGAAAACAACTTTCGATCACAAGTAACGAGATGACGACAATTTCTGAAAAGTTACGACGTTATGTCTCGCCGCAGATATATTCTCGAATCGCGAATCGTGTCCATGAACAAAGTGCCCGCAAGTGTTTGACAGTGTTCTTTTCAGATATCGAAGGTTTTACAGAACTTATGGATAGACTTGAGGAAGAAACTGTAACTCGAATTTTGAATGAATATCTGAACTCAATGGCTGAAATTGCGATTGAGCGTGGCGGCACAATTGATAAGTTTATGGGTGATGGGATTATGGTTTTTTTTGGTGATCCCGCGACCGAAGGCCAGCACAAGGACGCGCTTGCATGTATAAAAATGGCCCTGGCCATGCGAGAAAAAGTGAAGCTGCTGAGGTTGAAATGGTCTGAAGAAGGAATTTTTAGTGATCTGCATGTCAGAATTGGCATCCATACCGGATTTTGTACAGTAGGCAACTTTGGTTGTGAAAGCAGGATGGACTATACCGCGGTAGGTAGTACGGTCAATCTGGCTAGTCGACTCGAAGGCAAGGCGATGCAAGATGGGATATTGATATCGGGAGATACTTACAAGCTAGTTCATAGGGAGGTTCGAGTACATCATCGTGATCCTGTTTACCTCAAGGGTATTAAGAGAGGCATAGAGACCCACGATGTGCTCGGCTTTGACAGAAAAAATGAACGGGAAATAGGTCGGCAGGCTGCCGGTTTCACCTTGAGTCTGGACCCCACACTGATGAACTCGGCTGAGGTTAAAGCGATGCTGCATGAAACAATAGCAACAATCGAAGCGATCGAGACCCGGCGATTAGAGAAGACTGTGGTGCTACAGATTCTAAATCGGACCACTTGATTTGATAGCTTGATCAGACAGGTTGGCGAGTTTTCTCGAGAATGCGTCTACGGGTAGCTCATGTTCCATGTATAATCTAGCGCTTTTTCTAACACCATCTACTGTAAGGCAAATTGGTTATGGACGACGCGTTGTATAACTCTACATTTCTTAAGGCTTGTCGAGGAGAACAAACTGATTTCACGCCTATATGGCTGAATCGACAGGCGGGTCGCTACATGCCGGAATACCACCAGGTAAAAGGCAACACCAAGAGTTTGGACTTTTTTAAGACCCCTGAACTCGCAGCTAGAGCAACCTGTGACGCTCAACGTATTCTGGGGGTCGACGCTGCGATCATGTTCGCTGATCTTTTGCCTATCCTTGAGCCTATGGGTTTAGAGCTGGACTATATCCCCGGTTTTGGACCAAATTTCGCGAATCCTGTCCGTACTCACGCTGATATTGATAATCTGAAGCTAGAATCCTGCAAAGACTCAATGCCTTATATCAATGACGTTATTAAGTTGATTCGTGCTGAGCTACCCAGTGATATTCCGCTGATTGGATTTGGTGGCGCGCCATTTACGCTCGCCTCCTATGCCATTGAAGGAAAAGGTTCTCGAAATTACGTGTTTGTAAAACAAATGATGTATGGCGACACCGGTGCTTGGCACAGTTTAATGGAAAAAATCACGACGACAGTCATTGATTATATGAATTACCAGATTGACTCAGGGGTTCAAGCCGTACAATTGTTTGATAGTTGGGTCGGTGCTTTGTCCCCGGTTGATTATCGCGAATACGTCATGCCCCACAGCAAGAGATTGATGGATGAGATTTGTGGTCGTGTACCTGTGATTCATTTTGGTACGGGCAATCCAGCGCTTGCGCCGTTGATGGCTGAAGCCGGCGGAGATGTGCTCGCGCTTGATTGGCGAACGCCGTTGATGGAGACCTGGAATGCTACCGGAATGAAATCGGTGCAAGGAAATATGGACCCGATAGTACTCTGCGCGGACGTGGATTCAGTGAAACGTAAAGCGAAAGAAGTGCTCGACGAAGTAGGTGGAAGAGCTGGGCATATATTTAACCTGGGTCACGGCATTATTCCTGAAACCCCCGTTGAAAATGTTAAAGCGCTTGTCGATTTTGTACACGAGTATTCCGCTAGAAATTCCTAACGGTTGATTAAACCTGCGTAAGCTCTTCAATGATCTGATGTCCTTGGTTTACGCCATGTTTGTTCAGCACGGATACTTTGAAAAGTTCATTGAATGAGGGCTGAATCAGATCAGTGACATCGCAAGTAGCTTTGAATTACGTTGATAATTGTAAAGTGACTTCCTTGATTCAGGAAGCATCTCAAGTGATTGTGCGTTAAATCCGCGCTCCAAGAACCAATGTGCAGTTTGAGTCGTGAGCACAAACAGGGTCTTAATTTCTTTGGTCTTTGCGAGCGCTATAATCTCTGCGAGCAGTAGCTCACCTCGGCTGTTGTCGCGATAGTCAGGGTGGGTCGCAAGGCAAGCTAGTTCGCCTATCGAATCGAACGGGTACAACGCTGCGCACCCGACTATCATGCCGTCCCGTTCGCACACGGTGAAATAGTGGTGTTCCGATTCAAGCAGTTCACGAGATCTTTTTACCAGCACGCCCTTTTCTTCGAGTGGCGAGATAAGCTCAAGAATTCCGGGAATATCGGCAGCTAATGCTTGCCGTACTTGTTCGTAACTTTCCTTGATTATCTGCGTTCCAGCGCCATCCCTTGTATAGAGTTCTTCAAGCAAAGCCCCGTCGTGCTGGTAGCTTAGTAAATGGCATCTTGAAACGCCGTTTTGACAAGCTGTTTTGGCCAGTTGTAGTTCAGTTAACTGATCGAAATCTGGGTTGTTCAACTGATCGATGGACAACTCGCTGATAGCGGTTCCCAATTGATCGATTACGCCGTTTTTCTCAGTAAAGAAAATTAGCTTGTCGGCGTTTAATTCGATTGCGATGGTTGTAGCCATGTCGGCGGAGTCCATGCAAAACATTTCTCCTGATAACGAATAACCGACTGGAGGTATCAGTACAACGGATGTCTCTAGTTGTTGATGAATTGCCCGAGTTGCTACGTTCCTAATCGAGCCGGTGTGGTGGTAGTCGACTCCACCAATTACCCCGAGTGGCTTGGCCTTAATAAAATTACCCGAGGTTACTAATAAATCAGAACCGTGCTGGGGGGAGTTTATCAGTCCCATAGATAATCGAGCTTCTAGTTCGGACTTTAATCGGCCAATCACTTCTTGGGCCAGAGGCAGTTGGTCAGGTGTCAAAACACTTTTACCGAGTTCGAACTCTGCGTATTCGCGGTCGCCTGATTTTTTAAGGCGGTCTTGAATCTGAGTCGAAGCACCAAAAGCTAAGACCAATCGGACGCCCAGGCTGTTAAGCAAGACAATATCGCTGACGATATTGGGAAAATTCCCATGGCGTAGCGCATCACAGCCTAAATGAAGGACGAAGGTCTTGCCGCGATGGGCGTTGATATAGGGAGACGAGTCCCTGAACCACTTTACATGGGGTTTATTGTCTGTCATGGGTTTGTCATGGGGCCGTAATGGAGGGTCAGTTAAAAAGCTGCTAGGTTCGCAGACAGTACTTTTCGATTAAGCCGCGTAGTATAGCAATGCTTGGATCAAGTTGGTCCAGTGCGAGAAATTCATTAGGTTGGTGGGCCTGATCGATAGACCCTGGACCTAGTACTACGGTTTCCATCCCAAGATTCGACAAAAAAGGCGCTTCGGTGGCAAATGCAACGCTTACCGGGTCAAAGCCTGACAGCATCTGTGCGGCTGACACTAGTGTGTCATCGCTTGAATGCTCTCTAGATTTGAATGGGGGCACGGGTGGGTGAAATAGATCTAGACTGAACTTGTATCCTTGGTCTAACAGTTTCGGCCCCAGTCGATCACTGATTTCTGCCATAATATTGGTATTGTCCATGCCGGGTAGGACACGGACGTCAAAGGCCAATTCCACGTGATCGCAAATCCGGTTGGGGTTGTCGCCACCGTGAATACAACCTAAATTTAGCGTAGGTACGTCGACTTCGAATGCGGAACTTTGATATCGGTTCGCGAGTTCAGCTCTGAATTTACCCAGCTCGCCAATGACCAGTGTTGTTGCTTCAATCGCGTTGTTGCCCAAGGCAGGGTTAGATGAATGTCCTGCGCTACCCTCAACTCTAAGGGATAGCATCATGATACCCTTGTGCTGAAACACCGGTGCCAGCTTGGTCGGCTCGCCGATGATCGCATATCTAGCGCCTGATAACTCCGCAGCTTTGAGCGCTCTAGCGCCGCTCATTGAAGATTCTTCATCTGCTGTTGCGATAATCGTGAGGGGGTGACTCAGCTGTTGATCAAGGTAGGGTCCGAGTGCGGTGATAGCCACTGCGAAGAAGGCTTTCATATCGCAGCTACCCAGCCCGTACAGTTTGTCATCCCGCTCGGTCAAGGTAAACGGATTTGACTGCCAGAGATGTTCATCAAAGGGCACGGTATCTGAATGCCCCGAAAAAACCAGTCCGCCTTCTCCTTTGCCGAGTGTTGCAATCATATTTGCTTTCCCAGGCCGTCCTGAGATTGGCAGGATCTCTACGCCAAATCCCAGTGGCGTTAGCCAGTTAGCAAGCTGCTCTAATACGGCCAGATTACTTTGATCAATCTCTGGGATTACGCTGCTAACAGATGGAATGGCAACGAGGGTTTGCGCCATCTCGATGAGTTTTGGAATTGTATTGGTTATGGCCATGAGAAGCGCTCTCGTTCGCAGCAGGTGTTTGGAATGGGTGATTGTATCAATTTCAGTGAACCCTGTACCACTGATCTGCTTTTGCTTCTGTGCTTAGCGGGACCGGTGGCTTCTGCAGAGTTTCTTCAGGATGAATTGAATAAGTGGAGGCATAGTGGAGAGCTCCATCGTATCTTCCATAAGTCTGCGCTGGTTTTGCTCAGCTCTCCAGTTTCTACCAAATGTTTGTTGTTAGGCTTATGGTTATGAAGCCCTATCTTGCTAAGTTGATCATTTGCAGCACCGCACTAGTCTCTGCCTTCGGAAGTAGTTGCATACTGGCGGCGGATGAAATGCCGGTAGCGCGCGCATTGGCTTTGACGCTTCCGACCGCTTATGCGTTTTCAGATGATGAAGCGCTTTTAGCTTTTGCTTCCGTGAATTGATAGCCTGGGTGCATTGTATTTATGAACGATATTGATAAACGGTTTTTATTGGTAGCCGTCATGGGCCAATATTGATGCGCAAGTATTAGGCTCTGCGGTGTGCCGTTCGACTCATTAAAGTGTAAGCTATTTCCGATAGATATCAGAGCGGTAACAAGGCTCTGATGTACCTAATTATTAGACTGGGGCTCCAATAGTGGCTGTTCTTGAAGCACGTAATTATAAGCCGGATATCACGCTTAACCTGCGGAGTGTGTTGAATGATCTGGTCGCAGATGGACGCCTTTCTACTGCGGACGCTGAGACTCTAAGCCTCAAGAGTCGTACCAAGGAACAAATCAATTGGCATCCTATTGAGCTGATCGCGGAGCAAGAGCCTGCTGACCAAAAAAATCCTGCTAAGAATCTTGATATTGAAACTTTGACACAGTGGCTGTGCGAACGTGCCAAGCAACCGTATAAGAGAATAGATCCTCTGAAAGTTGATGCCACTGTAGTCACTAAAGTGATGTCCGCAGAGTTCGCCAGACGGCATGAACTGCTTGCGCTGGAAGTGTTGGACGATGAGGTTGTTATCGCTTGTGCTCAGCCTTACGTATATGGCTGGGAAGCCACCATCATGCAGTCGCAGCCGGGCAAAGTTTTAACCAGAGTGATTGCAAATCCCGCTGACGTTCGGCGTTACACCACTGAATTTTACCAGATGGCGAGATCCGTAAGTAAAGCAAATGCTCAGGGCTTGAATACTAGTTCTTTGTCTAATCTGGAGCAGATGCTTGAGCTTGGTCACATCGACGCGATGGAAGCCAATGATGCACACGTCGTGAACATAGTGGATTGGCTACTAGGGTATGCATTTACGCAAAGAGCGAGCGACATTCATCTTGAGCCAAGAAGGGAAAAAGGCCGGATTAGGTTTAGGATTGATGGTGTGCTTCATCTTGTTTACGAGCTGCCGTCCTCTGTCATGACAGCAGTCGTCAGTAGAATCAAGACCCTCGGTAGAATGGATGTCGCGGAGAAGAGGCGACCTCAAGATGGTCGTCTAAAAACGAAAACCCAGGAAGAGCATGAGATTGAACTGCGGTTATCGACCCTACCAACAGCTTTTGGCGAAAAGATGGTGATGAGGATATTCGATCCGGATATTCTACTGAAGTCGTTCGAACAGTTAGGCTTGGCTGACGATGATTTTGATCGCTGGCAGGGGATGGTCAAAAACCCGAATGGTATTGTCCTTGTGACCGGTCCTACAGGATCCGGAAAGACTACGACGCTTTACTCAAGTCTTAAGCAATTGGCAACTGAAGACGTTAATGTCTGTACGATTGAAGATCCTATTGAAATGATCGAGCCTAGCTTTAACCAGATGCAGGTTAATTCGAATATTGATCTAAATTTTGCTGACGGAGTTCGGGCTCTATTGAGACAAGATCCCGATATCATCATGGTAGGTGAGATTCGTGATCTTGAAACGGCGGAAATGGCGATTCAAGCCGCGCTGACGGGGCACCTAGTGATCTCAACATTGCACACGAACGATGCGCCATTAGCGATTACCAGGTTACTAGAATTAGGCGTTGCGCCGTATCTTATTAAGGCGACCGTCTTAGGTGTGATGGCTCAAAGGCTGGTGCGGACTCTTTGTCCTCATTGCAAGACGGTAGCGGAGGGTGATCCAGATGTCTGGAAAACGTTGACCACGCCTTGGAAAATGAATTTGCCCAAAAAGATATATCAGCCCGTTGGTTGTCTGGATTGCAGGGAAACAGGGTTTATAGGTCGACAAGGCATTTACGAACTGTTGCCTATGACTGACGGAATAAAGCCCCTCATTAATTCCGCAGTGGATATTGGTAAGCTACGTCGTGCGGCAATGAAAGAAGGCATGAAAACGTTGAGATTAAGTGGTGCGATGAAAGTTGCTGCGGGTATGACAACTGTTGCCGAAGTGCTGAGAGTAGCCCCCTTCTCGGGTACAGAATGATTGATCGTGCGCTAATTGCTGAATTCGGCGATGAAATCTCTAATTATATCGATGAGCGTTTCCGCAACAATTCATTCGAGCTATTGGAAAATTTTAAATTCGTCTGCTATCTCAGCACTTATGTTTTTGACTGCCTGCAAATTGATCCTGATTTGGTTGAGGAGTTGCTCCATTCGGGCGACTTGGCCCGGACTTATGACAGAAACTCTTATACGAGTCGATTCCAGCAGGTAGATTTAGTATCGCTTGATACAACCTTAAGAAAAGTTCGGCGTCGAGAGATGATCCGCATTATTTTTCGTGATCTCACAAGGCAAGCCTCTCTTGATGAAACAACTAACGATCTTTCTAATCTAGCAGATGCTTGTCTCGTTGCCGCTCATGATGTTCACTATCAGAACAATTGTTTGAAATACGGAGAGCCTAAAGGTTCTGATTCAGGCGTGGTTCAGCAGATGACGGTCTTAGCGCTGGGTAAATTAGGCGCTAGAGAGCTCAATGTATCCTCGGATATTGATCTGATATTTTTTTACGATGAACCAGGCTTTGCAACGTCGCCAAAGGGTAAAGAGCTCAGCAATCAGGAGTTTTTCATTCGCACCAGTCGACACCTGATAAAATCGTTGGATGAAACCACCGCAGCTGGATTTGTCTTTCGGGTAGATATGAGACTCAGACCTTATGGCGAGAGTGGTGCGTTGATACTAAATAGCGTTGCGATGGAGAAATATTTCTATGAGCAGGGGCGTGATTGGGAGCGGTATGCTTTTGTTAAAGCGCGCCCGGCAGCAGGAAACATTGCCCAGGGGAAAGAGTTTATTGCATGGCTAAAGCCCTTTATTTATCGCAGACACTTAGATTATGGTGCGCTGGAATCGCTCAGAGAAATGAAAGGTTTGATAGATAGCCAGGTCGCGAATAGGCAACATTATCACGATTTAAAGCTGGGGCCTGGAGGGATTAGGGAGATTGAATTCATTACCCAAGCGCTTCAGCTTATATGGGGTGGTCGCCACCCTGAGTTACAGACACCAGAGATAAATCTTAACCTGAAGACATTAGCGTCGCTCAAGTTCTTACCTGATGGAGAGGTTCGACATCTATTAAGTGCTTATGAGTTTTTGCGAAATAGCGAACATGTTATTCAGGCAGAGAACGACCGTCAGACCCAGTTGTTATCTTTTGAACCTGGTTCGAGAATTCGGCTTGCTGTTGCGATGGGATTCTCTAATTTTGAGAGCTATCATGCGCAGCTGGAGATTCATCGAGGTTTAGTCAGAGAAATATTTGCTGAGCTGATGACTGCAAATAGTGCAGAAAAACAACAGCAGGTTGAAGGTAACCTGTTCTGGTTTTCCCTTTGGCGTGATCCATCTTCTGTTGATTCGATAGCGTTGCTGGAAACCGTGGGCTTCGAAGACGCTCAGCGTTGCGGCAAACAGTTGGGTAGTTTCTTGCATAAGCTCCAAAATCGCGATCTACAAGCGCTAAGCGAAACCAGAGTCAACCGCTTAATGCCAGTGTTGCTGAGTCTGGTAGCAAAGGAATCTAAGCCTGACATTACTTTGGACCGACTTCTGCCATTGATAGAGACGATCACTCGCCGAAGCACCTATGTTTCCTTTTTGTTAGAGAATGGGGACGCGTTAAAGCGCTGCGTGCATCTCTGTGCAATGAGCGATTGGATATCTACTCGCCTCTGTGAATTCCCCGTTCTGCTTTACGAACTGACGGATAGGCAGATACATGACGTGGCGCTGGCAAAGGTTGCGCTCGAGATTGCACTTAGCAAACAGTTGGAAGAAGTCGAAGACCATGATCTTGAGCTGCAGATGGATACTCTTCGTCAATTCAAAAGCAGTGTGGTGCTGCGTATTGCGGCACTTGAATTACTCGACGCGCTCCCTTTGATGGAAGCATCAAATGCGTTGAGTCATGTTGCAGAAGTCATTCTTGCACGAGTAGTGATACTTACTTTTGGCCAGATGAAGTTGAAGTTTGGTGAACCCTGCACGCCCGGGGGCAAAGCGCTTGGGCTTGGATTCGGCATAGTTGCATATGGCAAACTTGGCGGTTTCGAATTGAGCTATGGCTCCGATCTTGATTTGACCTTTATCCATAATGTTGACTTGAACGGGGAAACTAATGGTCCACGGCAGCTTGAAAACAACGTTTACATTAATCGGTTCGCCCAGCGATTAATCCATATTCTGACTAGTTACACGCAATTTGGCGTGCTCTATGAAGTTGATCTTAGGCTGAGGCCTGGTGGCAATAAAGGGCCGCTGGTGAGTACGCTTAGGGCGTTTGAGCATTATCAATTAAAAGAGGCGTGGACTTGGGAGCATCAAGCCTTAGTGCGGACACGTTATGTTGCCGGAGCAGCGGGGCTGGGAGCGCCATTCCAGAGAATCCGAGAGGAAATTCTTTTGCAGAAAAGAAATGTAGCTGAATTGCGAGAAAATGTTGTTTCTATGCGAAACAAAATGCGAGCGCACCTTACCAATGCCCGGTCTGACGCTTTTAAAGCGGATGCAAAGTCTGAATTAGAGGCGGTCCAATTGGAGCGAATATCTGGTCTTAGTGTGTCAGAGTTCGATTTGAAGCATGATATCGGCGCGATCGTTGATATCGAATTCCTCATTCAATATGAGATGCTCAAGTCGGCGAATGACCATCCTACATTAGTCCGCTGGACAGACGTCATACGCCAACTCGAAGATTTTGCCGAGCAGCAGATTGTCAGCAAACAAGAAAAAGAGGTGTTGCAGCAAGCCTATCTATCCTATCGAGCGGCAGTGCATTACCAATGGTTGGGTGGCCAAATTGGGTCATTTGGGAAGTTGAACGAATACCGGCAGCAAGTGATGAAGATCTGGCAGGATCATCTGGTTTCTTGAAGCACGTGAACCGGTGAAAGTTACCCTCGGGTCGGTGTAAACTACGCAAATATTTAATTTAAAAGGTCATAAGAGATGTCTGACACGTTCGAAGACAGAGACGGTGTCATCTGGTTTGATGGTGAGTTGGTAGATTGGCGGGACGCAAAAATACATGTGTTAACACACACATTGCACTACGGTATGGGCGTATTTGAAGGGGTGCGGGCCTATGACACCCAAAAGGGACCTGTAATATTCAGATTGGATGATCATACTGACCGGTTGTTTCGCTCTGCTCACATACTCGGTATGGATATGCCGTTCTCAAAGGAGCAAATTTCTGAAGCGCAAAAGCTTGTCGTGCGCGAAAATAATCTCGACGAGGGCTACCTGCGACCGATGTGTTTCTATGGCTCAGAGGGCATGGGCCTTCGTGCTGAAGGTTTGAAAACTCACTGTATTATTGCTGGTTGGGAATGGCCGAATTATATGTCACCGGAGTCGCGGGAAGAAGGCATTAAAGTCCGTACTTCGTCCTTTACCCGCCACCATGTCAACATCACGATGTGTAAAGCTAAGGCTAATGGCAATTACATCAATTCGATGATGGCGTTGAAGGAAGCGATTGATTCCGGATGTGAGGAAGCGTTGTTGCTTGACAACGAAGGATACGTTGCCGAAGGTAGCGGTGAAAATATATTTCTGGTGCAGAAGGGTCAATTAGTAACGCCAGAGTTAACATCTTGTTTGGAAGGTATCACGCGTGCCACGATTATTGATTTCGCTGAAGAATTGGGCCTGACTGTAAAAGAAAGGCGCATAACGCGGGATGAAGTTTATATTGCCGATGAAGCTTTTTTTACAGGCACTGCGGCGGAAGTCTTGCCAATTCGAGAACTGGACGGTCGAATCATCGGGAGTGGAAGGCGTGGCCCTTTAACCGAAAAACTTCAAACAATGTATTTTGATCAGGTTCGGGGAAAGCGGTCCGAGCATCCAGCGTGGGGTGGTGTGGTCTTTCCTGATGATAATATCGGAAAGGATTCAGCCGCTTGAGTTCAGCATTGATCGTGGGGCCAGCCTGGGTCGGCGACATGATTATGGCGCAATCCCTGTTTAAAAGATTAAAGTCTCAGAAGCCCGATATGCAAATCGATGTGCTTGCGCCTAAAGCAAGCCTTGCGTTAACTAACCGTATGACGGAAGTTTCAGAATCGATTCAGTTTGATGTGGGTCATGGCGAGCTAGGGCTTAGCTATCGGCGTTCACTTGCGAGACAAATTTCAAAAAGGGGATATGAAGAGGCGATCGTTCTGCCGAATTCTCTCAAATCAGCGCTTGTGCCTTTCTTTGCAAATATTCCGAAACGAACAGGTTTCCGTGGCGAGTATCGTTATGGCTTGATTAACGATATGCGGCTACTGGACAAGCGAAGAATGCCGCGCATGATTGATCGTTTTGTAGCGCTTGCTAAGCCTGGAGACGGTCTGCCGGGTGCTTCGGAATTTCCATCCCTAACGGTAGACTCTGAACGTCGAGGGTTATTGGTTGAAGCGTTGCGGCTCGAGACCTCGCGGCCGCTGGTTGGGCTTTGTCCCGGTGCAGAGTTTGGGGATGCTAAGCGTTGGCCAGAGAGACATTTTGCAGCCCTTGCAGAAAGTCTTGTTGATGCTGGCGCTGATGTTTGGATCTTCGGCGGCAATGGCGATAAGGGGACCGCCGAGGAGATCCTTAAGCTAGTGCCTCGGCCGGTACGCGAACATGTTTTGGACCTGACAGGTAAAACAGCGCTGTTAGATGTTGTTGATATCATGGGGCTATGTAAGTGTGTCGTTTCTAATGACTCGGGGTTGATGCATGTCGCATCTGCGATCGGGTGTCACACAATTGTACTTTACGGCTCAACCTCGCCAGAGTTTACCCCGCCGCTAACAACGAAAGTTGATACTGTGAATTTGTCGCTTGAGTGTAGTCCATGTTTCAAGCGGTCTTGCCCGCTTGGCCATAAAAACTGCCTAAATGATTTGTTTCCAGTACAGGTTGATCGTCTTGTCTCAAAAGTTATCGGGACGGAATGACCGTATGAAAGTGCTTGTGATTAAAACATCTTCCCTGGGTGACGTGATACATACCCTGCCTGCTATTACTGATGCGATCTTTAGTCGTGGGGATTTGCAGATTGATTGGGTCGTTGAAGAAGCTTTTTCAGAAATTCCTGCGATGCATCCGGCCGTAGACACTGTGATTCAAGTCTCTATACGACGTTGGCGAAATAACTGGGTCAAAAATTTACTAGAGTTATTTGCCTTTGTGCGTAAGTTAAGAAGCCAAAGATATGATTTGGTGATCGATGGCCAGGGCTTAGTAAAAAGCGCCCTCTTAGCATGGCTAGCTAAAGGACCCGTTGCTGGTCTCGATAAACTAAGTGCGAGGGAAGGTGTTGTTAGCAAGCTATATATGGATAAGCTATATGTTCCTCGATCGATGCATGCCGTTGAAAGGCTAAGGACGCTTTTTGCCTATTCGTTGGGCTACGAAATGAGCGAATCTCTGCCTGTTTTTGGTTTGCTCCGTGATAGGCCTCAGAAAAAGCAAATATTCTTTCTCCACGGCACTACCTGGGAATCCAAGTTGTGGCCGATACATTACTGGCACCAGTTGGCTTTGTTGTGTGCAGAGGAAGATTATGAAGTAGTGCTGACCTTTGGTGATAGAACTGAGCATGAGCGTGCTAAACAGATTTCGGGAGATATCGAAAATTCGCGTATACTGCCTGCGATGGGGCTGACTGGCATTGCGGATGTCATCGCTGAAAGTGCGGGTGTAGTTGCTGTTGATACGGGGCTTGGCCATCTTGCTAATGCACTAGGCAAGCCTCTGATTGCGTTATATGGTGCAACTAGCCCTGAACTCACGGGTCCTTGCGGTATAAATCAGAATGTAATCGCTAGTAGTAGCCTGGAGTGTGTGCCTTGCTTGCGGAGAGAATGTAAATATTCTCCTGGAGAAATTAGTGATATCCACCCGCCCTGCTTTTCAGACCTTACGCCTAAGCGGGTGTTTGACTCGCTACAGGAGCTGATTTCTAGCACACGAGGTTTTGAGTGAGCGTTGTTACTGGGGCAACACCTTCCTCCGGCGACTCTGGTGGCTACATCGCGCTGGAATTGAAAAATTTTGTGTCGAGCGTCGATGGTTTGTTTGATGCCCTAGACGCGGTGGATGGGGAGGTTTTTCGCCAAGTGGAGGCGAGGCGAACTTTTAGGTTCAGCACGTCGAGCAACTTGTATTTTGCAAAGTTGCATTATGGTGTTGGGTGGCGCGAAATAGTTAAAAATCTCCTTCAATCCAAGCTACCTATCATTGGTGCGCAGAATGAATACGATGCGTTACAGTTACTGGAAAATGCAGGCGTACCGGTGCCTAAGGTTGTAGGATTTGCGAGTGACGGTCTAAACCCCGCAACACGGCGATCTTGTATCGTCACTAAATCACTCATCAATACGCTAAGTTTAGAGGATCTTTGTCGGCAAAAACGAGTCACCCCATCGAAAAAATACGCTCTCATAGCCGGCGTTGCCGATTTGACTCGGCAGATGCATGAAGCGGGTGTGAATCATAGGGATTGCTATATCTGTCATTTTCACCTTCAACTCGAGGAGCAGGATGAGCCTAAGCCTACATTGTTTGTGATTGATCTCCACCGGGCCCAGATTCGTGAGCATACGCCGATGCGTTGGCGCGTTAAGGATGTGGGTAGTCTGTTGTTTTCAGCGATTGAGGAAGATGCACTGAGGAAAAACGACTTTTTCAGGTTTATGGAAATTTATTCTGGCAAGCCTTTGCGCCAGTGCTTGTTGGAAGATAGTTTTTTCTGGAGAAAAGTGATGGTCAGAGCCAGGAAGCTATACTTGAAGAAGCACTCACAACTTCCTCCATTGCTGAAGTAGACCGAACAGGCCAGCTATGACTCAAGTATGGAACCTATTGTCTCCCAGACCCTTAGAAGCTGAGCAATTTGATAGCTTGGAATCTGTACTCGCTTGCGAGGGAGAGCAAGTTAACACTTCTGACATGAGCACGCTCAATCGAGTTAAAGTGGGTCAATCGAGCTATTATGTAAAGAAATACCATCGTGGTGGACGATATTTTCGTCGTCGGCTTGGTCGCTCGCGTGTTCGGGCAGAATGGGAAAATTGCTTTTATTTTAATAGCATAGGCGTTCCTACTGCAAGATTGGTAGGTTATGGCGAGCGTAGGGGGTTGTTTGGCGAGCGTATCGGCGCATTGGTGATAGAAGAGCTCGAAAATGTCCAGGATATGGCCAAAGTGCTGAAGTCAGGGCACCCCAGGTTGCAGGATAAATCGTGGCTAGGAGCGGTCACTGCTAAGATCGCGTGCTATACAAAAAGGCTACATGAACAGGGCTTTGTTCATGGTGACTTGAAGTTACGTAATATTCTGGTCGGTTTTGGCGCCGACCCAGAAGTCTACATAATTGACTGTCCTGATGGCTCAATAAAAAAGGGTGTTTTATTTACCCGCGGCGTAGTGAAAGACCTTGCATGCCTTGATCGGACTGCGAGGGAATATTTATCCAGATCACAGCGGCTAAGCTTCTATAGATGTTATAGTGATACCGTTAATCTGAAAGCATACGAAAAGTATCAGATCAGGCGCATACTCACATTTTTTGATGGGAGATAGTGTTATGAAAACATTTATAGTCATCGGGTTTGTGCTTGCAAAGCATTAAATTGAATAGGGTTGGTTTTGAGCCCCAATTTGTTTGCGAGTAGGAATCAGCAAAGGATGCGTTTTACTTAAGATGGATACTGTTGACCCCAAAGGACTTATAAAACTTGGTAGGGCTGTCGAAGCACCATTCCGGATGGAAGTTTCATTGTCCGACTATGCTGCGCCGCTGGTTTGTAAGCAAATATTCAGGTTATTACCTGGCAAGCGATTAGTCGCCCTTGCTGAATTTGAAGGCAAAGATGTACTCGTAAAAATATTTCTGGGCAGGATGGCCAAGCGTAACAAGGAGCGCGAACTAATCGGCGTCCGGCATATCGCTGATGCTGATGTCAGAACACCTGCGTTACTTTGGCAAGGTAAAACGGAATGTGGTCACGGTGAAATATTGGCATTCGAATATTTGCCTGATGCGATCAGCTTGTTCGACCGCTGGCGGGATGCCGTAGGAGACGACGAGCGTATAGATATTCTCACGAGAGCAATGATACTGATTGCGCGCTTGCACAAAAAAGGTGTCGTCCAGGAAGACATCCATCTAGCTAATTTTTTATTATCCAATGGACGTTTGTTTACCATTGACGGCGGCGGGATCAGCAAAGCAACGCAAGGTGCATTACCCGTAGGTTTAAGTCTGCACAATCTCGGTTGGTTCTTCGCTCAGTTTTATCCAAGATTTGATGACTTTGTTAAAGTAGTGCTGCCTGCATACGAGGCTGTCAGAGCCTGGGATGCTGATGAGCGCAGGATTGAACTGCTTCAGTCCGAAGTATTGAAAAATAGAGAAAGTCGTAAGAAAAACTATTTGGATAAAGTGTTTCGTGATTGTACGCGTTTTGCCTGCGAGAAATCCTTTAATAGATATCAGGTTTGTGAGCGAAGCGCGCTGAATGAAGACCTATTGCCAATCTTGAATGATCCAAACGGCTATATGGCGCGCGGAGTAGTGTTGAAGAACGGGAATTCTTCGACTGTCTGTTTGGTGCGAACTGGAAATCGCTCGCTGGTGATCAAGCGTTATAATATCAAAGGGCCGTGGCATGCAATTCGTCGTGCTTTCCGCAAAAGCCGCGCCTGGACCGCGTGGTCGAATGCCTACAGGATGGAGTTTTTCGGCATACGCTCACTAAAACCGATTGCAATGATTGAAAACCGTACCGGCGCTATACGCGGCACTGCCTACTTGATCACGGAGTATATTGAAGGAGTTGATGCGCTAGAGTGTTTGAGAAATATGAAAAAACCAAATGGTGAGCTGGAGGCGCTGGCTGGTATTCTAAACGATCTGTCTGAGAGTAAGATTACCCACGGTGACCTAAAAGCGACAAACTTCCTTATGGCAGAGGGTGGGCCGGTCATCATCGACCTTGATGCGATGCGAGAACATAAGACTCAGGCTAGTTTTCATCGGGCTTTTAGCAAAGATCTAGACCGCTTCATGCAGAACTGGAAGGATCAGCCAGAAGTCGCGAGCCAATTTGAGGGCCTGCTGAGCCAAGTCAAGATAACAGCAACTGCTGAATAGTACAGACTCATCGGCGCCAATAAGTTAATATGGTGATAGTTCTTCTCTTACTGGATATCTTTATTGTCCTTAACAATTCTTGGGTTGTCCGGCGCCTTAAGCCATGATCCCTCAGCCGCATTATATATCGATGGAAAGCTCATCGCGGCGGCCGAGGAAGAAAGGTTCATACGGAAAAAGCACGCTACTCATCATATGCCTGTGGAAGCCGCAAGATTCTGTCTTGAATATGCGGGTATCCAGCCATCCGATATTGATGTTGTTGCCCTCCCTTATGCCGAAATAAGCATATTCACTCCTGCGCGCTGGCATTACGCCAAAAGGTATTGGTATGCCCCTGATCGCGTACTTGATGTGTTGTTCAATGGTAACCGTCGTTATCGTCGATATATTCGTCGGGTGCGTGAATTGCTTGAGGCGCTCAATGTTGACTGGCGCAAGGTTGAATTTGATTCAATTGAGCATCACGTTGCACATGCCAGTAGCGCGTATCACTTAAGTGGTTTTAAGGAAAAGACTGCAATACTTGGTATTGATGGGAAAGGCGAATACGCGACCACTTTCTTTGGTTACGGTGAAAATGGTGTGATTCATAAAATCAAAGAATTTTATGATCCCGACTCCCTCGGCCAACTCTATGCCTCTTTCACTGAGTACTTGGGATTTGAGATGCTCGACGGCGAGTACAAGGTCATGGGCATGGCGCCTTACGGGGACCCGGGGCTGTACGACCTTTCTAGACTCATCGAATTTGATGGTAAAGAAATCAAAGTGGATACCAAGTTGGTCAATACGGTTGGCCTTAGGAGATACAAGGAGGGCGGAAAGGGTTTTTTCTTTAGTCAGGCACTTGTTGACTGGTTGGGTCCTAGGCGTAAAGGTGACATTGCCGATGACCCTTATGTTCATTATGCCGCTGCGATTCAAAATATGTATGAGAGTATTTCTCTTAAATTGATCGACTACTACCTCGGAGATATTCTTAAGGAAACCGGTAAGCTCGTATTTGCCGGGGGTGGAGCTCTGAATGTTAAGCTCAATCAGAAAATACTAGAGTTGCCTTATGTAGACGAACTATTTGTTCAGCCAGCTGCCAACGATTCTGGCACGTCCGTTGGGGCTGCGTCATATGCCAGCTGGAAACGCGGAGTTCCCCCAGAGACTCTGAAGCACGTATATCTTGGTCCTGACTACACCAATGAAAACTGTATCCAGGCCTGTGAAGCACATCCTGGAAAGCCTGATTTTGAACTGATTGAAAATGTACCCCTTAAAGCAGCGGAGTTGATCGCTGAAGGGCATCCTATTGCATGGTTTCAAGGACGAATGGAATTCGGACCGAGGGCGCTTGGCGGCAGAAGTATTTTAGGTCGAGCGGATCAGCCAGGTATTGCTGACAAAATTAACAGTCAGATAAAATTCAGAGAGCGCTGGCGACCTTTCTGTCCTAGTGTTTTGGATTCTGTTGCTAAGGAAATTATGCAGTCTGACCATCCAGCAGACTACATGACAATAACATTCGATGTGGCAGATGAGTGGAAGCAGAGAATGCCTGAAGTTGTTCACGAAGATGGCAGTGCCAGAATCCAAGTTGTTAAGGCTAAAACTAATCCCAAGTACCACCAGCTACTAACTGAAATACAAACGATAACGGGTACTGGCGTGGTCTTGAACACATCACTCAATCGACGTGGAGAACCTATGGTTTGCAGCCCTAGAGATGCGCTTGATATGTTCTTTGGCTCAGATTTGCAATATCTTATGCTCGAAGATTTACTTGTGACGAAACGCCAGGAAGCATAATGCCATGGCCAGTATCGATAGCGGTCGAAGTGAGTGTTTGAACGTTGTTCAAATTTGTCACGATTACGAAGGCCCCTTTCAGTCTGTTTGCCAGCAATATAGTTCGGCATTAAGTGATTGCCACGTAACTACCCTCTTTTTGAGAGGAAAACCTGACCCTGGAGTCAAGAAGCGAACCGGTGGAGATGAGGTCGTTTTTTTGGATCAGGGTGACGGTGCTCTAAGCGGCATCAAGTGGACAACTATTTATCAAGTCTACAAGTTATTCAAACAGTCATCCTTTGATCTTGCAATCGCTCACCGTTATAAATCTATCTACCTTGCTGGTTTGATGAGCTACTTTTTCCCGTTAAAGCTAGTGCTAGGTGTTGCCCATGAGCACAAGGTATTTAGGAGAATCACCCGATCCCTGTTTGTTACATTTTGGCGCAAGCGTATAGTGATATTAGGCGTTTCAGACTCTGTTACAAGAGATATAGATGCTAGCTGCTCTGGGCTTAAGGCTCAGGGCCGACTTTATACACTTAACAACTGTATCGATTTTTCAAAAAAGGCTGAATTTCTAAGCAGCGCTGAATCTAGGAAAGCGCTGGGTGTTTCATCAGAGGCCCTATTGTTGGGTACCGTAGGCCGTCTGGTGGCGAAAAAAAACCATGCCCTACTAATACAAGGTTTTGCAAGAGCAGAGCTACCTGAGAGCGCAAGGTTATTGTTGATTGGGTCCGGACCTGAGGAGAATAACTTAAAAGAGCTCGCTGTCGACCTAGAGATTGAAGACCGAGTGATATTTACCGGGCATATTCCTGAGGCATTTCGGTACTTGCGAGCTCTCGATATTTTCGTTTTTTCATCTGGAGACGCAGAAGCTTTCGGGGTTGTATTACTTGAGGCTATGCTTGCAGAGATTCCGATAATCAGTTCGAATGCGAAGGGACCTGCCGAAGTCATTAAAGACACTGGCTGGCTTTTTGATTTATCCAGGGTTGAGGATCTTGCTAAGACGCTGTCCTGCGTAACTTCGCTGTCTGAGGCTGATCGGAAAACTAGAACCGCTGCGGCGATTGTACGGCTTGAAAGTGAATATAGTACGACCAGATTTCGGCAAAACCTATGGAGTATTAAACAAATGGTGGAACTCAAGCTGCATTCACCCGCCCCATGAGAGACGTTACTTAACAACCAGGAAATAGAGAAAAGTAAAATGAACCTACCACGTTTCGACAATGCCAGAGTTCTGACCCTGGGTGATGCCATGCTTGACCGATATTGGCATGGCACAACTTCACGTATTTCTGCTGAGGCCCCAGTTCCGGTTGTTGATGTCAATATCGTTGAGGATCGATTGGGGGGTGCTGCGAATGTCGTCCTTAATGTTGCTGCGCTAGGTGCTAAATCTACGCTGGTTGCGACCCTGGGCGAAGATGAATATGGTGCAATAATCAGGAGTAAACTAGCTTCTGCTGCCATTCGAGATTTTTGTATTTCGATGCCCAATCATAAGACAGTTGCCAAGCTACGAATTGTCAGCCAGGGACAACAGCTAGTGCGAGCTGATTTTGAGGAAATCAGGGATATCCCCTATGAATCTCTTGAAGAAATGTTCATCCTTGGGCTTGACGACTGCGACGTAGTTATTATGTCAGACTATGACAAAGGCACAATTAGTGATCCAGCGAGATTTATTCGCGCTGCGAATGAAAAAAGTAAGCCTGTGTTGGTAGATCCCAAGTTCAAAGATTTTTCTCAATACGCGGGTGCAACTATCATTAAGCCCAATAGAACTGAGTTTCTAAAATCTGTTGGCGCGTGGCAGTCTGAAACTGAACTGGTTGAAAAATGCCGCTCTATGATTGAGAAGCTTGGCATTGAAGCATTGCTCGTCACCCGTGACAGTGAAGGTCTAACGCTGGTTCAAAAGGGCAAGCCTGAGATACATCTACCGGCTCGAAAAAGAGAAGTTTATGACTTAAGTGGCGCTGGTGACACTGTGGTCGCTACCCTTGCAACCGCTTTATCTGCCGGTGAAACTTTAGCGGATGCAGTAGGTCTTGCCAATATTGCAGCGGGAATTGCAGTGAGCAAACCCGGTATCGTGAGCGTGAGCGGACCAGAGCTTAGGCTCGAATTGGCTGAGGACATGGGGTACAGCAAGGGTGTGATGACTCAAGAACAGCTGTTCAGAACGGCGGAAGAAGCTCGGGGTCGGGGCGAAAAACTCGTATTTACCAACGGTTGTTTCGATATTCTGCATGCCGGACATGTTGATTACTTAGTTGAAGCGCGTGCCAGGGGTGACAGGCTTATTATTGCAATCAACGATGACCAAAGCGTTCATCGTCTTAAAGGTGAGGGCCGGCCTATCAATACTGTCGATAGAAGAATGGCAATGTTAGCCGGTTTAGCCTCTGTCGACTGGGTGGTTTCGTACTCGGAGGACACACCTGAAAAATTGTTGCAGAAGTTAAAACCCGATGTGCTGGTTAAAGGTGGCGATTATGGTATTGATGAAGTAGTGGGTGCCGATATTGTCCGGAGCTACAATGGCGAAGTTGCTGTTTTAAACCTTATTGAGGACTGCTCGACGACTGCGATTGTTGAAAAAATCAAAAATTTGTAGGTTGGTTTTGATCTTAATCTAAAGCGCTGAAGAATTATTCGGTTGCGTGCAGCAAGGCCAGGACGTTTTCGTTCAGATGCTCAGGACTAATTGTTCCAATTATCGCTGAGGTTACGGCGGACGAGGACATCGCAAACTTTAGTGCCTCGGACGAGTCAATCGCGTGACCGCTCGCCAGTACCTTTTTCAATAGTACCCCTTTGTTAAGTTGCTCAGCTCTTTTTATGACCTGAAGTTGGTCCGTTTCGTTTTGGTTGTAAGTTATCATCGCTGTGTCTAATTCATCTAGGGCTAACAGTCCCCCCTGAACTGAATTAGTGGAAGCTCCAATCATCCGAATGTATCCTTTTTCCTGATACTTCCTGAGTACTGAGATCACGTCTGTGTTTTCCAGGTTGTCGACATCCTGTTTGTTGCAATGAACTAGTACCAAATCGAGATAGTCGGTTTGCAGCATCCTTAGGCTGTGCTCGAGGCTATCGATGGTTGTTTTAGCGGAAAAATTATAGCTAGAATTACCTTTGCTGAAACTTTCACCGACTTTCGTGCTGATGATCCATTGCTCTCTTGAGCCTTTGAGAAGTTTTCCGAGGCGCTCTTCGCTGGTGCCATAGGCTGGTGCCGTATCCAGAAAATTGATTCCAAGCTCGCGTGCAACCCGCAGCAAGCTTTGTAATTGCCTATCTGTCGGCAATACAAATTTAACTGGATACTTTAGCCCGGTATTTCGCCCAAACTTAACAGTACCTAGACCAAAAGGAGAAACTTTGATGCCTGAACCACCAAGCGCGCGATATGTGTCAGATGTTAGCACTGGTAAATGATCAGCCATCAAAACAGATCGTCCCAAGGGGCTTTGCCAATGGTTGCATGTGGCAGGTTGTAACTTGGCACTTTAATGAACTTGGGCGAAAAGCTGACTTTCTCAGCTGCAAGGTTCGCTAGCATGGGCGTTAATGTGAGTTTAGTTGGCCAGCAAACCATGACGTTTTCGAACATCTCTACGAATGGAAAGTCTGGTCGCGTATTACTATTTTGGGAAGGCTCAGCTCTATCGATATTGAAGCTGGACCATTTCATTTTCGTTAAATCGACCCAAGGGAGTAAGTCAGACAGCTCTTTCTGAGCAGCCTGGATTTGTTCTTCGCTCGATTTTCCTACGCCAGTCTCCGCCAAATTCCCTCCAAGATACCAAACTGACTCGCCATCTTTACACTTATGTGTTGTAAACGTCACCCTGGGTTTGGCTGCCGCCCGAAGTGAAACTGCGTGTGCATAAATAGTTGGCAATTTCCCCTTAACAACCACTTGGTGGAGGGGGCGTCGCTGCATGCTAATCAAATTGATATTTGCGTCTCGTATTAGCGCTTGATTGCCCGCGCCAGCAGCGAAGATGTAAATATCTGCGCGCACGATATCTCCGGTGGCAAGCGTGATGCCTGTGACCTTTCCTTGCGCATCTGTGTTGATACTCGGTGCATCCTGGTAGATGGATGCCGCATAAGGCTGGCTGAGTTGTTGTATTAGCGACGGGGTATCAAGAACCAGGTCTTCTAAAGCGTAGAGGGCTCCCTTGAAGCGTGCGTTGTCAAAGACGTGTGGGTAATCATTTCGATCGAGTGAATTGATGCGACCTCTTAGCGACTTACTACCAAAGAATGCGGTGACCTTGGAAGCGAGCGCGCCGTCGGAAAACATATGATAGGTTTCTGACAATATCTTGCTGCCCGACAGATCAACCTGGCCGTTGCGATTGATACAATCTCGCCAAACACTTGGCATTTGAGCGATAGATTCGGAAGCCGGTGTGGTGAAACCTCCTAGCGTGTATTTTATCCCGCCATGGATCATGCCTTGTGATGCGAGCGATTGGCCAGATCCCAGCTTGTCTTTCTCAAACAAAAGGGTCTGATAACCTTGGTTTGAAAATTGATTGAGCAGCCACAGTCCGCAAACGCCGCCGCCTATTATTGCTATTTGAGTGTTGGTTTGAAATGGCATGGTCTTTCGCTTGGGTTTGTCGGCAACAGATTATACCATTGCGCAGAATACATTGGGATCAAGAGCTGTGCGATGCAAGACTCATTAGAGCGAAATGCCTCAATACAATCGGAGAGCATATTTTGCGCTGCATGCGGGGCGAGTATGACCTGTGGAGCATTGCGTGATATTGATGACTGCTGGTGTAAAACTTTCCCTCGATTGCCAGAAAATGGCGATATTTCTGACAAAGAATGTATTTGTCCCTCTTGCCTGGGAAGTCGGCTCGAAGTCGTAGTGCACAAGGAAATTGAGGCAAACGGAGTCGACGGCATAATATCTTTGGCTCAGCCGGCTTTACCTGACGCCAATACAACCACCCTAGGGAGTCATGCGCTGGAAGAGTTCATTGACTATCGGCTTGAAAATGGCGCCTTTGTTTTTTCAGCATGGTTTCATCTCAAAAGAGGTTACTGTTGTGGCAGTGGCTGTAGGAACTGCCCCTTTGAGTAGATTTCTATATAGCTTATTCTTCTATTTGGTCTTGCCATTTGTTTTTCTTCGTCTTTATTGGCGATCTCTGAAAGAGCCAAGCTACCGAGTTTCACTCATGCAGCGGCTTGGTTTTGGGGATGAAATTCATAGTGATCGCCTGATCTGGGTTCACGCTGTTTCGGCAGGTGAAACAATTGCTGCAGCACCTCTGGTTCGTCGATTGCTTGACCAGGGTTTCGACGTACTCATGACAAATATGACGCCTACTGGGCGAGAAAGAGCTGCTGCACTTCTTGGGCGGCGGATTGAAAACCGCTACGCGCCTTATGACACCCCGGGGGCAGTCACGCGATTTTTGAATAGAACTTCGCCAATCGCGCTAATTATAGTGGATACAGAGCTCTGGCCCAACATGTTACATTACGCGGCCAACAAGGGAGTTAAGGTGATGCTTGTTAACGGTCGTTTGTCGGAGAAGTCCACCCGAGGCTACAAAAAAATAAGCGCGCTATCACAACCTATGATGGACGCGCTGTTTCGCGTTGCGGCGCAGAGCGAGCCCCAGGGAAATCGTTTTATCAGTTTGGGTCTTAGCCGTGAAAAATTGCGAATAACTGGTAGCACAAAGTTCGATGTAGAACGGGATACGTCCGCTGGCTCGGCTATTCAGTTGTTGGCTTCGAGCTTTAAAAGTAGATTTGTTTTTATTGCAGCAAGCACTCATTCGGGAGAAGAGGAGTTAGTGCTCTCAGCGTTAGAACTACTTAAACAGTCTATCCCTGAAATATTGCTCGTGTTGGTACCGCGTCATCCACACAGAACCCAAGAGTTACTTAAGCTGTGTGGCGCGTCTGATTTTACGACTCAGAAACATAGTGACGGGTATGATTTTAATTGCAGCACCATGGTATATGTGTTGGATACAATGGGGGAGCTTATGGCATTCTATAGCATGTCAAATGTTGCCTTCATCGGAGGTAGCTTAGTACCTGTTGGAGGCCATAATCCAATGGAGCCTGCAAGCTTTGGCCTTCCGCTTCTTATGGGGCCGTACCTGCGAAATGTGGATGACATAGCGCGGCAGTTCATTGATGAAGGCGCGATGAAGCTCGTGTCATCTAGTAAGGAGTTAGCGGCAGAGGTTTCGTTGATTCAGAGTTCGGAGTCAGTAATTGTCGAACGAAAAAATGCTGCTTTGAAAGTAATGGAGCGCAATAAGGGCGCGTTAGATAGAGTTGAATTTATGATTATTGAAGCGTTGAAGGGCTAGTATTGCCTGGGCCCTAAATGTGATGGGTAGTCAGCGTTATTGCTAAAAAACCTTGAGTACCGTAGAACGCGCTATACTACAGTAAGTTGTGATAGTGGTATAAATATATAATTGTTGATCGATTATTTTTGTAATTCATTGATTTATAACCGATACAAGTGGCGAAGCAATTGTTCCTTTTTGTTCACTCGACAACTGGCCTTTTTTTGTCGAAAAATGTGGTAGGCTTGTTTTTTTGGTGCGAAATAAATTTGGGTATTTGCAGTTTCTGCTCTACGCAAAAAATTAAGAAAGTAATCAAGAAGACAAAACAGCAATAGAACCAAGTGATAATACTAGCTAGTGATAATAAGATGATGAGGAAGCGTAAATACGTACCAGACCTAGTGTCGGATATGGCTGAATGTGATGCTAATTTCATCCGGCTGCAGCGCCTTTTTTCATCTATGGATAGTGAAGAGTCGAGGGAGTTTGGAGTTGAAGGCGTGACCGAAGATGGTGCGCGCGTTAGCCTTCACATAACCGAACGGTGCCGCTACACAACGATGCTCACCATGCGTGTTGAGAACGAGGCGGACAAGCCCTGGGTGCGCTGGCCGATACTGACCATTCGCGTTTACCACGATATCAAGTCCGCCGAGGTAATTAGCTTCGAGCGTCATCGAAATTTTAAGTACCGCTATGCCACGCCAAATACACAAATGTTTCAGCCGGATGAAAAATCCCAGATCAACAAGTTCTTAGGCGAGCTTTTGACTTTTTGCCTCGCGCAAGGTCGATCACTCGAGCAAGTGTCAATCAAATTTTGAATTGTCAAATTGCAGTTCAAATTTCTGAAGAATAAAGAGAACTCGACGGGTATAATCGTTTGGTGTCAGATCATCCTTGATTTGGCATGCTGCACTGTATGAGACAGAATCGACCTGATCACATTTTCGCCCCCATATTTTTTCACGTCCACCCCGAGCGCATGAGATTGACTAAATCAAATGGCAGATAACTCCTATAAAGCAGATTCCATTGAAGTCCTGGAAGGCTTAGATCCCGTTAGAAAACGACCGGGAATGTACACTGACACCACTCGCCCAAATCATTTGGCGCAAGAGGTTATTGACAACAGTGTTGATGAAGCGTTGGAGGGATACGCTAATGAAATTCGTGTCACCCTTCGAAATGACGGCTCAATGTCCGTTGGTGACAATGGGCGTGGCATGCCTGTTGATATTCATCAGAAAGAAAAAGTATCCGGGGTAGAGCTGATTTTGACGCGCCTGCATTCTGGTGCAAAATTTAATAGCGACAACTATAAGTTTTCAGGTGGCCTCCACGGCGTCGGCGTTTCTGTCGTCAATGCTCTGTCTTTACAGTTCGATGTCTATATCAAACGTGATGGCAAACTACATCACATGGGTTTCGAGAACGGTAACAAAACGAAAGAGCTTTCGGTAAAAGACAGTGTCGGTAAGAGAAACACGGGTACTCTGATTAATTTTATGCCCGACCCTCAGTATTTCGATTTGCCCAAATTCTCTGTTTCAAAAATGAAACATTTGCTAAAAGCCAAAGCAGTACTTTGCCCAGGACTGCGAGTTTTCTTTACCAATGAGACCGCGGGCAAAGACGAAGAGAAAGACTTTGAATGGTTCTACGAGACTGGCCTGAAAGATTATTTAAGTGATGAGCTAGAAGGTTACGAATTGTTGCCGGCCGAGCCGTTCCTTGGCTCATTTGCGGGAAATGAAGCAGCGGTTGACTGGGCTGTTCAATGGTTGCCAGAAGGTGGCGAGTTGGTGACCGAAAGTTACGTAAATCTAATTCCAACAACTCAAGGTGGTACGCACGTAAATGGCCTTCGCTCCGGCTTATTGGAGGCGTTAAGGGAGTTTTGTGAATTCAGGAATTTAGTGCCGCGCGGTGTCAAGATTTCCGCAGACGATATCTGGGACCGATGTGCACATGTATTGTCAGCAAAGATGCTTGAACCGCAATTTGCTGGTCAAACGAAGGAGCGACTTAACTCAAGGCAAGCTGCTACATTTATCTCCGGCGTTGTTAAAGATAGCTTTAGCCTTTGGCTTAATCAGAATGTTGCTGATGCAAACCTTATTGCGGAACTCGCGATCAATAATGCTCAAGCTAGGCTGCGTGCCGGCAAGAAAGTGGCTCGAAAGAAAGTAACATCCGGACCGGCGTTACCTGGAAAGTTGGCCGACTGTTCGTGTCAAGATGCGATGCAAGGCGAGTTGTTCTTAGTCGAGGGGGATTCTGCTGGTGGCTCAGCTAAACAAGCGAGGGATAGAATGACCCAGGCGATTATGCCGTTACGAGGGAAAATCCTTAATACTTGGGAAGTTGATTCATCTGAAATCCTTGCCTCACAGGAAGTTCACGATATTTCAGTCGCACTCGGAATCGATCCTGCGTCGCCGGATCTCAGCGGCCTGAGGTATGGCAAAGTTTGTATCTTGGCCGATGCCGATTCGGATGGTTTACATATTGCGAGCTTGCTTATAGCGCTGTTCGTAAAACACTTTCCGGCACTTGTTGAGAATGGACATGTGTTTGTTGCAATGCCGCCCCTTTATCGAATTGATGTAGGTAAGGAAGTTTTTTACGCACTCGATGAATCAGAGCGGCAAGGTTTCCTTGACTTAATTAAAGCTGAAAAGAAAAAAGGCAAAGTAACGGTGCAGCGCTTCAAGGGTCTTGGCGAGATGAATCCTTTGCAACTCCGTGAAACCGCAATGGCTGAAGACACAAGACGTCTGGTTCAACTTAACATCGAGTCAGGGAGCAAAGTAAACGAAACTCTGGACATGCTGCTATCAAAGAAACGCGCGGCGGACCGTAAGAGTTGGCTTGAAGAAAAAGGTGACCAAGCGGAAGCTTTATAAATAGAAGATTTATTAAAATGATAACCAGTTTGTAATTGAGACAGTGTAAGTAATGAGCGAAATAAATAAATCGGGCATCTCCGAAACGGCGTCTCTTGGGCAGTTCACAGAAAACGCCTACCTTAATTATGCCATGTATGTAATTAATGACCGAGCGCTGCCCTTCATTGGCGATGGGCTCAAACCTGTGCAGCGTCGTATAGTCTTCGCGATGTCTGAACTGCGCCTTAATGCGGATGCGAAATATTCTAAATCTGCGCGAACCGTTGGTGATGTCATTGGTAAGTATCACCCCCATGGCGATAGCGCAAGCTATGAAGCGATGGTTTTAATGGCGCAGCCCTTTTCTTATCGCTATCCCTTGGTTGATGGGCAAGGAAATTGGGGGTCGCCAGATGATCCTAAATCTTTTGCCGCCATGAGATATACAGAATCCAAGCTGACTAAATATGCTGCAACGTTGTTGTCTGAACTTGGTCAGGGCACTGTTAGCTGGAAGCCAAATTTCGATGGAACGATGGACGAGCCGGAATACTTACCTGCGCGACTACCCAATATCCTGTTGAATGGTGGTAGTGGTATCGCGGTTGGTATGGCAACGGATATTCCTCCACATAACTTGAGGGAAGTTGCGACAGCTTGCATTCGTTTGCTCGACAAACCGAAGTCGACAGTGAAAGAGTTGTGTGAACATATTAAGGGACCGGATTTTCCAACTGGTGCAGAAATCATTTCAAGCAGAGAAGATATTCAACAAATTTATGAAACAGGTCGAGGTGCTGTTCGCACTCGTGCTGTTTTTCAGGTTGAAGATAGCGACATTGTAATTACAGCGTTACCTTTCCAGGTGTCCGGCACAAAAATTCTAGAGCAAATCGCTGCGCAAATGCAGGCTAAGAAACTCCCCATGGTTGTTGATCTTAGGGATGAGTCTGATCATGAAAATCCAACTCGGATTGTGATTGTTCCCCGATCTAATCGTATCGATGTAGATTCTTTGATGAGGCATTTATTTGCTTCTACAGATCTCGAGCGAACCCATCGAGCCAATTTCAATGTGATTGGTTTGGATGGGCGTCCTAGAGTGAAGCCGCTTAACACAATGCTGTCTGAGTGGTTAACTTATAGAACAGACACGGTTCTGCGACGACTTCAGTATCGGTTAGACAAGATTCTTGACCGCCTTCATATATTGGAAGGATTAATGGTCGCCTTCCTCAATATTGATGAAGTGATCAGAATTGTCAGAACCGAAGACAAGCCAAAAACAGTTTTAATGAAGAAGTTTGAAATCTCTGATATCCAAGCAGATGCGATTTTAGATTTAAGGTTGAGACAGCTTGCGAAACTTGAAGAAATTAAAATTAAGGGCGAGCAGGACGAGCTCAATATAGAGCGCGCAGATCTTGAAAAAACAATTGGATCAAAAACGCGTCTCAAAACCCTCATAAAGAAAGAGATTTTGGCTGACGCAGAAGAGTTTGGCGATGAACGTTGTTCAGCCATTGTAGAGCGTGCGGAGGCTCTGGCTTTTAGGGAGAAAGACCTTATCTCAACCGAAGCTATAACGGTTGTGCTTTCCGAGAAAGGTTGGATAAAAGCGGCTAAAGGTCACGAAGTTGACGCAGAAGAATTGAGCTATCGCTCCGGTGACAAATTGCTTCAGGCGGCGCCTGGCCGATCTAATCAGGATATTATTTTCCTCGATTCCACTGGCCGAGCTTACACAGTTGCTGCACATACGTTGCCCTCGGCCCGTGGTCAGGGTGAGCCGTTGACCGGAAGAGTGAATCCACCTCCTGGTGCCTATTTTACAGGCGTGATGGTAGGGGACGAAGAAACACAATTTCTAGTTGCAAGTGACGCGGGTTATGGATTTATAACAAAGCTAGCTGGTCTCCAAACCAAGAATAAGGCTGGAAAAGCGTTTATCTCCGTACCCAAAGGCGGCATCGTTCTCGAGCCAAAGATTATCGAAGATATTGATTCTCAATTCGTTGCAGCATTCAGTAACGAGGGTCGTTTGCTGATATTTCCACTTTTAGAGCTGCCAATTTTAGGGCGAGGGAAAGGTGTCAAAATGTTGAGTATTCCTCCTGCTAGAGTGCTAGATCGAACTGAAATAATGTCTCATCTCATTGTCTTTTCTGAGAGCGATACCATTATTGTATTTTCTGGTAAGCGGTACATCAAATTGAAATTTTCGGACCTTGAACACTATCGCGGTGAGCGCGCCCGACGTGGTTTAAAATTGCCGAGAGGGTTTCAGAAAGTAGACTCTGTTACGCTAGGAGGTAGTTAGTTCCCGTCCGTCAATACCCATTCTAAGGTGAGTTTCGGAGACTTTTTAGATCTGTTGTTCAGAGAATCAATAGGTTGTCGGGAAGTCACCATGGAGATGTTTAGGATAAGAACTAGTTAGTCCTAGCCGCTGGCTAACCCTTCGAGAGTTGTAGCGCCTGGAGTCCGATGAGTTTTTGGTATGCGGGTTGAAGGGATTCGACTAGATATACAGAACCGATGGGCATTAGAGAATTGTAATACTCACTAATCACTAGACGCGAATCTTCGGAGCAAAGTTGGTACGCGTCATTGCTGAGTAGAAGTTGGCGCTCTGCCAAAGAAGCAATGTAAACCGTTTGTTTTCTAGCCGCTTCTATTTGTTTAAGGTCAGAGACAAGGTTGATCCCAATTTTGATATTGATTGTTGTATTTAATCTGTCAAAAACTTGAATCAGAAGTAGCCCCGCACAGATTCCGTCGTAGAGGCAGTCCTTCAGGTTGGCTCCTGAAAACATCGCAACAATATCTTGTCCTTCGGAAACTTCGACTTTGCATCGATATAGAGAAAGTGCGCCAGATATTCTTTCCTCGTGTGCTGCTAACCAGCGTTGCGGTCTTATTTTCATCACTAGAATTATGCTTGCGCTATCTGGCTCGCCTTCTGGTGCTTGTATAGCTACTCTTTCGTCTTCTAGCGTTTGTTGTGGGATGTCTGAATTCGTCGAAAATTTTATAGAAGCCTGTGGCTCTTTGACTGAAAATAGACCTAAAAATATCAAATCAGCAAAGTACCAAACGAACAGACCAAGTGCGCCCAGGACCAATAAATGCAGCGCAACGAAAGAAAATATTAGGGTATTAAGTCTATTGTCTAGCGCTGTTTGATTGACGACGACTTGTAAATATCCTGCTGTTTCATTCTGAAAAGAGATATCTCGGGTAATAATGTCTTGGCGTTTCGATCCTCGCTTACCAGCTTGTGCAAGTAATTTGTTGTCAGTGTTATAGACGGAAGCGAATAACAAATCACCCTGAGATACTAATGTACCCAAAACAACATTGAGTCCTAATAAATCCTCGGTGACGAGATAGTCGGCTGTTGAAGCCGTCAACTGGGTAACGATTGCCCTGGTAAAATGCTGTCTTTGTTCGTTCAATTCGCTATGGATAAAATTGGTGACAAGTAACAGAGATAGAACCAGACTAGCCAGCCCCGGGATCATGAAAAACAAAACAATCTTTGATTTTGACCTGTGCATAGTGCTTTGTTTACTAGGAAAAGCTAACCCGGGTTGGGCATTGCCAAGCCGAATAAGCCTTAAGGTTTTGATGGTTGGGCAGTATACCTAGTCAGAGATCACTTTGTCTTAAGATCATGAAGAGGTGATAATGAAAAATACAATACTTTAGGAATGACTCGTGTCAGAACTTGTACTAATTACTGTCGCTGGACAAGATCGTCCTGGCGTCACTGCCGCCATCACTGAGTGCCTATCTCAATATGACGTGGATATTCTTGATATAGGCCAAGCTGTTATTCATGACTCGCTCGTATTGGGCCTACTAGTAAATATTCCTTCTGTGGCAACGAATGACACTGGATTAGATGGTTCTCAGCAGGGTTCTCAGCAGTACATTCAAAATTTGGTTCTTGATCTGGGCGGTGATCTTGGCGTTGATGTTAGTTTTCTTCCCGTTACTGAGTCCAGTTATGCGCAGTGGACCACTCATCAGGGCCAGCCTCGGTTTATTCTGACTCTCCTGGCTCGGAAAATAAAGGCAGCACATATCGCGAAGGTTTCCAGAGTGATTGCTGATAATGGCATGAACATCGACAGTATCGTGCGTCTTTCGGGGCGAGTGAATGTTGACGATAAAGGCCTAGATGAACAGGGTGTTGGTGCTAAAGCTTGTGTAGAATTTTCGCTTAAAGGCGGGCATGAGAATTCAAAATCTTTGCGGACTGAATTGATGCAGGTCTGCAGTGACCTTGAGATTGATATCGCGATTCAGGAAGACGGTATATTCAGACGTCATCGCAGGCTTATTTGCTTCGATATGGATTCGACGCTTATCACTACTGAAGTAATAGACGAACTTGCAGAGTTAGCGGGCGTTGGTGAGAAAGTTTCAGCAATAACCAGCCGAGCCATGGCGGGCGAATTGGATTTTAGGCAGAGTTTGCATGAAAGAGTTGCGCTCTTGAAAGGTTTGTCTGAGGACTGTTTAGAGGAAGTTGCCGCTGCATTACCGCTCAGCGAGGGTGTTGAGCATCTATTTGAGACACTCAATCGACTGGGTTATAAAACTGCGATTCTTTCCGGTGGTTTCGATTTTTTTGGCAAAGTTTTGCAGCAGAAACTGGCTATTGATTATGTGTATGCTAATCGACTTGAAATAGAGCATGGCCTGCTAACGGGTAAAGTGATTGAACCTATTGTCGATGCCGCTAGAAAGGCGAGTTTGGTGCGAGAGTTAGCAGAGAAAGAGGGGATTGCCCTGGAACAAGTGATCGCGGTTGGTGATGGCGCGAATGATCTGCAAATGTTGGCTGTTGCAGGGTTAGGTATTGCTTTTCACGCAAAGCCAGTTGTCCGTGAAAGTGCGGAACAATCGATTTCAACTCTTGGTCTGGACAGCATTCTTTATCTTATGGGGATTAGAGATAGAGAAGCTGAGCGGGTTTGACAGAACACAAGTGACTGTTTAGCGGAGTTTTTTTCGCATTTCATACATAGGAACCTGCACATCACCAACTTCGAGGCCGATAAATTCAGAATCAATTTGCCAGCCTTGTGACTGGTAGAAAGCAATGGCTGCTTGATTCGCGATGAGAACATCAAGTTTTGCTACCGAGTAACCCTCGTACAAAATGATAGATTCTCCTTTTCTTAATAGTAGCGAACCATAGCCTCTTCTTTTTTGTGCAGGGTCAAGGTGGAGCGATTCAATTTTGTTTTCAACAACAAAAAGCATGCCCTTGATGACATTCTGTATGGCCAATACCTGAAAGTCTTGCCAACAGCTTTGCGCAAATCTCTCTGGTTCTTTCAAATTAGCAAACGCAACATTTGCGGCGTCCGGTACGATGGGTGACATCGTGCTGATGAAAGAATCTCGCAGCAATTGGCCGAGCCTGATTACCTCGGGACTATGAGCGGCTCTGATTTCAATATTATTGCTGTCAATCATATTGACGATGCTCATGTAGACCTGGGTTTTGTTCGTGTTAGAAGCGGTTTTTGGCAGCCATGATTTGGAATGGGTAAACTTGGTATTAGCGCAACTGTGAACTAATTGTCTTCGCTGGCAAAATCGTAGTCCATGTTCTCAAGAGGGGGGGAGATGTAGTAGCCCTGAATAAAATTAACGCCTGCCTGCCAAAGTGTGGAAAGTACGATTGGGTTTTCTACGCCACAGATCGCCGTCAGCACGCCAGTCGATTGAAGCGATTTCACCATATCTATAAGTTCTTTTTGTTTTTCTTCGTTGTGTTCAATTTCTTGCGCAAAGGAACCGTCTAGCTTCACGTAATCTGGTGTCAAATGTTTCAGGAGGTTAAATGGATTAAGGGAGCAACCAAAATGATTAATTGATGTTTTGCAGTGTAGTTGGGCAAGTCCCTTAGCAAACTTTGTTGCATGCTTGATGTAGGCGCTTGCATCGCTTTCATGTATCTGAAATATGATCGTATCACTGGGCAGCCTAGCAGCTTTCAGCGCCACGCTAATCCAGGGCAGAAATGTGTCATCGGATACTGATTTGTGGGTGATGTTAATAAACAATCTGGCTTTACTGCCTGACGCACGATGAACCGATAGCATTTTTATGGATTGTAAAATAACCCATCTATCGAGTTTTTGTAGCAATCCCGCATCTTCTGCCGGACCAAGAAATTGACCCGGTGAGAGTTCATTTCCATCCTCGTCTATTAACCTCAGGAGTACTTCAAATTGTTCGTCGTCATCCCCATGCAGGCTGACAACAGGCTGGAACATCAGCTTAAACAAGTTGTTGCTGATAGAATTTCGAACTAGCTCTTTAATGTTTTCTGACGTAAGCGCTTTTCCATCCTCTCCGACTTTAACTTGTTCAGTCTGATAGAAATTAACGCCATTTCCGTCGACGATACCTGCGGCTGCTTTGTGCGCTCGTGAAATAACCTCTTCACTCGTGGGTGCATTTTCAGTAATGAGTGATAGCCCGATACTGACGGAGAGCTGGTAACTTTTGCCAGAAATCTCTGACATGTGGTTGTCGACCTTGGCTCTAATTTCTTCTGCGACGGCCGCTGCGACGTCTTTGTCAGCGGTGCGATAGAGCAGGGTAAAAACATCATCGCCAAATCTAGCCATGATATGGGTCTCGTCTGTGATCAGACGAATGAGCGTAGCCAGATCACCCAGCACCAGATCAGCGTTTGAGATGCCTGCCTCTGCGCGAACTCTAGAGAAATCATCGATGCTTATGTAGAAGAAAACATAGGAATTCTGACCGTTATGGGCTTGATCAACGGCTGAATCAAGTTGTTCAATAAAGAATGTTCTGTTGTAAAGACCTGTTAGTAGATCTTGGCTGGATATCTCCTTTATTCGATCTTCGAGTTCGCTGTCATCCGTCATTGAACGGAAGATAACTTGCGTGCAGACTTCACCATCGTAGGTTGCCGACGACAGCGCCAGGCTTGAAAGTATTCTTAAATCGTCGCTTGTTACACAGGTGAACTCTTCTACATCTTCACCGCGTAGTTCAAAATTCTTAAGAAATTTCCTGAATTTCACCTGATCCTCAGTCGCAATCAGGTCGATGATTGGAATCCCGGCAAAGTCATCTGGATCTTCGTAACCAAATAATTCCGAATATGCATTGTTGGTGTAGATATGCATGCCTTCATGGACATAAGCGATTGCAGCACTTGAGCTATCTAACAATAATTGATTGCGTCGGTCGGTTTCCCGCAATTCTACTTCTGCTCTTTTTCGAAGGCGTCTGTTCTCGAGATTTTTGAGTTCTCGCTTAATAATTAGGCTGAGTCGCTCGTCATCATCTTCTAGGGCAACGTCAAGGGCTCCTAGTTTCATGCCTTCGGTTATTGAGGAAATCTCACGATCGTCTGCGAGCAGGATAATTGGGATATCGATTTCAAGTCCGCGTACTATTTCTATTGCTGCTTGTGCGGTCACTCCGCTTGCTTCGCGAGACGCCAAAAGCAAATCCCAGTTACGAGTTTTCAATTTATCGACGAAGTCCGCTAGAGATTCTACCTGATGGGCACGGGTCGCACGTCCCGCGGTCCGCAGTAGTACAATTAATTCCTCAGCCCTGTTTTGCGATTCTTCGAGAATCAGGAGTTTGACAGGTTCCTTGTTACTCATTCAGTGTATCCAGCTTAATGTCAATACTATAGCAGAAGGCTGGGTCTAGATGAGGGCCTACAGGATGAAATGCCGCTGCAATTTGTCTCGCTGAAGCGTTATCATTCATTCTCAAAATTTCTAAGAGAAAAAGATTAATGGCAACCTTTTCTACTAATGAGTTCAAGTCTGGGCTCAAAGTGATGCTCGAGGGCGATCCCTGCTCAATTCTAGAGAATGAGTTCGTGAAACCTGGCAAGGGGCAAGCGTTTAGCCGAGTTAAATTGCGAAATCTGAAGTCTGGGAAGGTCTGGGAGCGAACCTTTAAATCTGGTGAATCACTGGAAGGCGCTGATGTGATGGAATTGGACATGGAATATGTCTACAACGATGGTGAATATTGGCATTTCATGAAGACAGATGGCAGTTTTGAACAAATGGGTGCCGACGAGGCAGCAGTTGGAGATTGCATACGCTGGCTGAAGGAACAAGATAGTTATTTGGTGACGTTGTGGGACGAAGCCCCGATTGCAGTGACTCCGGCTAACTTTGTTGAGTTAGAAGTGGCTGACACTGATCCTGGTTTGAAGGGAGATACGGCTCAGGGTGGCACTAAGCCTGCAACCTTAAGTACGGGCACTATGGTTAAGGTTCCACTGTTTATCAATATAGGCGAAGTTATTCGAGTCGATACTCGCACCGGCGAATACCAGAATAGAGTTAAGTCCTAATTTAGTTGGATAAGTTTAATTGGAAGAGTCTAATTAGATGAGTTGGCAGCCGGGAATTGACTCAGCGACACTCTTGAACAGAAGCAAAATATACACGGTTATTCGCCGTTTTTTTGAGGCAAGGGCTGTGATGGAGGTAACAACGCCAGTTCTGGGAGCAAGTGGCGTATCCGATTTGCATATTGAAAGCCTGACCTTGATCGATCAAGGTGCGACCTTCTATTTACAGTCATCTCCTGAGTACAGCATGAAACGATTGCTGGCGAGCGGCAGTGGTTCTATTTATCAAATTTGTCCTGCTTTCCGGGCAGGTGAATTGGGCTCAAGACACAACACAGAATTTAGCATGCTTGAGTGGTATCGAGTGGGATTCTCGCTTGAGGAATTGATGGCCGAGGTTGCCGAATTGCTGCAGGCTTTGCGGCAGGAGATTAAGGGCGCCTCCAGTCCGGTGCAATATACGACCTATGCAGAGGTTTTTTTGTCTTACTTTGGCCACAACCCTCATGTTTTGTCTCTTCCTGAGCTCTATCGACTCATTGATAAAGAAGGTCTCGCCTCAGAACACATTGATGGCATCGATGACCAAGCGACACACAATGAATGTTTGGATCTGCTTTTTTCGAGCTGCATCGAACCTAACATAGTTGAACCCACGTTTGTGTCTGATTTTCCCTCTGGACAGGCTGCTTTGGCAAAGGTCAACCTGAATGATGAATCAAATAGCGTCGCGCGGAGGTTTGAGCTCTATTGGCAAGGAATGGAATTGGCGAATGGTTATGATGAGCTAACGGACGCCGCTGAGCTTCGTGAGCGATTTAAAGAAAACAACCTTCAACGAAAAGTACGAGGTTTACCTCTAATTGATCGAGATGAAAAGTTGCTAATAAGTATGTCTCAGCTCCCCGATTGTGCGGGTGTTGCAGTCGGCATCGATCGATTAGTGATGCTTCTGTGTGGCAAAAAATCTATTGATGAGGTGATTACCTTCAGCCGCGACCGCTTATAGTGTTGCTTCAGTCTGGTCGGCAGTATTGACCAGCGATTCTCCTAGTTTGACGGATTGATTAGGCTTGATGTTCCAGTCTACCTTGTGCTCGAAAAGCACGATGGCAGTTGACCCCATTAAAAAACTACCAAGTTCATCGCCCTGAGCAAATATTTTTGGTGGTAAAAACCTGTGCTTGTCAAACTTACGTGCAGGGAAAACCTTGTCTTGCCATGCTGGTCGAATACCGGCAACGATCATAGCGCCCACCATAATGACAACCATGGCACCCTTGGCAGTATCAAAATGCATAACATAGCGCTCATTTACTGCGAACAGGTCATCCACGGCTTCTGTTGTTTTCTTGTTGACTGAAAATAGCTTGCCTGGAACGTAGGTCCCCATCTGCAGACTGCCAGCAATGGGACAGTGGACTCGATGGTAATCTTTCGGTGAGAGGTAAATGGTGGCAAAGCTACCATTGCTAAACTTTTTTGTTGCGCCAGCGTTGGCTAGCAATTTTTCAAGCGTATAACTCTTGCCTTTGGCTTGGAAAAGCTTGCTATCGGTTATGTCGCCACAGGCGGATACAACGCCGTCGGCAGGTGAGCTCATTAGGCCGCAGAAATCTCTCGCCCCAGGCTGTAAAGTACGCGTAAAAAAATCATTGAACGTTTCATAATCTCGGTAGTTGCTGCGTTCGGCTTCAGAAAGGTCAACATCAAATATTCGAATAATTATGGAAATAAAGAGATTCTTGATCCACCTAATCCGAGTTGATGCGACGATGCCGACAAGTCTCGATAGCAAATGCTGCGGCGTTAGATGCTGCACAATAATAGAAAAATGACTCATCCTGTTTCAACGGGTGTATCAGAATTATTTCCCCATTCCGACCAGGAACCCGGATAGGCACGGATATCGTACCCCAGTGACTTTCCGATTAGGTAAGTTAGGCCAGACCGGTGATGGCTTTGACAGTGTGTAATAATTTTTTTGTCTTGGCTCAGGCCGCGGTTGGTCAAAATCTCTTTGACGTTGGTTCGGATACGCAACGCATCGTCGTGATCCATTGTGTCGAGCCAGTCAAGGTTGATCGCGCCAGGGATATGCCCGCCGCGGGCTGAGAGTTTTTTCTCACCCAGAAACTCTTCTTTGCTTCGTGCATCCCAGATGCGTACATCTTTACGTTTAAGGCTGGCAAGCACCTCTTCCATTGTTGCCGTGAACTGGTTTGATATTTTGAGCGTGACCGAAGAGGGGGTCACTTCTGGAATTTCTGCTGTAAGTTGTCCCTTAGCGGCAATCCAAGCATGAATACCACCATTGAGATAAGAGCTTTTTGCATGCGATATCGTATCGAGGGTCCAGATGAATCGGCCAGCCCAACCACCGCCTTCATCATCATAAGCTACGATTTGTTGCTCAGAGGAATAGCCGATGCGTGCAAATAACGTCTCGAGCTGTCCTAGGCTTGCAAGTTTGCCTGGTGATGGAGGTGTGCCGCTGATGATTTCTCTAGGATCAACATGAACAGCCCCGGGAATGTGGGCGTTATCATAGGCGCTGCGTTTAGATAAATCGACGATCATTAGGTCTTTAAGGTTCAGGTTTTCCTGAAGTTCAGATGGTTCGATGATGAGTGGCAACATGTTGATCTCCAGACACAGGTGGCTACTTTATCAAATTCGAAGAGAGAGAAGCGACCTGATTGGTGACTTGTCGAAAAAAAACGTTCCGCCTAGTTTATAAGACCCGCTTTCAGGTAATATTGCGCTGCTTACCGCACTGCGTATTTGCTCATTTGGATTGTCCAGTCAGGTTGTCCAGTTGGAATGTTGAATAGCACAATAGTGAGCACGAAGATGAATAATAACAATGTAAGGAGTTTGAGTGAGTTACTCTGAAAACCTCGTTTGGATGGATCTTGAAATGACGGGTCTGGATCCTGAGAAAGAAAGGATCATTGAGATTGCGACGATTATTACTGATTCGTCACTCGCTATTCTTGCTGAAGGACCCGTTATATACGTTAAGCAAAAGCAGTCATTGTTAGACCGAATGGACGAATGGAACACCGAGCATCATACTGCTTCTGGACTGGTAGAACTGGTTAAAACTCAGGGAGTTAGTGAAGCTGAGGCTGAAGCTCAAACATTAGCCTTTATCGAATCTCACGTTGAAGCTGGTCAATCCCCTCTGTGTGGGAATTCAATCGGTCAAGATCGCCGGTTTCTAGTGAAGTATATGCCGCAGCTTGAGGGCTACCTGCACTATAGAAATCTAGATGTTAGTACCATCAAAGAGTTAGCTGTGCGCTGGCGTCCAGATGTAGCCGAAGGTATTAAGAAGCAGGGCGCTCACAGGGCGATTGATGACACTAGAGAGTCGATCGAGGAATTGAGATTCTATCGTGATAATTTCTTCTCACTTAGGTAGACCTCTTAGTTATAGCTTATTAGGTTTTACTTCGTGCTGAGCTAAGAACGGATGTTTTGAAGCATTTTGTTGTTCTATTGCCCAGTCAATATGCTCCTCCACAATTTCCGTTGCGGTTATTTTTTTTGAACGTAGTGCCTCAATTATTTGTGGATCATAGTTAGCATTGCCAAGCGCTACTGCGATATTCCTTATCCAGCCTTGGTAGCCGGTTCGACGGATTGCTGAGCCCTCTGTATTTTTTAGAAACGTTTCCTCCGACCAACTAAAAAGCGTTAATAGCATAGGGCTGTCCAGGTTATGACGGGGGTTAAAGTCTGGTTCCGAACTAAAATTCGCAAATTTATTCCATGGACAATAAGCCTGGCAGTCATCGCATCCGAAGATTCTATTGCCAATCGGTTTTCGAAGCTCGAGAGGAATTGTGCCGCGATGTTCGATCGTTAAATAAGAAATGCAGCGGGTAGCATCCAATTGGTAAGGTGCGACGAAGGCGTTCGTAGGACACACGTCCATACACGAAGTACATGACCCGCAGTGAGAAGAGGCTGTCGGTAGGTCTACTGTTAGCGGGATATCTGTGAACATTTCTCCCAGGAAAAACCACGATCCTGCATCTTTGCTCATCACTAATGTGTTCTTCCCTATCCAGCCTAGGCCTGCTTTCTCAGCCAGAGCTTTTTCAAGGATGGGGGCGCTATCGGTAAAAACTCTTGCGGTATGGTGTGTGATCTCTTCGTCAGCGAGAAAGTCCTGCATTTTTTGCCACAATCGCAGTAAGCGTTTTCTGATAACCTTGTGATAGTCACGCCCAAGCGCATAGCGAGCGATATAGGCCTTGGCGTTCGAATCCGAAGCAATCAGATCTTTAGTTTGGTTGTCCTTGAGGTAATCTAGCCTGACACAAATTATCCGTTTTGTTCCTTCAACCAGTTCCACAGGTCTTGATCTTTTTGTACCGTGCGCGGACATGTATTGCATTTCGCCATGGAAGTTGGATTCTAGCCAGCGTTCGAGGTGAGATTCATGTTCGCCAAGCTGGGTATCGGTGATCCCGATTGCCTGGAAGCCTAGCTCTTTTCCCCATTGCTTTATTTCTAATGAGAGTCTTTTATAAATGTCGTCGGTCATGGGCGCCATACCTTATAATCGACTTGAGTTGAATGCCACTCAATAACCACCGAAAAGCCATCAAAAAAGAAGTTGACGACTTATTATGACCAAATCACTTGAAGACAGGAGATTGTTACCTCGCGCGCTGTTTGATGCAGCTTCAGTGAGAGAGCTTGATCGTATCGCGATCGAGGAGTCGGGTATACCTGGTATTGCCTTGATGCGCAGAGCAGCGCTTGCTTGTGTGGAGGTTGTGCAGCAACGTTGGCCAGAAGCCAAGGCAGTGCGAGTCTACTGTGGGTGTGGAAATAATGCGGGTGACGGCTACTTAATCGCTGGTATTCTTGCACAGCGTGGCTTTCGAGTTGAAGCTGTTGTCGTTGGTGATGTAAAAAAGTTAGGGCCTGATGCATCTAGTGCCTATCAGTTTTGCCAGCAAAGTAAGGCAAAAATTGAACCTCTGACACCGCTTGTATTCGAGGGCACGACAGACCTCATTATCGATGCGCTTTTGGGGATAGGTCTTGACGGTCCTGTCCGGTCGGAGTTTGCTGATGTCATTAGGCGTATTAATGAGATGGCTAGCTTGAGTGCCATACCAGTGCTGGCGGTCGATATTCCGTCTGGATTGAGCGCTGATACTGGCCAAATACTGGGGGTATCGATTAAGGCTCATGCGACGGTAACTTTCATCGGCACAAAGCGAGGGCTTTTGACAGATGACGGCCCGGACATGGCGGGTGAGGTCTATTTCGATGACCTAGAGGTGCCCCATAATGCGAAACAACAGGTGCCTACAAGTATTTGGGTACTTAACAAGCGCGATTTAAAAGGTTTGCTCCCTAGGCGGGCAAGAAACTCGCATAAAAACAAATTCGGCCATATCCTCATCGTTGGTGGAGATGAGGGCATGGGCGGCGCTGTTGCTATGAGTGCAGAGGCAGCGTTAAGAACCGGAGCAGGGCTTGTTTCCGTTGCAACTCATTCCTCGCATGCCCAAAGCTTGCTTGGTCGGATGCCAGAACTGATGGTTCGAGGTATCGCAAAGATGGAACTTGAAGACGAAGCTACCAATAGCTTAGAGGGCAGCGGTTCACTTGAGCATTTATTGGATCAGTGCTCGATTGTCGTTCTAGGTCCGGGACTTGGTAAATCGGATTGGTCGAGAAAAGTATTTGATGCTGTGATCAATCATACAAAAAGCGTTCGGAAGTCGATCGTGATTGATGCGGATGGATTGAATTTGCTTGCTGGGCAGGTTGAAAAAAGGGATAACTGGATTCTCACCCCTCATCCTGGTGAAGCTGCGAGATTGGTCGCAGGCTTGGCTGCTCAATCACAGGCTGATACCGCATCGGCTTCTTCTGATCGTTTTTTTCTTAGCCAATTGCTGCAGGGATGGTTTGGTGGAATCGTAATTTTAAAAGGTGTCGGGTCTCTGATTCATGATGGCAGCCGAATTTCTGTTTGTCCTTATGGTAATCCAGGCATGTCGACTGCGGGTATGGGCGATGTGCTTTCTGGTGTTCTCGGCGCACTTCTGGGGCAAGGGTTGGCCGTCGCCGAAGCTGCAAAACTTGCTGTTACTATGCATGGGCTTGCGGGTGACCGTGCAGTCGCGGGGCCCGGTGAGCGTGGACTGATAGCAACCGACTTGATTCCACATCTGAGAAAGCTTGCTAATGAATTCGAGTAGTTAGAGGGTGGAAATGAATATTCAAATTGACCTGCCAGATGAACAAGCCACGATAAATTTGGGTGCCTTACTCGCAAGATTGCTATCTGGGCATGGCACAGTATTTTTAGACGGTGACTTGGGTTCTGGTAAAACAACCTTGGCTCGGGGTCTTCTTCGCGCTATGGGACATATTGGTGCCGTTAAAAGTCCCACTTTCACGCTCGTTGAGCCTTATGAAATTGGTGACTATAAAATTTATCATTTTGACCTTTACCGCTTAGAAGATCCGGAGGAGCTAGAATACATCGGCTTCGATGATTTTTTTGAAGGTGAACCGCTTTGTCTTATCGAATGGCCGGAAAAAGGCGTGGGCTATCTACCGGAAAGTGATCTGGTCATTGAGCTTAGCCGCCAAGGAGCGGGGAGGTCTGCTTGCATCAAATCAATGACCGTAAGGGGTGAGTTCTTGGTCGCAGAACTGATCAAAGCTAATGCAAAGGTCGATTTTCAAACTTAATCAACGGATAATCAAGTTCTCCCCTTTGCGAGCATCGCCGAGACCATAAGCCTGACCTTTTTGCAGAGATTTATGATTAGAACGACCCGCATAAGAGTATCTCACCGTATTTACACAATTTTTGTGGCTGGCATTGTCATGTGTCTTGTCATGGCTAGGGGCATGCCCTTGCTGCTTATTACACCTGTAATATGGGCAGCATCACTCGATGAGACACTAATCGACAGTATTCGGGTTCGCCCGTCTCCTGAAAGAACCAGGATTGTATTTGACCTGTCGCAACCTGTTGAGCACAAATTGTTTTCTTTAAGCAATCCAAGACGTCTGGTCATCGATATCGAAGATGCGCGTTTGGGGTCCGATAAGGCAAAGAACATTCTCGAAAACCTCAGCTATCGCGGCACGCCGATTAAAAACATGCGGACAGCATCAAGAAATGTCAATGACTTAAGGGTTGTGCTGGAGTTGGAGGAACCTGTCAAACCGCGGAGTTTTGTGCTGCGGCCGATCCTTCAATACGGTCATCGTCTTGTGATTGACTTGTATGAGGTAGAGCAGCAAATCGCCCCCATTTCAAAACAGGTTGATCGTATTTCAAGGCAGATGCGTGATGTTGTGATTGCCATAGATGCTGGTCATGGCGGTGATGATCCAGGAGCCGTGGGTAAGGGTAAGTTTTACGAGAAAAATGCAGTACTCGCAATTGCTAAAAAACTCCATCTGATGTTTCAAAAGGAACCGGGATTCAAGTCTGTTCTAACGAGAGAGGGCGACTACTACTTGGCTCACAGGAAAAGAACAGAAATTGCTCGGGCGCAGCAGGCCGATGTTTTTTTGTCGATACATGCGGATGCTTTTAAAACAGCGGAAGCTAGCGGCGCTTCTGTTTATGCGATATCACAACAAGGTGCAACCAGTGAAGCAGCGAGATGGCTAGCTGAAAAAGAAAACTCCGCCGACCTCATCGGTGGGGTGGGCGCCGTCAGCCTGGATGACAAGGATGATTTGCT
>JBLHWY010000009.1:0-74706 GCA_047629195.1 Candidatus Azotimanducaceae bacterium
ATTGGGACCTTGAATATTATGCGGAGCACGTTATCACCGCTATCAATGTTATGCGGGAAATCACGGGTAGTGAAAAAGTGAATGTGATGGGCTTGTGTGCAGGCGGGATCACAACTGCAGCGGCGCTGGGTCTTTTAGAAGCCCGGGGCGAGGATCTTGTGAACTCGCAGTCTCTATTCGTGAATATTCTCGATAATCGTCCGGAGGATAGTGATTTTGGTCTATTCGTGTCTGAGCGCTCTATCGAAGCCCAGAAAACCAGGGTACAAACAGCTGGCATTTTCGATGAAAAAGACGTCTTTGAGATGTTTGCCTGGCTGACGCCCGAAGAAAGTGTGATGACATTTTACCGGGATAACTATTTGCTGGGTAAAAATCCCCCGGTGCATCCTTTGTTATTCTGGTCAATGGATTACACGCGTGTTCCTGCGGGACTACAGTGTGATTTCCTCGATTTGGCGTGGGAGAACCAGCTCGCTAAACGGGAAATGAAGCTCGGAGGTAAGCGAATCGACCTTACCAAGATTACCTATGACACATATATTATGGCAGGTAGTACTGACCACATTACACCTTGGCGCGGATGTTATAGATCGGTCCAGCTTTTCGGTGGTGACGTGGAATTTGTACTGACAAACCAAAACCATACTCAGACGATAAGCAACAAGCCAAATAAACATATGAAATACTGGATTGCGGAGGCGTTGCCAGACGAGCCTGATGATTGGGTTACTGCGGCCAAAGAAGTGCCCGGATCTTGGCGCGAGCACTGGATAGATTGGTTGAAAGCGCGATCTGGTGAAGAGGTTGAAGCCGTCACCGTGATGGGTTCCGAGCGTTATCCTGCCATGGAGCGCGCGCCGGGTCGCTATGTGCTGGAATGATAGCTTGCTTTGTTAGCCGCAACGCGGCATAACAATGAGCATTGATAATGTGCAATAACAAATATTAAGAGCCAGCCTAATGCTGGGTGAGGAAGAATAATGGCTACCTATATAATGCTAAGTACTTTGACTGATGATGGTCGAAAGACGCTCAAATCGCGACCCGAACGTCTGAAAGAAGTTAACAAGGAAGTTGAATCAATGGGCGCACGCGTAACTGCGCAGTTTGCAGTCATGGGCGGTTACGATTTTGTAAATATCATCGAAGCGCCAACTAATGAAGTTATGGCGAAAATCACGGTTGAACTGGGCTCACGGGGTAGTATTCAAATTACCACGCTACCGGCCATAGAAATTGATGATTTTGTGGCTATGCTGACCGGAGACGGACCTGGCGGAGAGTAGGCTATGCCCGCTTACGTATTACTATCCCGTTTATCCACCGAGGGCATGAGGGCTGTCGTTGAGAAGCCTGAACGAATCAGGAATATTCGAGAGGTGCTAGAGGAGTATGAGGCGACTATTCTCGCTGATTACCAACTGCTTGGTATCTATGATCACTGCACCGTTTTTGAGGTCTCCGATAACTTTAGGGCACAGAAAGCGGCACTGCATCAAGAGCTCACCAGCGCGACTGATTCAATGCTCTTACCTGGCATTGATATCGAGCTATTTATAAGAATGGTTAAACAGGAGATCCGTACTGTTGGACCCCACGAATGGCAGATAAAGTGGTGGGCTAAAACGATCCGACTCTTCTTCCGCTGGCGACATTTTACCCGGCATATCTGGCGTAGCTGTAAACCTTTCACGGTGACAGGTAAGGAGCATTTCAAGGATGTGAAAGGCCCAAGCATTATAGTAGGAAACCACACCAGCCATTTTGATTCGCTCGCTCTGTTCCAGGCATTGCCTCAGCGGATCAAATGGAATACTTACTTTGGTGCTGCAGCAGACCGCTGGTTTATCAAGAATGGCGGCGGTAGAAAAGAACTTGAACTCCAGCCCTGGTACAACTCTTTAGCCGGCGCGAGTTTTCCCATTAAGCGTGGTGGGGGTTCTAAAACACTTGATTATTCTAAGTGGCTGTTGGACCAAGGTGCCAATCTAGTTATTTTTCCGGAGGGTACACGATCTACCAGCCGAAAAATGTCCCGCTTCAAGCATGGCGTGTCGCTACTTGCATTGGATCGTAATGTACCGGTCGTGCCGGTTTATCTTGCTGGTCTAGCTAAGCTTCGGCCCAAGGGAACCAGAGAGATTTTTCCAGGGCCAGCAGGTGCCCATATACAACCTCCAATCTATTTCAAAGAAGGCACCAGCGTGGAAGATGCCACCAGACAGATTTACGAGGCATTGAACACCGTTCACCAGCGTGTGCTGGAACACGGCGATGATGCGGGACGCTGGGATTGGAAGGTCGGTGATAGCGAGAAATAATGCGAGCAAAACAGTTTTTAAGAGCTTGTCTTGAAAGCTTGTCTAAACGGTTTTATCTATCCAAGACAGCAGATCTTGCATGACTTCGTCCCGATTGATCTCATTTAACATTTCGTGTCTACCGTCATTATAAAACCGTGTTTCAACGCTCAAATCTGCATCTTTATACCGCTTCAACAAGCGCTCTATATCTTTTAGTTCGTTATGAACCGGGTCCGAGGTGCCGGAGAACATGTAGATTGGGAGTGTTACGGGTATGGCTGCAACATTCCTTTTCTTTTGGGTCCAACTCGCACCCGAAAATACTAGTTTGAGCGAGGCGGGGAAGGGTACAAACCCGCACATTGGATCATCTATGTAGGATCGTACTTGCTCAGGATCACGACTTAACCACTCGAATCCCGTTGTTTCTTCTAATACAGTTTCAAAATTCTTATTACTGTCTCCAAAAATCAGTTTTTGCAGCAGGCTGCTTTCTCGCTCATCGCCCAGCCTCCACGTTTCAACCGTCGCGATTATTTTTACAACCCAGGTGAGGATCGGGTTGGCAAAACCGGGACTACCTGACAGGATGACCGCATCCAAGGTGTCTCCGTGCAACTCTATGTATTGTTGAGATAGCATCGACCCCATGCTATGTCCAAGCAATATAACGGGAAGCCCTGGAAAGTCTGATCTGTGAGATAACATCATTTCCTTGAGATCAAGCAATGTTCGATTCCAACCGTCGGGACCAAATTGACCCAGTTTTGTCGCAGTGTGCCCATGTCCTCTATGGTCACTGGCATATACCTTATATCCGGCATTTGCGAGTTGGCCTGCGACCCAGTCATATCGTGCAGCATGTTCGCCCATGCCGTGGGAAATATGAATAACAGCGCGGGTCGACTGTACAGGTTGCCACTGATAGCAATGAACAGGAGTGCCGTCACTGGCTGGGAATTTAAACTCATCCATGATCAATACCTAAGGCGCACCTGTTTTGAGTATTCGATCAATAGCCATAGCGACACCGTCTTCTATATTTGTGCCGGTAACAACCTTAGCTGCAGATTTGACACTCTCGCCTGCTTGGCCCATTGCAACTGCGCTGCCAGTAATCCCGAACATGGCCATATCGTTTTCGGCATCCCCGAAACTGATGACTTCAGCTAAAGAAAGGCCGAGATGGTCACAGGTTACCTTAAGGGCTTCGCCCTTATTGGCGGCCTTAGCCGTCACGGTAATGACTATTTTCCCACTTGGACCAATGGAGTCATAGATGTTGACCTGATCTGCATATTTGAGCTTTAGCGTGTTTTTGATTTCTTCGTTCAAAGCAGAGCCTTGAATTGCTGCAATTCGTGGTGCCGCGTGATCACTGGGAGAGAGCTTTGCGACCCACTTCATCTCCGCTGGCATCTGAGACATATCTGGTTCGCCATCTAATTTCAGAATCACATCATCATCAACCGTAATAGTGGCGATACAACGATGTTGGTTACAAAGCTCATATAAATCACGCGTAAAGTCTGCGGGAAGTCGATGATCAAAAATGTCTTCTCCAGTTTCTGGCAAATATACCTGGGCACCACTGCAGGCGATAATCGGACTATTGATCCCGATTTCTGCAGCAATTCTTTGAGCCATATGTCGCCACCTTGCCGTTGCAATAATGATCTCGAAACCGGCTTTGTGAGCTGCCAAAACGGCTAGTCGATTTCGTTCGGAAAGGTCGTCTCCAACGAGGAGAGTGCCATCGAGATCGATAGCGAGTGCTTTGAATGTCATAGTCTTTTTCTTGGTTGGAAAGGCGGGGTAAAACTAACACGGATGGCATGTGTAGACCAGCATGTGCAGACCACTGCTTGTCTAGTCCATCGAGAATCTCAACGCTGTGTTCTAGTGGCTGTGCGTGACAATTAGGTACTGCTGGGTGGAAGTTCAGCAGCAAGTCTGGTTGAGCATGGAGGACAAATACCGTGGCTGAATTGTGCTTCCGAATGTTCTGAAAGGTAGGCTTCTAGTTGATTCCAAGCGCCTTGATCATCGCGGATGCTGTGGCAATAGGAGCAAATTGGAATAATACCCTGTAATTGAGCAATCTCATCGAATGCTGATTGTAGCTCTAGATTTGTTTTATCTAGTTCAGCAAGCGCATGGCCTAACTTTTGTTGCCGTTGTTGGGATTTGCTCAGTGCACTAATAAGCTCTTTGTTGAACACATGGAGTGATGCGGACAAAACGATGCTGGATAAAGCCCAGCCAAATATTGCGGTTATCCATGACGATGGCGCAAGCGCGTAGGCCATCGGGTCGAAATCGTGACTAAAGCCATTCTGCGTTGTAATAAAACCGATGGATATTGCGCCAATTAGGCCAATAATAAGGGTTGCAACTCCAATTCTTGCATTAAACAGCAAGGTTGCCAGTGGACCTGATGCTACGAGGAACGCAACCCCCGCTGCTGCTAAGCCAAATCGGCTTATGCCAGTCAAGCCAGCCAGCAAGAAAGTAAATATGATGAAGCCCGCTTGTAATTGATAAGGAATCTTCTTCCTGAAAAAAACAGTTATCCACAGACCGATGGTTAGCAAGACATGCAAATACATTAATGATTGCCAGCCTATACTCGCTGCGCGATAGAGACTAGCTAAGAGGGTGGGGATCGCTACGACTGCAAAGCTGATTAGAATTGCATTACAAATCCGGGCACAATTTCTCTCTAGCTCACGAGAGAGTTCATTTGCTATGTTACCACTTTGTTCGTTCATCAAAGGTTACTCGAATCTTGCTGGTAGGCAGCAAATTTTTTGTCGGACCAATATTTTTGCGTTTCGTAATTCTAAGCATAGTAGTCAAGCAGACCTTTGCTCGGAGATCGTGCGATAGTGCTGTCAGTATTGCCACCGAAAGGTGCGAAAGCAGGAAAGCTGGTACACCGCATAGCCGAATTCACCATCCACCATCGACCAAGTACCAATTGGACGATAAGATGTGTCATAGGCTCCTCGCGTATAGGATGGGGATCAATTTCTTAAGTGGTACAAATTTGATGATGACATTTAGCGCTAACTTATGAATCGGCGTCTTTGGCTTACACGCATAGTAAAAGGGTTATCGTTTACCGGAGCAGGGTTTATTGCCTACCCGTTTTTTCGAGCGTTGCTTCCAGTCGGCGAGGATATGACCAGTTTAGAGGTGAAGGTTGATGACCTCGAAATAGGGCAATCTAAAGTTGTGCGCTGGCGCGGGCGCGATCTCGTTGTTCAGAAACGATCGCCGGCAATGATCAAGACCATTGAACAGGGCGGGATTGAACTTAAGGACCCAGATTCTATTGAGTCTATTCAGCCAGCATTTGCTGAAAATCAATTTCGATCTCTAAGACCTGAAATATTTGTGACATACAATCTTTGTACTCATCTTGGATGCCAGGTCGTTAAAGCGAAGAATTCGTCGCTCGGGTTCTCGTGTCCTTGTCATCAAAGTGATTATGATTTGTCTGGTAGGGTGGTGAGCGATGCTGCAGCACCCACTAATCTTGAGATACCCAGTTATCGCTTTATTTCCGGCAATACGCTTTTACTGGAAGTCGTTGATGCTTGAGTGCATTTTGCATTGGCAATCCATCATCGAGAGTGGTTGGAGCTGTAAATGAAACACTTACTTATCGTATACCATAGCAAAGACGGTTCAACGGGGAAGATGTGCGAGCGCGTTCAAACTGGCGCTAGGCATCCAGAAATCGATATTGAAGTCCAGGCAAAACTTGCGAGTAACACAATAGCGGAAGACTTGGTCTGGGCCGACGGCATCATCTTTGGTACGCCAGAGAATTTTGGCTATATGTCTGGGGCAATGAAAGATTTATTTGACCGCACATTTTATCCCTTAGAGGGCCAATTAGAAGGCATGCCAATCGCCATTTTCATCAGTGCCGGAAATGATGGCACGGGTGCTCTGACAAGTATGAGGCGAATCGGAAACGGCTACGGATTTAAAGAAGTTCATGACCCGCTAATATCAGTTGGTGAGCTAAGTGCTGAAACATTAGGTGCTTGTGAAGAACTTGGCATGTACATGGCAGCAGGCGTTGAAAGCAGTATTTTCTAGGCTGAACGTGAACGTTACTATCTGAATCCCATTCGCCAAGTTTACTGTGCGTACATACAGTTTCGGTGATATTGTCCATCGGTGATTGAAGACAATTTTGTGCCCGAGATTGATGTGCGCGAGAATGAGCTGCTTGATAATAATCGGTACCACCCAATCTCGTTAATCGATGTTGATGAAGGTTGGTCTCGTGATGAAGCCTTGCCTACTGTCCCTACAAAGCTCATTCCTGAGCAATCTAAAACGATTATTTCAAGCAACAAATCTCCGGACATTCCCTTCAACAAATCCATAAATCCGTATCGTGGTTGCGAGCATGGCTGCGTCTATTGCTACGCAAGACCGACGCATGCGTATTGGGATATGTCTCCAGGATTAGATTTTGAAACGAAAATTATCGTCCGAACAAATGCTGCTCCTCTGTTAGAGCAATCTTTTAATAAACCTCGCTATCAGTGCGAACCTATTTGTATCGGCTCGAATACCGATCCATATCAACCTACCGAACGTTCGGAGCGTATAACACGCTCGGTGCTAGAGGTCTTGCAACGATATCGCCATTCTTTTTCAATAATAACGAAGGGTGAATTGATTTTACGCGACATTGATATTCTCACCAACATGGCGAAGGGTAATCTTTGTTCGGTTGCTGTAAGCCTCACTACTTTGAATAACGAAACAAAGCGAAAGCTTGAGCCCAGAACAGCATCACCTGCGGCACGGCTAAAGGTTATTGAACAACTCTCTAAAGCTGGTGTAAATGTTACGGTGCTTGCGGCACCGATTATTCCAGTCGTTAATGATCACGAATTGGAAGATATACTGACTGCTGCGAGTAACGTCAGTGCAAAAAGTGCAGCCTATATATTTCTGAGACTGCCGCTTGAAATTGACACTCTGTTTACCGAGTGGCTACAACAACATTACCCCGATAGGGTGGATCATGTGCTTAGTATTATGCGGCAAAGCCGAGGCGGCAAAACTTATGAATCGCAGTTTCATACCCGCATGAAAGGACGTGGCGTATTCGCAGATTTACTTCACCAAAGATTTCAACCGGCGACTAGGAAACATGGCTTTAATATTGATAGCTCAAGAAATCATTTGGACATGACGCGGTTTCGAAAGCAAAACGAACAGTTGAGTTTGTTCTAGTTTAGAAACTAAACATCAAATACGAGATTGACCCGGCGATTTCTTTTGCCCTTGTTTTCAATTTTTGACACGCGGATAGGGCCAATTTCAGCTGTGTTCTTGAGGTGAGTTCCACCACAGGGTTGATAATCAACCTCTCCGATTCTGACCATTCTAATAGTTCCTGCCCCGCGTGGCGGCTGGACTGACATCGTGCGAACAAGGCTTGGGTTGTCGTCCAATTCTTCGTCAGTAATGGATTCGAGCGTTAAATCAGTTCCGGCTTGAATTAACACATTCAGGCGTCTCGTTAGATCTTCTTTATCTAATTGATTGTCACCGATATCGAAATCCAATCGACTTTTTTCTGCACCTACAGATCCCCCAGTTACAGGTACCGGAATGAGAGAGCCCAACAAGTGCATACACGTGTGCATTCGCATGTGTTTATATCTTCGCTCCCATGCCAATTCGAGAACAACGTCATCACCAACTTTGAGTTGGTGTTCATCGGTCTCTAGTTGATGGGTGATGGAATCTGCTGTTTCACCTTTGAGTGTGTCAAGGATGTTTAGTGTTGTACCGTCAATGGACACAGTACCCTGATCACCAGGTTGCCCACCGCCAAGGGGATAAAAAATCGTTGCTGCAAATTGCACCCAGTCCTCACTAACCGCTGTGACGACTGTTGCGAGCGTCTTCTGATAACTATCTTGATAAAATACTTTCTCTGTCACAATAGATTCCTTTTTGTACGATTTGTTCTTTTTATTACGGGGGCTGTCAGCAGATTATTGACTAGCGGCGACTCGGTTCGTCAATAACCACATCAAATGGAGGTATTCAAAATAAGGTTCGACCTTGAGATATTCATCATTACCATGAACGCCGTTGTTGTCGCCCAAAACAACGCCAGGACCAAAACCATAAGCCGCAATTCCCGCTGCTCTGAGTTGCGCGGAATCGGTCGCGCCGGTTAGCATGCTTGGCAACACGACGGCACCCGGATGTCGCTCCATCAAAATTTCTTCAAAGGCACGGAACATCTCATTTTGCAGTGGTGCCGGATTGTGAGCTGGCCGTGTCACTTTCATAGGAATGACTTGAATCGATTCGTCGTCGATAATCGCTTTAATATCCACCCACAACTGTTCAGGGTCTGCAGCGGGTAGGGCACGAATATCGAGAGTCGCTTCTGCACTAGACGGGATAACGTTGCGTTGATAACCACCATTGAAAATGGTTGGCACGACTGAAGTACGAATGATTGAAAAGAAAGTAGGGTTAATATCCTGAAGCTTTTTTTGAGTGACCATGTCAGGGTCAGTTTTTAGAATATCTCTATATACTTTTGCTTCAGCCTCTGGCCGCGTCTCCGCCAAGCGCTGGAAAAATGTACGTGTTGTTTCGTTTAATTCCATTTTAAGCGGCGTTTCGTACAACCGTGCGACCGCCCTTGCTAGTGCGCCTATGGGGTTGTCTCGGGTTGGCACTGATCCGTGACCTGCGGTCCCGGTTGCCAATAAACGTGCGCGTCTTGGTGTTTTTTCTGCCGTACCAATTGAGAAGTTAACGTAAGTATTCGTGCTGGGGTCAATCGTTCCGCGACCGCCTTCGTTGAGAGCAAACTCTGCAGCGATTTCGTCGAAGTGATGCTGAATCATGTAGGTGATTCCAAGAGCGCCACCGCCTTCTTCATCAGCGACACCTAGGAATATTACATCACGATCAAGGGTAACCTTGTTTCTATGGAGCGCTAACATCACCTCTAAAGATACCGCGACTATACCTTTATCGTCTGCGGCGCCGCGACCAAATATTTTTCCATTCTTGACGGTACCCCCGAATGGGTCAAAGGACCAATTCTCTGGTTCGACGGTAACAACATCTGTGTGGCCAAGGAGTAACAGAGGGCGTTTGGACCCATTGCCTTTAATGCGGGCAACGATATTGGATCGACCAGGTTCGGCTTCAAAGATTTTATAATCGATGCCTTCAGCTTTGAGTCGTTTACCTAAATAATCTGTTGCAAGGTACTCATTACCGGCGGGTTGAGATGTATCAAGCTTGATGAGGTCGACGAGGGTATTTAGTGCATCAGACTCGAGTTTTTGCCAATCGGGCTCGATTGCTTTTAGGAACGGTGAAATTAAGCAAAGCCCTAGAGTAAATAGTGAGGTGCTGAATATTCGCATTGCCAATCCTGATTAGTTTGTTTCATTTCCGACCAACTATAAAAGTTAGCTATAGATTTTTGTTACAGAAGCTTTGACATAGCTGTTGCAATTAGCTGTTGGAAATAGTTAGAAGCGGCTAAGAATAACCCGCTTCTCCTAAAGAATCAGCATGATGGCCCAATCTCTTATGAAGTGCCTCTTATGAAGAATCTCGACCTGAGAGTCTTAAGTCGAGTTTGCTGTGAGTTACTTAGATGGGTTGAGATTTGCTTTTTTCGCTAACAAATAGGAAGACATCATCGAAGTCTGGGCGATCGCGAAAATCTTCTTCCGCAAATTTTCCTTTGACGAGACCTTTTGAGTCAACAAAAAATATACCTGGATGAGGAATACCGTACGCTCTATGGCCAACTGGGTACCTTTCATTCAGTATGCCAAAGGCTATGGCTGTTGTTCCATTAGTATCACTTAGTATCGGAAAATCAATCCTAAACTGCTTTGCAAATTTCGCATTTCGGTCAACAGAATCGTAAGTCATCACCGCAACGTTGACGCCAATTTCCGCAAATCGTTTTTTGTAGGCTTGCAACTGCACGAGCTGCTTTTTGCAGAATGGTCACCAATCACTTGAGCGCACAAAGAGATACAAAAGGCCATTCTCACCCATTAAGTTTTCATTGGTTCGCGTTTTCGCCAAATGATCTTGAGCTTGTATCTGAGGAAATTCCGCTCCGATGGGAACATCTTCAGCCCAATCTGCATACAATGGACCAATCAACAGTAATTGCGCAATTGTCAAACTAAACAGAAGATTTATTAGCCGACGGTTAATACTTTGCATGCCTAAAAATTTAGGCTTTAACATATTATTTCTCCTTGAGTGATGTTTAGGTGCCGACAATTAATTTAGACCGGTGAGCGTTGAACTTTATTCCGTAAACGGAGATGATTCAGAATAATTAAAGGAATATACGCTTTTTAGGGTAACTCACCTAGAAATGCAAGTTCAGCCCTAATTCTGGATAATCATGCATTTGATTCGCCAATATAACCTGTTAACTGCTTGTCTGCTGTTAGTTCTTGTCAGCTTACCGATATCGGCTGCGCCAAGATCAGAAGCCTTCAGAGCTTCAAAGGAAGAGGCGCTTCGACGTCTAACGACTGAGGACTCTCAAGCTGTGGTGCAATACATCACTACAAGCGGAGACTCTGTTCACGCAGTGAATGTGTTTATGCTGGTGGCACGAGACTTATACTGGAAAAGTAAAAACCTGACACTTGCTATTGTGCTGGGGCAGGCAGGTGTTCAGTATGGCCTCGTCGAAGCGCAGCGGATCGCGAATACAAATCCAAGCCGAGCGCGTGAACTTCGAAGTAGTGCCAAAACGCTCGCCTATGATCTGTCTTCGTTTTGTTGGCCGGGTTGGGGTGAAAAGGGGATCAATATTTCCAGTGTCTACCTATCTTATGGTCAGGATCTAGCGCGCTTAAATCTGCGTTTAGCCAACGAGTTAGGAATGGGTAATGTCACCAAGAGCCGTGCTTATTGGTTGATTGGTGCCCATTACCTTGCTATCAGCCAGTATGAGCGCGCGCGTCGGTCATTTGTCGAAGGTTCCAGGTTTTCCGCTGGGTCAGATGCTAGCGAAGCAGAATTGTTAATGAGGGGTTACATTTATCTCGCTGACTTACTTAAGAATCAAGAGAACAAAAGCTTGAGACGAGAATACGAATCGGTGATTGAGGAGCTAAAACAGACCCGCGAAGGAGCTTACTTTAGCGAGCAACTTGAGACCGCGGAGTATATTTTTACTCAACTTTTAGCCAGAAATCCAATAATACACTGAGAGGAGCCACCCATGCTGAATGCAGATTTGTTAGAGGCAGTCCGAGTGCAGACAAGCATTGTGCCATGGCAATTAAGCCCGTCAGCGACGGTGCGTCGTAAACGTTTTCACCTTGTTGGTGCGCCAGAATCTGGCCAGGTTACGTCTTTGGTAGAATACCTTCCGGGCGCTTCATTTCATCGCCATGAACATCCCGACGGCGAGGAGATATTAGTATTAGATGGGGTGTTTTCAGATGATACTGGAGATTGGCCTGCTGGCACCTGGCTGTTAAACCCTGAAGGATTTGCTCATGCGCCTTTTTCGAAAAATGGATGCCTGTTGTTCGTCAAACTGAGGCAATACCCCGGTGCAGAGCATTTGAACATTGATTGGGCAAGTCTACCTAACCTCACAAGAGCTAACGCTAAGACTACAGCGCCAACCAATGATGGGTCCAATGCGCTATATTATCGCACTCTAATGAAACAATCGGATGAGTCGATTTATATCGTCTCGTTGGGGGATGGTTCGACCGCGGGCCGCCTTAAACAACATTATGGTGGCGGAGTAGAGGGATTTGTCATTAGTGGTTCCGCAAAACTAAAGGGCGAACTTATTACTCAGCATGATTGGTTTCGATTGCCCCCGGGGGCAGAAATAGACTTGGTCTCGAATGATTGCACCCTATATATTAAAGAAAATAACGTTAGCAAATTGAGAAATATAGCTTAATGACAAGTGTAATGGGTAGTTTTATGCTCAGGGGTGACTCCGCGCCAATCATAGAAACAGAACGAATGGTTATTCGTGTCTTGGATCCGTCCCAGGCTGAGATGATGGTCAGGTTTCGGAGAGAGAACAGACATTTTCTGAGAGACTGGGAGCCTACACGTTCCGAGGAATTCTTCACCGAAGCATTCTGGCAACTGCAACTGCGGATGGCTCTGCGACACTTTAGAGATCAATCACATTTGAGTTTTACGCTACTCAACAAAGCACAAACAGAAGTTCTAGGCGTCTGCAATTACTCAAATATCATCCGTGGTACCTTTCAGTCCTGTCATCTCGGTTATGCGATAGGAGAGAAACACCAATCCCATGGTTTTATGGGCGAGGCGATAACGCATACTCTAAATTTTGTGTTTGATGAACTGAGGCTTCATCGTGTTATGGCGAACTATATGCCAAGGAATAAGAAAAGCGGGAAGCTCCTGACCCGAATGGGCTTCAATATCGAAGGCCAGGCAGAACAGTACTTGCTAATAAATGGTACCTGGGAAGATCATATTCTGACATCAAAAATCAATCCCCAAGCGATGTAAACGCTAGCCAAAACCTATCTGACCTTTAGCAATAGCACTAGGAGTATGGGTGTACCTACTGCTTGTAATAACATGAACCGAACCAGCACCTGTGTGTTGGACCATCCCATTTTATGCCGAACATGATCGTGCAGCGGATATCGAATTTGCCGAAAAATTCCAATTTTGAAAAACCGCAGCAGCGCAACTTTAATCATGCCAGTGGCACCGTTCACGAGCACCATAAAAGCCACAACCAAGATCAAAAACGGGTTGCCGCAGGCCAATACCAAAATTCCGAGTAGTAAACCGATAGGCCGCGACCCAGCATCACCCATCAGCACTGCACTTGGATAGCTGTTGTGCCAGAGGTATCCGGCCAAGCAGCCCCCCATAACAAAGGCCATAATCGCCCAGTCAGCCCCTTGGCTGTAATGTGGTACTAAAAGATATCCCGCGATAGCGGCGTGACCCACGATGCCGTACAAAATAATACCGAGGAAAATAATACCCATACCCGATAGCGTAGCGGAAAGCCCGTCGACGCCATCGGTGCAGTTGGTCGCGTTGATAGAGGTCCAAATCAATATCGATGCACCGGGAATGAATAAGAATGGACTAATTTCAATGGCATCTTTATACAAGGGAAGCCAGATCGTGTAGCTGTCTAACTGACAAATAATGATAGAAGCCAAGACAGATATTACCAGATCAACTGCTCCCAGACGGTATTCGCTCCAACCACCTATAGCTCTATCATCGAGATACCCCACCATCATTGCCGCAAATACGCACGCTAGAATACCCACAAATTTCCACTCGAAAGGCACCACCAATATAGCAATAGCGATAAAAATGGGTATAAATAGAATGCCTGCGCTGACGGGTTTACCGATGCTTTTTTCGGCGTCAATAGCGTACTCGCGACCGCGGTCTCGAGGTAATAAGTGCCACAACTTTGGCAAATACCACCAGGTCGCGAAGGCTGCGAGCGCGGTACCTAAACCCGTAAGAAATATGTATGAAGTGAGAAGCCGAAATGGCCCCGCGAATTCCGAGAGATATTGACCCAGATGATATAACAAGGTGTTTGTGTCCTCTGTCTAGTACATTGTCTGATAGGGAGAAGCCTAGAGCAGCGAAATTCAAGGCGTAGAGTATAAGGAACAATTTACCTAAAAGAATGAAAGCTTGTTGGAAATAAAGCGAATTCTTGCTAGTTTGCCTCAAAGATTGGGTAATTTAGGCAGGAAATCGAAATAATGGCTGTTATAACTCGAATAGACCTATTGAAGAACCGACGGACAAAGATCGTCGCCACTTTAGGCCCTGTCACTTCTTCCCAAGAGAGCATAGGGCGATTAATTGAATCCGGCGTCAATATGTTCCGTCTCAATATGTCCCATGGTGATCATGACACCCACCGATCCGTATTTCAGAATATCAAAGCAATGAGCGCGTCGAGTGGTCCGATTGCTGTTATGGCGGACCTATGTGGCCCAAAGATCAGGACAGGTCGTTTTGTTGACGGGGGCATAGAGCTGATTAAGGGTCAGGATGTGAGAATATCAATGGAAAACAAGCTGGGGCACGCCGGATTGATTACCTCCCAGTATAAGGCGCTCGCCAGCGACGTAACTCCGGGAGACCGTATTCTGCTCGCAGACGGTATTTTTGAACTAAAAGTTCTAGCGATAGATAGCGATGAGGTGATCTGTGAAGTGGTCCAAGGTGGCAGATTAACTGACAACAAGGGAATTAATTTACCTGGCGTGGAAGTTTCTGCTCCATCAATGACTGAGAAGGATTTTGCTGACGCCGCTTTTGCACTCGAACTAGGGGTCGACTATCTTGCGCTTTCATTTGTGCGTAAAGCTGAAGATATTCTCTCCCTTCGAAAGTTTATTGGTGATGACCCAATGAGTCCGCGTATTGTCTCAAAAATTGAAAAACCAGAAGCTTTGCTCAATGCCGAAGCAATTTTGGAGGCAACCGATGCAATCATGATCGCAAGGGGAGACCTGGGCGTGGAGTTGCCACCGGAGGAAGTGCCTGTAGCTCAAACTGAACTGATTGAAATGGCAAAGAGGTACGGCAAGCCAGTTATTGTCGCGACTCAAATGCTTGAATCGATGATCACCAATTCAAGACCGACACGGGCAGAGGTGACCGATGTGTCCCACGCTGTCAATGAAGGAGCAGATGCCGTGATGCTCTCGGGTGAAACGGCCATGGGGGCATTCCCTTTTGAAGCCGTCGCAACGATGGACCGTATAGCCCGCCAAACGGAGGCACATATGTTTCAACTTGGTGCGGTTGGTTCAGTGGGTCCGGTGGACCCTGATTTGATACCGCCATTGCCAATTCGAAATGTGATTGCTAACGCAACGTCTCACATGTCAAAGGATTTAAGAGCAAATGGCATAATGGTGCTATCAACTAGCGGTGTTTCAGCGTCGGCCGTTAGCAGCGCAAGACCTGCAGCACCGATCGTTGCAATGGCAAGTGATCAAAGAGTGTTGCGTCGAATGGCCTTATTCTGGGGGATTATACCTATTTTTGCGGACGAGGCCGGGCGTACCAATCCGAATGAATTGGCAAGAACAATCGCCAAATCAGCGAAGCTTGCAGAGCCAGGGCAATATGTTTTGCTGGTGCGAGGTTTTAACCCCGATCCTAGCCTAAGTTCTCCCTCGGTTACGATCATTTCTATATAGCTTCTATCCTATGTTTGTGTCTCGCCAATCCACTTGGTTATATCTGGGGGCACAAATTTGCGCATTTGGTCGATGAGCGCCTCGACTTCAATATCTTCAAGCAGGAGGCTTCGGTGTTCCAGCTTAATGAACATTTGTTGTGTTGTTTGATCTATAAATTCGAGCAAGCTATCGTAATAGTTCGCCACATTCAGCAGTGCCACTGGTTTCTGGTGAAATCCCAATTGTGACCATGTGAGTACCTCAAACAACTCTTCTAGAGTGCCGAACCCACCCGGTAATGCGATAAACCCATCTGATAATTCCGCCATCAGCGCTTTTCGTTCATGCATTGATGAAACAATATGCAGTTTAGTGAGAGACGCGTGTGACACTTCTTTGTCTACCAGCGCCTGAGGAATCACCCCGATAACCTCTCCGCCATTGGCAAGTACAGTATTGGCAATTTCACCCATAATACCGACACTCGCGCCACCGTAAACAAGTTTGATGCCATCTTTCGTCAGCGCGTTAGCAAGATCTCGGGCCGCTTGTGTATATGCTGGTTTTTTACCAAAGCTTGAGCCGCAATAAACGCAAATTGATTTCATTGTCTTTCTCTGGTTCGGGTTGCGTTAATGTGACTAGTTATATCTTTTTCGCTTCAGCTTTAAGATCAGGCGCATTATGTGATTGCATTGCGGATTGCGCATTGGCTTCTTCTTTCATCGCCGCAACAGCACCTTCGTTCTCCATGATTTTGGCAACAACGGCTTGTCCAGCTCTGTCAAACACCTCTCTATTATTGATTACGTAGTCCTGAGACTCTCGATAGCCTTTTAGGAACCCATTCAGCTCCGGTACGACGTATCTTGCAACCATATCCCAACTGTTGAAGTTATCCTTAGGTGTTGTCCAGTCATGCACAAAGCCAACGACGGTGCCAAACCCGCCTGTTACATTTACCATTTTTTTAATCGCATTAATCAGATCGTCGGGTGTTCCGATCACAACCGCTGAGCCGTCTCCTTCAGCCATCATCTCTATTGCTTCATCCGGCGATGCGAAGGCTTCCGCACCGGGGCGCATTAGAGTACCGACGGTATATTCGTTGTGCCAACGCATCAGGCCATGCTTAGCCTGCTCTTTTGCTAATTCCCGGGTTTCAGCAATGTGCCAATTCATAACAACTCGCCAGTCAGCCCTGTGCACAGCGTTTCCGCTTTTAGCCGCGGCTTCCTCAGCAAAGCTCCATTGTCTGGGCAGTGCCTGAAGACCAGCGGTGGAGGTCGAGCCGATAGACAAAACGCCGGTGCCATGTTTGCCAGCCAATGTCATGCCAGAAGGCGAGATCATCGACGCGACAGCAAAGGGTAAATCTTCCTGCAGGGGCAATAATTGCAGCGCTGCATCTTTCATTGTGAACCACTCGCTTTCGTGGCTAAAACGCTGATCACCTCTGAGTAGCTTTTTGATGACACCGATTGCCTCATCCTGGCGATCACGTTGTACCATTGGGTCGATACCGAGGGTGTGCGCGTCTGATGGTAACGCACCGGGTCCTGACCCAAATATAGCGCGACCACCCGTCATATGATCAAGTTGTACCATACGCTGAGCAACGTTATAGGGATGATGGTAGGGCAGAGATACCACCCCCGTGCCTAGCTTAATACGATGACTGCGTTGGCCCGCGGCTGCCAGAAACATTTCCGGAGAAGCGATAGTCTCCCAGCCAGTTGAGTGGTGCTCGCCACACCAGAATTCGTCCAGACCCAATCTGTCCAGATGCTCAACCAAATCAAGGTCTCGTTGAAATTGAAGCATTGGATGCTCGCCGATAGGATGGTGTGGAGCGAGGAAGGCGCCAAATTTGAGTCGTGACATTGAATTCTCCGAATGAATAGGTACGGGCTGGCAGTTGTTGCTTATGATTGTTTCTGGAAGCAATAGTTTTGATAATAACACGGTGTAAGTATCACGTGACGGTTGCGGTTTAAATGAATCCCGACCTATAGCTTCGAGCTACTGTAATTTGAAGTTATCGCTGTCTTTCCAAGCGGGGAAGTTTTTGCGATACGAGGCTAGCGGCGCTATATCGAGCGAGGTACTGGTTTCTTGGTCTTTGTTTTCTAAATCCTCTAGAAATTCTCCCTGATAGTTTATTACGCAGGAGTCCCCGCGATACATAATATCATTTCCGTCTAAGCCAATGCGGTTAACACCAACAACAAAAGCTTGATTTTCTATAGCTCGCGCCTGGAGGAGGGCACGCCAATGTGTGTAGCGCGCTGCAGGCCAATTAGCGACGTACAAGAGTAGATCGTAGGGTTGCCCTGCTTCATTGTCATTTTGTTGAGTATTTCGGCTAAACACAGGAAAGCGTAAGTCGTAACAGACTTGCGGGCAAATATTGAAGCCGTTTAGTTGTACTATCAGCCTTTCTTTGCCAGGTGAATAATTTTCGTTCTCTTCAGACATTCTAAATAAATGCTTCTTATCATAGTATTGTAATTTCCCGGTTGGCTCAGCCCAAATAAATCTGTTCAGAAAGTTATCGCCCTCGCGAATAATGACACTGCCACAAACAGTGCTGTTGTGCTGGAGTGCCCGTTCCAGCATCCAGTTAACCGTTCTACCGTCCATGTTTTCAGCCAAAGCTGCTGAACGCATTGAAAAACCGGTGCTAAACATTTCCGGTAAGATCATCAAATCAGTGGATTTGATACTGTTCATGCGTTTGCCGAATTTATCCAGATTAGTTTTAATATTTTCCCAGGCGAGTTCGGACTGAAATAAAGAAATTGCCAGTGTCATAAAATTCCCTCAACTGCGCCGTATCCCAGCATCAAATTTTTGCAAGCTTCTCAGCAGCCGTCGTTAATGTTTGATCATCTTTAGCGAAGCAGAACCTAACGATGTGCTGATCTGGTGGTGATTGGTAAAAAACAGAGATGGGAATAGCTGCGACACCAATCTCTTGTGTCAGATAGTTGGCGAATGTTACGTCATCTTCTTGCGAAATCTTACTATAGTCTGCCAGTTGAAAATAACTACCTTGGCTAGGCGTCATTGCAAAACGTGATGCAGACATTGCCCTCAAAAAGTAGTCACGCTTCTTTTGATAGAAGTCCGACAGCTCAAGATGATGCTCAGGGCATTCTTCCATGAAATCAGCAATGGCCCATTGTGATGGCGTATGGGTCGTAAAGGTTACGTATTGGTGTATTTTTCTGAATTCTTTTGTATACGCAGGAGGGGCAATACAGTAGGCGATTTTCCAACCGGTTGCATGATAGGTTTTGCCGAAGGACGATATAACGAAACTGCGTTGTCGCAGTCTCTCGCTGCACAACATGCTCAGATGTTTTGCATCGTCAAAGACCATGTGTTCGTAAACTTCATCGCTGATGACGTAAAGATCATTTGATTCAACGATGTCTGCCAGGGTGTCTAAATCGTCATCGCTGAATATGCTGCCACAGGGATTGTGGGGTGAATTTACAATCAACAATCTGGTTCTGTCGTTAACTTTTGCCCGCACTTGATCCCAGTCAATCGTAAAATTTGGCGAAGTAAGTGGGATATGCACTGTCACACCTCCAGCCATTGTGATTGCCGGTTCATAAGAATCGTAAGCAGGGTCGAAAATTATTGCTTCGTCGCCGGCTTGTATAACCGTTTGAATCGCCACAAAGAGTGCTTCCGTTGCGCCTGAGGTAATGGTGATTTCAGATTCAGGGTCGACATCACAATTGTAAATATTGGCAACTTTGACCGCAATTTGTTCACGCAGATGCATCACGCCTGCCATCGGTGGATATTGATTGCGCCCATCATGTGAGTGTTTAGATAATAGTTCGAGCAATCTGTTAGGCGCAGAAAAGTCTGGATACCCTTGCGACAGGTTGATGGCACCGAACTCTTCAGCCATTTTAGACATTACTGTAAAGATGGTTACCCCGACATTTGGTAAGCGGGAAACTAGGGGACGTTGTATGTTAGATGACACGGGTAGGCGACCTAATGCTAATGGAAAGGTCGCACTTTAATGAGATGCTACGTCGTTTTCAATCTCAGGCGCTGGTAACCACAGATCACCTAGCGTGATTATTGTCAGCATGGTCGCCTTCATGTTGGAAATCGCGGGCCTTCTCTACCACGTAGGCAATCGCTTCTTCGATTGCCACCTGTACGCTCACGTCCATTTGATTTTGTTCTACCGCGCTTAAGTAGAAGCACATATCAACGGCGTGTCGGAAGTACTTTGGTGGCAGGCGGTTAAGCGCAACGCAGGCAATATCAGATAATAACTCCTCATCAACCTCTAATGAGCCAAAACTAAAGTCTTCTGTCATTTGAACTAGTTTTTCACGCACCAATTTTTCGTACCAGTTGTGAATCTCGTTATCCATGCTGCTTCACCTCCCACTGTTTTTTCGAAATCGGCTTGGCACCTATGACCAAAGTCACAATTTCCATCCTCTGAGCAAAAGTATAGTATGTGAACTGAATTTTGTTACCGGACGATAATTAGATGAGAAAGTTTGTAATTGAAATACGTACCGTTGCTGTCTTTGTTTTGACGCTGGTCATTGCCGGTTGTGGTGCGCCTGATAAGTCTACGGCCACGGATAAGCCTGAAATGATGGACGCGAAGGAAGCGCTTGATATCCCCACCGGCAAGAGCCTTACTCAGAAATATCTGCTCGTGGATACGCATATTGATGTGCCTTATCGGTTACATAACAAACCTGATCAAGACGTAGGTGGGAGCACGGAGACCGGCGAGTTTGATTATCCGCGAGCAATGGAAGGTGGGCTAAATGTTCCTTTTATGTCGGTTTATATTCCCGCTCGAGAAGAGGATGCTGGAAATGCTAAGAACTTTGCGAATGCGCTGATTGATTCAGTCGAAGCTATTGTCTCTGCACACCCTGACAAATACGCGCTTGCCATGTCGACCGCAGAAGTTATGGAAAACTTTGCCAACAATAGAATTTCTTTGGCAATGGGCATGGAGAACGGTGGACCCATTGAAGGTGATCTTGCTAACGCCAAGCACTTTTATGATCGCGGTATTCGTTATATCACCCTGACACACTCGAAAAGCAATCACATTGCTGATTCTTCCTACGATGATAACAAGCGCTGGGGTGGTTTGAGTGATTTTGGCAAGCAGTTGGTTCCAGAGATGAATCGTCTGGGTATTATGGTAGATGTTTCCCATGTCTCAGACGGTGCGTTTTACGATGTCATAGAAGTAACCAAAACGCCTGTGATTGCTTCACATTCGTCTGCTCGGCACTTCCGTCCTGGGTTTGAGCGAAATATGGATGATGACATGCTGGTGAAACTTGCTGAGAATAATGGCGTGGTTCAATTAAATATTGGCTCAAGCTTCTTGAGCGTAAAGTCGGCACAGAGCAGTAAAGTCAGAAGTGAGGCACTTGAGGCTTATATGGAAGAGATGGGAATCGAGCCAGACACCGATGCTGCCAAGGCTGCAAGAGCGAAAATATATGCTGAGAACCCATATGTATTCGCCACGATGGAAGATGTGATTGCCCATATCGATCATATCGTTAAGATCGCAGGCATCAATCATGTAGGAATAGGCTCAGATTTTGACGGCGTCGGTGATAGTCTACCGATAGGCTTTAAAGACGTGAGTGACTACCCAAATTTTGTTGATGCACTTTTAGCTAAAGGTTATACCGAAACAGATATTGAGAAAATCCTAGGTGCCAATTTGATGCGTGTCTGGAAAGAGATTGAAGCGTACGCTGCTAAATCAAGCTAAATGGTGTAGATCTAGACTAAAGCGAAAGCCCGCATAGCCGTTTTAAAACGAACTAGCGGGCTTATCTGCGCCAACTTTTTAGGACAAGCAGTCAGGACCAATAGTTAGGCTAGCCAATCCTTGGCTGGCAGAAATTCATCGTAGAGTTTTGCTTCCGCTGAACCAGGTTGCGGGTGCCAGTTGTATTTCCAAATAGCCCTGGGTGGCATGGAGGCAAGGACGGACTCGATTCGGCGACCCGATTGCAAGCCGTACCTAGTTCCACGGTCAATCGCCAGGTTGAACTCCGCGTAGCGACCACGCCGATACAATAAAAACTCCTCTTCACGGTCACTGAAAGGTGTGTCCTTTCGTTTTTCTACTATGGGTATATAGGCGGGTAAAATGCCGTTGCCGACACTTTGAACAAAATCGAAACTTCGATCAAAACCTCCCTCGACCCAATCATCAAAGAAAATTCCGCCAACTCCTCGCGCTTCCTGTCGGTGAGGTAGGTAGAAATAGTCATCACACTGTTTTTTTAATGCCGGATAAATTTCGATACCAAAAGGGTCGCAGGCATCCTTGGCGCATTTGTGCCAGTAAACAACATCCTCTTCAAAGGGGTAATAGGGTGTTAAGTCAAAGCCTCCACCAAAATACCAATGAGATTGATCAACAAGGAAAAAGCGCAGGTTAGCGTGAAAAGTAGGAACATAAGGGTTTCGAGGATGCATGATCATCGATATCGCTGCAGCTTGAAATCCTTTGCCAGCGAGTTCGGGATTTCGATCGGTCGCCGCTGAAGGAAGTGAATCACCGAGACTGTAAGAGAATTGCACAGCGCCGCGCTCAATGTGTGTGCCCTGATCAATGACTCGGGGACGTGAGTGCGCACCAGAATTTTGGCGGATATCTTCGATGCTAAATTCGGCGCCACCATCGATCGATGCGAGTTTGTCGCAGATATCGGTTTGTAGCTTAAAAAAGTAATCTTTGACTGGTTGTATATCAACACCCATGTTGCTCTCCATGTTGTTTGTCCTAGCCCGCAAGCGCACTTTTCTGCTATGGCATCTTGCTGAAAGGCGCATAACATATATGAAACAGGGGCAATTTGCACTTGAGCTACATCAATGATTACTTGTATTGTCCACCGCGGATAAAAACATCAGGAATTCAAAGTGCAATCATCTCTCAATCAAGACCAACTTGCGCCACTGTTATCACTTTTAGCGTCATCTAATGATGAGTTTAATCGTCGATTTCCAGGCTTGAGTATTCAGCGTCAGCCTGTACATACAGTTTATGGCGGCGCAAATCTTTACAAAGCCGGCACGATAATGAAGCTTTCCAGTCTTGCGCAGTCGCATTTTTCTACCTATGCCCAAGATCATAAGATCATGGCTGAGCTTTTAGGTCTTCCCCTCGCCGAGACCTTAGGCAGTGCCGCCAGCGAGTCAATTTCCGAAAGAGTGTATGACAGAGTCAAAAGTAAGCTGGAAACCGAAGCAATCGAAGATCACCGCGTAGATTTTGAAGATGGGTATGGTTCACGCGCGGATGAGGAGGAGGACGGACATGCTATATCAGCAGCGCAAGCAATGGCTGAGGACCATGAGTTAGGGCGTCTATCGAGGTCAACCGGTATCAGAATAAAATCGCTCGCGGAAGAGACGAAACATCGTTCAATCAGGACGCTTGATTTATTTATCACAAAACTCGCGCAGTTAACGGAAGGTGATATTCCACAACCTTTTCTGATTACCCTTCCCAAAGTTACCACGCCAGAGCAGGTGACGGTCATTTGTCAGTGTTTGACCTTGTTGGAGGAGCAATGCAACTTACCTGCGCATTCCTTGAAGCTCGAACTGATGATGGAAACCATCCAGTCAATAATTTCATCCGATGGCCAGATAAATATCCCAGCGTTGGTCGATGCTGGTCGAGACCGTGTCGTCACATCAGTTCTCGGCACCTTTGATTACACCGCGAGTTGTAATATTGCAGGTAACTACCAAGACCATATGCATCCAGCAGCAGATTTCGCCCGAAATATTATGCAGGTTTCACTGACAGGTACTACGGTCACCCTATGTGATGGCATTACCAACATCATGCCAATTGCACCTCATCGGGGAAGCAACCTTACCGATAACCAACTAGCAGAAAACAGGGATGTTATTGCTAACGCATGGAAAGTCCATTTCGACAACATTATGCATTCGCTACGACTAGGCTTTTATCAGGGCTGGGATTTGAACCCAGCACAATTGCCAATTCGGTTCGCAGCGGTGTTTTATTTTTTCCTCACAGGACTTGATGACGCGAGTGCGCGTTTAAAGGCGTTCATCGGCAAAGCTTCACAGGCTTCACTGGTCGGAAATACATTCGATGATGCGGCGACAGGGCAGGGTTTAGTGAACTTCTTTGTCAACGGTATTAGCTGTGGCGCGCTTACCGCGCAAGACGCTCTGGATGCAGGGATTACGCTGGAAGAGCTGCGTGATCGGTCATTCCTGAAAATTGTAGAGAACCGTGCCAAGTAAACCTTCGTATATAGGTGCATATATACACTAAGTCATGTGTTCAGAAACATGCCCCCAGAGACACGGAGAGACATGACATGTAAAACATGCCTGATTTCTGTAACTCATAGAAACTTGAGCTGAAACTTAATATACTCCGCCGATCAAAATATGGCGGTACTGGAGAAAAACGATGGACATGAATTTTAGCGATGAAGACTTCACGTTTCAGAAAGAAGTTAGAAGTTGGATATCAGAGAACTACCCGAAAGAAATGCATGATCGTCATGCCAGAAGCGCTAATGGGCACCTGACTAAAGAAGATCATGTGTACTGGCAGAAAGCACTTCACTCAAAAGGTTGGGCTGGGCTTAACTGGCCGAAAGAATTCGGTGGCCCTGAATTTACGCATACACAACGTTACTTGTATGACTTGGAAATGGCTGCAGCGGGCACGCTGGGTATGATGCCGTTTGGCCAATCGATGGTTGCGCCTGTCATTATGAAATATGGTACCGAGGCTCAAAAAGACAAATTTTTACCTGATATCCTTGAGAGCAACAAGTGGTGGTGTCAGGGTTATTCTGAGCCTGGCGCTGGATCTGATTTAGCGTCCCTTAGAACTAAAGCCGAACGTGATGGGGACCATTATGTTGTCAACGGCTCCAAAACGTGGAATACACTCGGCCAGTATGCCGACATGATCTTTTGTTTGGTTCGAACGAGCGATGACAATATTCGCCAGATGGGTATTTCATTCTTGTTAATCGATATGACGTCACCCGGTATTGACGTACAACCTATTGTGACAATTGACGGTCCGGCCGATGGGTTCCAAGAAATCAACATGGTTCACTTTACAGATGTTCGCGTCCCTGTTGAGAATTTAATTGGCGAGGAAGGCAAAGGCTGGACATACGCTAAATATCTGTTGGAGTTTGAACGTGGAAATGCGTATTCACATGGCTTGAAGGCGAGTCTCGCGAGCTTGAAGCGAGTCGCTGCAGCTGAAGGAAACGGTTTCGGCGAGTCTCTTCAGGATGATTCAGCGTTCCAGGCAAAGCTTGCAGAAGTTGAAATCGCTATTTCTGCGCTGGAATTTACTGAGCTACGGATTTTGAGTAGTCTGAGTACAGGTGCAAATGTGGGTCCTGAATCATCTCTGTTAAAGTGCCGTGGTAGTGAGTTGCAACAAGTTCTCACTGAGCTTTACTGCGAAGCAGTGGGCAATTATTCCACGCCGTTTGATAACTCGGGTCCAGTGAAAGGGTTGAATGTTGAACCTATCGGTCCTGAATATGCCTCGGTTGCTGCACCGGCGTATTTTAACACCCGGAAAGTTTCCATCTACGCCGGCTCAAATGAAATTCAACGTAACATCATGGCCAAAATGGTATTGGGCCTGTAAGTTTTGGACCGTCGGGTTTGCCTAACAGTTTCCAGTGGCCAGACCTTGATGGTTCACTTCGCTGAGCTAAAGCCCTGCCTAAAATCTTGCTCTGAGATCCTGTGAATAAATTCCGGTTAAAAAGGCTTTAACTGATAATTCTGGATTTTTGGGAGATAGGTCTTAGCAGGGCGTCTGGTGATTGAGGTTTTTTAACATCGTTAGAATCTTCTGCAGAAAGCTGTTCGTGTTTCCGCTTTTGCGCGGCGATCGGTGGTCTGGGCCGTTGAGTTAATGCTCTGGCAATGATATCTGAGATGCCCAGCATTTTAAGTATTGCCCTTGTAGCATCTTCGATGGTATCCGTGTGCAAATTACCGAGTCGGATCTCTCTATTGATATGGCGAACCATTGCTAGGATCAGGTTTTGAGTAAATGAGATGTTTTCAACTTTAAACCGGCCCGCGGCCACGCCCCGCTTAATGTCTTCAAAACACTGGCTCGCCTTTTGTATTAGGACATATTTATCGCTCAAGCCAACGGAGGAAAGGAAACTGTTCCACGTTGCATGATTTTGAGATCGCTTAAAACAGTGATTAAGCGTGACTGCAACGATCATTGCAGGATCCTTCAGCGGCGCACGAACTTCATCCAGTTCTTTTAAAAAGTCCTCCAGCATTTCTTCGGCAATAGCATCAAAGACTTTGTGTTTGTTTTCAAAATAATTGTAAAAAGTACCCGAACCCACCTGCGCTCGGTGAGTGATGTCTTGAATAGATATTTTTTCTTTACCACGCGCCAGCACCAGTGACTTGGTCGCTGCAATAAGTGATGCCCGGGTAGTTTCACGCTTGCAGGTCTTTTTTTGCATTGCCCTCAGGTTGCTGTTTAATTCCGCAATATTTTGGGGTGCTACACCGTCGTTCTCTACCAAAGATCGATTCAAATCTACTGTTGAAATTTTAAGTGCCATGACTGTTGTCCATATTGCGGCTCGCCGCTTCTGCTTTAGTTTGCTACAGTTTGTTTCAATCTGTGTTCAGCGACCTGACTCTGACGAAATCCGTTTTGACAACAATCGAGCTGAGACTCAGTTAGTACTTGTATACAGTTCTAAGGCTAACAATTAAATCTGCTTTAAAACTGAATGTATAATGGAAATAGTCACAAATGTGATGCCGCACAACCCAAAGCGCTGAATTCATCTGAAATGGGCAAAATACGAAGCTTGCGTGTGGCTTTTGGAACTTAAAAATGAGAAGAAATAGATATGAACTCAAATAGTAGTGATCAAGCCAATGAAATAAGAGATGCCGTACAGAAAGTCTGTGAGCGGTTCGATGACGATTATTGGGGAGAAAAGGATACAACTGGTACGTTTCCTGAAGAATTTGTAGCAGCGATCACTGAAGGTGGATGGCTTGGTATTGCTATGCCCACAGAATATGGTGGCGCTGGTCTCGGTATACGTGAAGCCGCTGTGTTTGCCCATACAATAGCTAGAAGTGGGGCAGGGATGAGCGGAGCATCGGCTGTTCACTTAAATTTGTTTGGACCTAATCCCATTGTTGTTTTTGGCAACGACGAGCAAAAAGAACGCTTTTTACCACCGCTCATCAAAGGAGAAGATCGCGCTTGTTTTGGCGTCACGGAACCTGATGCTGGGCTCAATACCACTCGGTTGAGCACTCGGGCTGTGCGAGACGGTGACAACTACATTATAAACGGCCGAAAAATGTGGACGACTACGGCGCAGACAGCAACCAAAATTTTGCTCATCGTACGGACCACTGACTTTGAAGACTGTAAAAAGCCCACAGATGGTCTCAGCCTTTTTTATACAGATTTGGACAGAAGTGCCATAGAAGTTCGTAAGATACCCAAAATGGGACGAGAAGCTGTTGATTCAAACGCCTTGTTTATCGATGACCTAGTTGTACCTGTTGCCAATCGAATCGGAGAAGAAGGTGCAGGCTGGAAATACCTATTACATGGTCTAAATCCTGAACGAATTTTGATCGCCGCTGAAGCGGTCGGACTTGGTCAATTAGCGTTAGACCGCGCTTCAAATTATGCCCGTGAACGCGTCGTTTTTGATCGCACGATCGGTAAAAATCAGGGGATTCAACACCCACTTGCTGTCAATTGGATGGAACTAGAGGCTGCCATGCTGATGGTTAATCACGCTGCTGCGTTGTATGACGCAGGGAAGCCATGTGGTGCAGAAGCGAATTCAGCAAAGTATTTGGCTGCAGAGGCTGGTCACAAGGCTTGTTTGCGAGCAGTGCTCACACATGGCGGAATGGGTTATGCAAAAGAATATCAAGTAGAAAGGTATCTGCGCGAAATCATGATTCCAGTTATTGCCCCGATCAGCCAAGAACTTATTAAATCGTTCATCGCAGAACAAGTTCTAGGACAGGAAAAGAGTTACTAACGACATTCACGCAAAGCGTGAATGTCGCAAAGCGGCAGTTGTTTCGCTTGCGAAAAAACGAGAGCGTAACGCCAGCTAGGTGATTTCTAACAAACGGTAATTCCCTGAGAGCAACGACATTCACGCAAAGCGTGAATGTCGCTTAAGCTAGAAAGCTTCTTCTTCCACAATCTCCTTTTTCCGGTGCTCTATCGCTTCCAAGCGCTTTCTTTCGTCAGCTGCGGCCCGAATCTTGTCTTCAATTACCTTCTCTCGCTCTCGCATCATGCGTTGTTCTTTGGAATGAATAAATGTGAGGGAAAACTTGCCTGACCTGACCATCGCAGAGACGGATCTACCTCTAACAGTTATGACAGAGTGAGTAGCCGTGTTTTTAAGGAACCCCCCAAAGTTCAGCTTTAATGCACGGTCTACCAGACCTTTATAGAGACTCAGTTCTAGCTTTGAGCCTGCAACTTCGTATCGTATGGAAATTGGTTGCAGATCAGGCGACACAATAATCGTATAAGTGCCTTCCCCCAAATCAGAAAGTGGTGACGGTGGGTCAAAGGCTAGGGGGAAATCGGGTTTTGCCAGGAATGATATGCGATCTCCAAATTTGATACCGTAGGCAGAATTTAGTGAGGTGCCTTTAGCCGCAATTTGATCTGCGATGCGCATAAGAGAATCTTCATATTGCGTTAATTGGGACCTGTCTTCATCGGTAAATTTTTTTCTGAGGTTTCTGTTACGCTGCTTCATGTAATCAGAAAATGCTGGTAGGTTAAAGTAGTCAATCGACTTCATTTTGGTGGATACTCTGATTAAGTTGCTACCATCCGAGTAGTAGCTATAGCCCGCAGATCTTCCCTCAATTAGGTCTATTTCTGGTTCGCCATATTTCCTTGTTAGTAACGGAACAATTTCGTCAAGCTTGCCTTTAACATTCGCTGAAATCCATACGGGTTGGTTATGAAAATCTGTATAGGCGGTGAAAGTTATACCTTTTGATTTTAGAACTCCTGGCACGAGGGGTGGTGCCAAAACAAAGGCTTCCATCGTGAATGGCTTAACGACGCCATAGTAACTGAGTTTCGATGGAAGTTTAGGTGGTACTAACCAGCCAGGCCTACCTTTAATAAAACGCGGATCAAGCGGCAGTTGGAAAAGTATACCAAAGGCACCAGAGATGTTCCCTTCACCTTGTTTGTAATAGTTTGGGTCTTCTATCTCGGGCATGATTACGGTGGGCTCTACGCTTGGCTTAGGGGGCTCCTCTTTTTTTAACCTAAGCTCAGCACCGGGTATTTTTTCCCATTCCTGTGCGATCGCGACATTCATCAGGGTCGTCATAATCAGGCTCATAGTAAGCCTAAGGATCAACACAATGTGTAACCAAATTCAGCTGAGCGCTTTTCACACTCACGCATTATATTCTCACACGATATGACCGTTCCCGGACTTGGGCTTGCGATCCGCGAGCACTTTCTGGATTGATCCGAAAGTTCACGATTTTTTAGTACCGCTAGTGATTCCGATCCTCCGGAGCATCCGGACATGGCCAGCAACAGGGCTGCAACCACACAAATTTTTTTTGGTCTACTAAGTACTTTCAAATTACCAACCGGCTTGAGTGTTAAAAGGAAAACATACTATTTAGTATAGAAGGGATTCTTGATTATGAAATTCGCCGATCAATGCTCATTACTTCAATCTATCTTCCCTTCGCTCGTCTTGGTTCGTCTGGGTTTTTTTGCTTTTTTCTGGAGTGTTGCCAATAAATCATCTGTACCGTGTTTTATGCCAGTAATGAATCCTCCTTTGCTGTATTCCATCAGAATAAGGTCTTCCAGTTTTTTGACGTAGTCGTCAGAAGTCTTAGACTTTATATTGACGCTATTTCCAGGAGATGAAAATTTATCAGAATTGAATAGGTCGCTATCAGTTTTGGTTATTGTTGGTCTTTCGTGGTCTTCGAAAAGGTTAATGAAATCATCGGACTTACGACCAAAACGCATCAATCGATTAAAATATTTATCCGGTCGATCACGCTGTAAAACTATGCCGTATAGCACAAACACTATAGAAATAGGGCTTAGCAGCAAGTCACGTAGTCCATCCATAATCAATTTAAACTGAAAGGAAATCAACCTAGCGAGCAATGGCCAGTGAGGGTTTTGATTTTTATTCCCTGCTTCGCGCTCAATTTCTGCATCAGTACAGCCTGTGTTTTTATCATTCATATCAATGCCTTTGGTCGATATATCAATTATCTCATGAACTGTTGGGGATGAATTCTAAATCGTGATCTACACTTATTTTATCACCTGTGAAGGTGGTGGTTTATAGACAAAATTTTACTCTACGGTCCTGTTATGACGCTAGTTGCATTACCAGAAGGATTTAGAATCACCTACGATGTGATTGATGAGCGATTGTTAGGTTCGATCAAAATATTACCATTTACTAGAGTGGCAGAAGGGAATGACGTCGAGGGTATTTTGGTATCTGATCATGTTAGCGGGTTTAGTAAGCGAGAATACGATCATGGTATATTTCTCGAGTCTTACTTAACTCCGATAGATCTCCCTGTAGATGTGGTGTCGCTACCGGTGACTCCAGGAGATGGGTTTGGTGCAGAACTTATTGGGGTGATTAACGCAATTCATCAGGGCCATAAACCTAGCCTACTCAATTTACAACGTGGCAGTCAGCGTATTTTCAGCACCCTCGTCACCGGGTTGGAAGAGTGTGTGCTTTGGACCGATGATAACTTCAAGATAATCGAATCAACTGATTCAGTTACTCATGTGTTTGGGTTGTCACACGATCAGATAATTGGTCTCACTTTTTCTGAGGCCATTCGCAGCGACAAAGATGAACTGCATGAAATGCTGACGAAGAGGGCGGCAGTAGGTGTCTCAGAAAAAATTGACGTGGAGGGTATTAGGCCAGAAGGTGCTAAATCATATTATAAAGTAGGCACACGTAAGGTTTCGAAAAAGCGATATCAGCTAAATATCCTCGATGTCACATCTCAGAAAGAATCTGATAAGCGATTCATTCAGCTATCTAACTACGATCCCGTGACTGGTCTTGCAAATCGTGGTCTGCTTTTTGAGTTTTTGAATCATGCAATGATGCGTTCTCGACGAAGTGAGATGCAGGTTGCTTTATTGTTGCTAGATATTGATCATTTTAAACACGATTCTGATATCACTGAGTTACATGTCAGTGATGAAATCCTACAAAGAGCGTCGGAACGAATTAGTCAATTATTGAATGATCAGGCCATGTTAGCTCGTTGGGGCGGAGATGAGCTGGCAATAGTGCTTGAGGATATTGATCGGCCTGAAACTGCTAGCCGAGTGGCGCAGAAAATCATCACCGTCTTTGAAAACCCTTTCATTATCGAAGGTAAAGATTATTTTGCATCTACCAGTATAGGCATTGCCGTTTATCCAGATGCTGATAGCTCGGTCAACGGGCTTATCCAGGCCGCTGGTACTGCTATGTATGATGCGAGAAAAGAGAAAGGTCTGAACTCTTACAGATTCTATCTAGCGGAGCTGCAAAAGGAAGCAGACGAGCGAGCATTAGTTGAACAACACCTCAGAAGAGCGTTAGATAGTAACGAATTTGAAGTTTATTATCAGCCCAAAGTATCCTTAAAAGAGGAGCGTGTCATTGGCTTTGAGGCGCTGTTGCGTTGGCAGCACCCTGAATGGGCAACAGTGAGTCCAGGTGTCTTTATACCAATAGCCGAGGAGTGCGGACTCATCAATCAAATCGGAGATTGGGTCTTAACTGATGCCTGCAAACGTATGGCTCAATGGTCTAGGGAAAACAAGCAATTGGCAGATTGTTCCATTGCGGTTAATATTTCTGCAAAGCAGTTAGCTGATCCAAAATTTGCCTCTCGGGTTACGACGATCTTAGAAGAAGCAGGTTTGGCTGCAAGCAGGTTAGAACTCGAACTCACTGAATCATCGGTAATGGAAGATCCGGAAGAGTGTATTCGCCTGCTACAAAAAATACACGACCTTGGCGTCAAAATATCTATTGACGATTTTGGCACTGGATATTCCTCATTAAGCTATCTCAGAAAATTGCCTATGGATTGCGTCAAAATTGATCGCAGTTTTGTTATCGAGATTGGGTCTGAACAATCCGCAGAGTCGATTATTCACGCAATTTTAGTGTTGTCCTCGGAACTTGGAGTCAGTAATGTCGCCGAGGGAATAGAGACTTACGAGCAGCTTGCGTTCTTTGAAGGAAGTCATTGTGATGTGATCCAAGGTTACTATTTTAGTAAGCCGATTTCAGCGAGTGAAGTCGAGATTATGTTCTCGCAACCAAAGCCAGCTCTTCACAGTCACTTCGAATCGCTTTCATTAGGGCGTTACTAACTAGTTTTACTCAGAAACTAAACATCTCCATGTTACTTCCCGACAACCTATTGATTTCTAAAACGACAGATCTGAAAAGTCTCAGAAATTCACCCGGGAACTAACTATTCAAACGTTAGAATATTTGCTGCATATTTTAGCAAAGATTCTTGATCTCCTTGATCAATAACTCTTGCTCGTTTCTTTGACAGTTGATATTCATACATCGGGTCATAATAGTCTTCGAGCAATAATCTAATCCAATCGTTGTGTGCTGAAAAGTCGCCTTGGCGTTGTATTTCAAATGCATGTTTCATTAACTCGGATAGGTTTGCGTAACGTTCCTGGCCTAGACGTTTTTTTATTAAATCGAGCGCCGTGAGAAATAGTAGTCGCAGTTTTTCATGAGCAACTTCGACGGAATCAGTCGAAGTGACTAGCTCATGCATTTGGTCAAACAGATACTCTTTATTTATTCTTTGCACGCGATTTTCTAAACTGTCTTCCAGTAATATTATCGGTGCTTCACTCATTTTAGCTTGCAGTGGTAAGGGTAGGTTGATGCGCCCGATCAATCGACTTTCATCTTCGATTAGCACTGGTGATGTTGAGAGTTTTAAGAAATCTATTGCAACCTTATTCTCGAAGTTAATTTGAGCGGGTTGCTCGGTTAATTGTTTACCGAATGCTGAACCGCGATGATTCGCTCTTTTTTCCAAATCTACTTTGTTTGAAACTCGCGCGAGGAATTCTGTTTTTCCAGTTCCTGTTTTACCTGCGACTACAAGCAGGTTGGGTAAGTCTTCAAAAACAGCAAGTAAACTCCGCCTGAGGGCCTTGTAGCCGCCATTGATCCTGGCCACTTCATAGCCTGATTCTTTTAGCCATTGCTGAGCGATTTGAGATCGGAGTCCGCCACGAAAGCAGAATATTTGAGTGTTTGGATGCGCATCGATAAATTCACACCAGGCATTAGTGCGTGAATCCCGTACCGATCCGCTGACTAACTCATGACCTAGCTTTTCAGCTGCATCAGGACCTTTAGTTTTATAACAGATGCCTATACGTTCACGTTCTGCGTCATTCATGATGGGGATGTTTGTTGCTGACGGAAATGATCCAGCGCTAAACTCTATTTCAGCGCGGACATCTAACAGGGGTGTATCAGACACCAGAATGTTTTGTAATGGTGTGGGCATAGTTCTTGAGTCTCGAAGCGATTCTAAGATAAAGCTGAACGGTTGATTATCGCACGTTGTGTTTTTTTTGCGCCAAACAAATCATAGATCGGCAGTGGTTACATATGACTATTCGGCATGTCGTCATCGCAACGTGCTTAATTTAACATAATATATATTATACGCATTCTTAAGCGTGACGAAATAGTACCAAGTTCTAGTTTTCAGCTTCAGAAACTTCTATTTAATACCTTCAATAAACCAGCGTCCGTTATTTCGACAGCGATTCCTTGCTGGCGTACTAATTCCATTTTCTCGTGCATGCATTGTTTGAACTAACTCAGTATACTTTCGATCAATCGCGGGCTGACTTGGGTTGCCCCCAAGTAAAGGCAAACTTCAGCCCACAATCAACCAAATACAGAAAATAGAATTAACTAAAGGTGAAAAAGATGGAATGTCCGAAATGCCATTCAGCAATGGAAGATGTAACTTACGGTCGTAATATGGTGATTGATCGTTGTACTAACTGCAAAGGTATTTGGTTTGATGCGGGTGAGGCAGAAACCTTAAAAGGTAAATGGATGTCTGAGTTTGTTGATAGCGGTGATCCCGAGGTTGGTCGCGAATACAACAAAATTGAAGATGTTGACTGCCCAAGATGCAATAAACGTATGCAAAAGGTATCGGATCCAAAGCAGCCACATATATGGTACGAAGCCTGTGCTGATGGTCATGGTATGTATTTTGACGCTGGTGAGTTTACTGACTACAAATACGAGACACTTATGGATAAATTTCGCGACCTGATTACAGGAAATCGTGACCAATAGGCCAAATATTGGGTGAGAGGAGGTTAAACAACCTCCTCCAGGCTCAAATCCTCTTGTTTTAAACCCCAGTGTTTCTAATTTAGTTGTGTCACTGCTTGCCTTGTCACTGCTTTTTCCCAACTAATCCCTAAAGTTAAATCCTCATTAAACTTCTGTGCAAACTCTGAGTTAGAGATATAAATATGCGAATAGTTTCTTTTAACGTCAACAGCGTCCGAATTCGATTGCACCAACTCGAAGCGGTCATTAACAAGCATAATCCAGATTTCATTGGCCTTCAGGAGACAAAGGTGACAGATGAGGAGTTCCCGGTTGAGGCAATCAATGCGCTCGGCTACGAGGTCATCTATTACGGCCAGAAGACACACTATGGTGTTGCCCTACTCTCGCGTATTCCGGCAATGAAGCCCCTGACAGGATTTGATTCTGATATCGAAACGACTCAGAGGCGAATGGTGGCGGGTCAGTTCAGTCTGGCGGACGGAAGAACCTTAAGCGTGTTTAATGGCTACTTTCCGCAGGGCGAAAATCAATCACATGCTGAAAAATATCCGAATAAGCGGGCTTATTACAGCAACTTGTACGAATGGCTTTCGGAAAACCATCAGCCTGAAGACCCCGTCATTGTCATGGGTGATGTAAATGTTGCGGCGCAGGATATAGATATCGGCATTGGTGAACCTAACCGAAAGCGATGGTTAAAGGATGGAAAATGCAGTTTTCTCCCCGAAGAACGTGGCTGGTTGCAACACGTGATGAATTGGGGCATGACTGATACCTTTCGACAGATTCATCCTACCGCCGATGACATGTTCAGCTGGTTCGATTATCGAAGTAAGGGTTTTGATCGAGAACCAAGAAGGGGACTTAGAATAGATATGATTATGGCATCCACGGGTATACACGAATCATGTTTAGACGCTGGAATTGACTATGATATCCGAGGTATGGAAAAACCCTCGGATCATTGCCCTATCTGGTCGGAATTTGACCTAAAACTAGCGTGATGTCTTGTATTGAGTAAAAAGCTCTCGCAACGAAGGTTTAGTCAGATCCGAATATTAATGAAAATGTGACCGGTACGGCTGGTGTGATTGAGCTTAATTTTGCAATCACTTGCAGCGCTTCTATTCCCTCGCCAAGTCCAAACTGGTGTCCGTATATGATGACAGGTTTGGTCGTGACGACCTGAAACCTGTCCCCTGCGAGTCTTGTGATAATGAGCGGCAGTTTCACGTTGGCCGTCATTCCATGAAGAGTCGTCTTAGCAGTAAGGTCAAGCGATTGAGTTGCGCCCTGCTCCATCTTTGTGATGGCCATGACATCGATACCTGCCAATACTTCCAGTTTTGGGAATTGAGCAATATTGAATAGCATGCTTCCAATGCGTTCATTTCGAATCGGAATTTGTGTTTGTACGCTGGCCAAGTCAATTTGAATGGCTGCTTGTCCAGCACTCGTCACGTGACCAGATATGCGTTCGAAGCTATGAGATTCCACTATTGCATCATTTTTGATGGTGGCAAAGCCTATGTAGGATTCATCTGGCATCAGTTTCCAATCGGCGAAGGAGACCGACGGAAAAACCACCAGTAAAGCGCAAATTGCGGCGATATTAAGATATCTTTGTTTAGTACTATTTCTGTTCATTCAACTATTGTCCTTTAAAGTGTTCAATTCTAATATATTTGATGTTTCGTTTGGTGGCCTCCAGAATCAAGAGCCCGAATCAAGCGCCTGAATCATGTGCCTGTTGAGATAATGGGGTATCAATTGCTGCTCTGACATTGCTTAACCAATCGATTCTCAAGCACTGTGCCCGGAGCATGATGTAGATTGTAATACCAATGCAATCAGCCAAGATATCTGATAGTTCAAAGAACCGATACCCAACAAACCATTGCGCGACCTCGATCGCGACACCATAACAAGCCAAAGTTAGCCATTTGCGCCAGTACCCTGATACAGCAAAATCTAGCAAGAATGCGAGTGTGATAAAGGCTGCAAGGTGATTACTCTTGTCCCACATACCATGCAATTCCGGTATGTCTAGAGGCGTCAACGCTAGATAGCTGATTGCGCAGAAGGCGATCAAGAAGCCCGTCCTGAATACTTGTATTGAGAGGTTTACAACCTTCATAGCTAGTTTCGGGCTGCGTTAATACTGTTGCGAGTTTCCAATGCGTTTGTGCGCGCTGACTCAGCAAAATCTTCGCCATCGGACGCATAAATTACACCGCGAGATGAACTCACAATCACGTTTTGACCAAATGTTGCCCTCATCATCGCGTTGATGTCTCCTCCCTGGGCGCCAATACCTGGCACGAGAAAAGGCATATCGCCAGTAATCTCGCGAACTCTCGCGAGCTCGGCAGGTTGAGTTGCGCCTACGACCAAACCAACATTATTATTCTCGTTCCATTGTTCACAGGCCAAATATGCAACCTGTTCATAGACGCGTCTGCCTCCTTCCAACATCAGGTTTTGCAGATCTGTGCCGCCCGGATTAGATGTACGGCAGAGGACGAAAACCCCCTTGTTTTCATAGCTTAGGTATGGCGCTAGCGAATCTGTGCCCATATAAGGGTTCACTGTAATCGCATCTGCGTTAAATCGCTCAAACAACTCGCGAGCATATTGCTCCGCAGTATTGCCAATATCGCCTCGCTTGGCATCCAGTAAAACGGGAACACCCTTACTCTGTGCGTATTGTATTGTCTCAATTAGAGCTTCTTCCGCACTTTGGCTGCTGTAGTAGGCAATTTGCGGCTTATAGCAGCAAACGAGGTCATGGGTCGCGTCAATGATAGCCCGATTGAAATCAATGATCGCATCAGTCTTGGCAGCTAAATGGGCCGGTATTTTGATGCTATCAGTATCCAAACCAACGCAAAGCATCGTATTCCGCTCGGCGTCCCTGATTTGGACTCGCTGAAAAAAGTTGGTCACTAATAGTTTCTCCTGCAAATTATTCTCTATTACACAAAAGGTCACTGACAAATTTGGTCGCTTCAGGCCAGAAATGCAAAAATTTGTCAACGCATTGTAGCGCATAGCTGTCATGGTTGCACACCCGTATACTGTGCTAACTCACTGATTAATAATGTTAATTTCACATGAAATAAAAGTTGGCACGGACTTGGCATATACCTTGGGTAACTAAACAACTGATAGCGTTTACCGGAGAGCAAATTATGATTGATTCTGTTTTAGCATCGAAAGTCATCGGGATTACACAAGGTAGACGCCGTCACTTTGCAGGGAAAGCTGTCATGAATCACGCTGGAAGGGAAATGAGACAAGAAACACGCCATTCAAGCCACGAAAGATTGTTCGTTCAAGTTGTAGAATGTGACGATCAGAAGCTGATCGGAATGACCGTCAGCTGCGATTCAGTGGATGTCTCAGTAGGAGGTCTAAGAATATCCTCGGAAACACATATTCCTGAAGGCAGTCAGGTTGATCTTTGGATCGATGTTAATTCAGGCCCCGGCAAGTTCTTCCTAACCAGCGATGTTCGTTGGAGCAAAACCACGAACGATGGCAACTATCTCTTCGGCGCGCAGTTACGTGATGGCGCTGCAACTGACATCAATGAATGGAGAGCACTACAGAGCTAGTGCTTCACTTCCTTGCCCTCTCCGGTCAGATTTTGTTGATTCGGGGGCCATCGCGGGTATCCTCTACTTCGTAACCCTCGGACAGCAAATTTGCTCTGATCTCATCGGCCATCAGCCAATCTTTGTCTTTTCTTGCTGCTGCACGGTCGTCAGCCAACTTCACGATATGCTCGGGAATTTCGACTAAGTCTGGCTGCCAATCCGCGATATCCAAACCAAATATCTGATCAAACGCCAACAATGTTGCTTTTTTGCTGCCTTCTTCCAAGTCAGATTTTACTAGATCCCAGGTCAGTGCCAGCGCCCTTGGTAAATTCAGGTCATCATTGACAAAGTCCAGAAAAGCCGCGTAAAAACCTTCATCTATAACTGTAGGCTCGCCCCAATTGAAGGCTGTTTGGTATAGACGGCCAAGTGCAACATTATTTGCTTCAAGACTCTCCCACGAAAAAGACATTTGGGTCCTATAGTGCGCGCTCAAACAGAAATAGCGGTAACTCATGGCAGAGAGTCCACCTTCTAATAGCGTCTCCAGGCGTAGGAATTCCCCCGTAGACTTCGACATTTTTGAGTCATTCAGTTGCAGGAAGTAGCCGTGCATCCAGAAGTTTGCAAGCCGGGTACCGCGGCTTGCTTCAGTTTGAGCGATCTCGTTGGAATGATGGATGGAAATATGATCTTCACCACCGCAGTGAATATCGAAGTAATCTCCAAGGTACTTTGCGGCCATTGCGGAACATTCGATATGCCAGCCCGGGAAACCAATCCCCCAGGGGCTTTCCCACTCCATTTCGCGCTGCTCATCTTTGGGTGAAAACTTCCAGAGCGCAAAATCTGTCACAAAACGCCGCTCAGAATCGACTCTTGCACCTTCCTGCAACCCTTCAATATTGAGTCTTGCTAGATACCCATAGCTATTAAGCTTCCTAGAATCGAAGTAGATACCGTCGGCCGTTCGGTAGGTGTAACCTTTATGCTCTAAATCTTGGATGAATTCGATCTGTTCTACAATATGATCCGTCGCTTTGCACCAGATGGTGGGCTCAATGATGTTTAGTGCCGTCAGGTCTGTTTTAAAGGCTGCACCATATTTGTCGGCTAGCTGCCAGGCCGTTAGCCCCGTGCGTTTAGCGCCAACTGTCATTTTATCTTCGCCGCTGTCAGCGTCGGATGTCAGATGACCAACATCGGTGATATTCATCACCAGATTGACTTCATAGCCGTTTAAAATAAGGGCTCTGCGAAGTAGATCTTCAAATATGTAGGTACGTAAGTTGCCGATATGGGCAAAGTTGTAAACAGTAGGTCCGCAGCAATACATCCCGACCTTTCCAGCTTCAAGCGGTTCAAAAGGTCTTACTTTTCGTTCGTAGGTGTCGAATAGCTGTAGAGAAATCATTTTTATGTCACGTCAGGTACTGAGCAGCGCATAATAATGAAAATACCAGTATTAACAAGTAGGAAGGCGACACGGTTGCAGCGGCTTCTTTAATGAATAGCCTCGTGATTACGCATAGCGTTCTGCCATCACCCGCTCAACCGTATCGACGATCACTTGCGTTTGCTGATCCAGTTCAACATTGACGTCATCACCTACTTTCATCAAAGAGAAATTGGTGCGCTCGAGTGTCTCTGGTATGAGGTTGATTGAAAAATGATCTCCAGCTACTTCAGCTATCGTCAAGCTGGCGCCATTCAAAGCGAGAAACCCTTTATTGAAGACGTATTTCATCCAGTCTTTATGGCCGGTCATGGTTATTTTACGGTTGTTTTCGCTGTCTACCACCTTTGAAACTTTTGCAACGTCAATCACGTGTCCAGAAAGTATATGCCCGCCCACCTCGGCGCCGGCATGGGCCGAACGCTCAATATTCACCAGAACACCCTCTTCGAGTTCACTGGTGTTACTGATGTCTAACGTGGCGGCAATAGCATCAAAGAACACCTCGTTTTCGACAATATGCGTCACGGTAAAGCAAGTTCCGTTAACGGCGACACTAGCGCCCGTTTGAAGATCCACCAGTAGTGGATCAGGAAACCTGATGCCAAAAGTCATCAAGCCGGTTTTGCGCTTAAGGCTGTTGATAGGTAAAAGTGCTTGAACGATACCTGTGTACATTTTCCAATTGCCTCTGTATTTATAGGTAGGACAGTTATAGGTAGGACAGTTTATTAGTGAAAAAGTCTGATGGTCGAAATCGACGCCACATAATCCACCTAAATCACTATTGCTGTCAATTGTTTCATAACTTAACAATAAGCCTTAATAAAGTGGTTTATGCTATTGATATATATAAATTAAAACATGTAACCTTGTTGATGTTTCGGAACATATCATCGAACCTTTCTGTCAGGTATTATTCAGACCTATATAATTTATTAGATTTGCTGCGGGCAATGACCCGTTTCGGTTTATGGAGAACAGACCAAGGTGATTCCAATCAAAATGCTCGCACTGGATCTAGATGGCACGCTCGCGATCGACAATCACAAGATTTTACCTGCAACCAGAGAGGCGTTAACCGACCTCCATAATCAGGATGTTGAGGTCGTCATAGCAACGGGCCGAAGATACCGGACGACAAGATACGTCATTGACAATCTAGGTTTCGACGTTTTTGCAGTCTGCAATGGTGGTGCACTTGTCAAGATGCCGGATTCTACGACTTTATACGAATCCCCCTTCTCTACCGATCAGTTAAACAAAATTACATTGATTGCTCGAGAGTTAGGTTTGTCAGTCATGGCGCAACGCGATGCGCATGATCGCGGCGGTGCGGACTTTGTCATTGATGACCAAATTGCCTGGCGCCCTTCTTTTCAGCATTACTTTGATGAAAACAAGCAATGGGGACTAGCAGCGGATCTAACCGCGCAGCCAGCAGAATTTGTAGTTGCGGCCACATTCGGTGAACAAGCTAAACTTCACGCAATTCGAGATCGCATCAACGAGTTATACCCCGATGATTATACAAACATCATCGTACCGCCGTTTAATACTGACGATTATTATATGGAGATTACGCGACGTTCTGTCTCAAAATGGGAGGGCTTACAACACTTAATGACTCATTTCGATATTCCTGCAGAAGCATTGTGTTGCGTAGGTGATGAATTGAATGATCTCTCAATGTTGATGGCCGCAACTCATAGTGTGGCAATGGGCAACGGCAACAAGGAACTCCATCCCCACGTCACCTTTGTCTGTGGCAATCACGATGAGGATGGTATTCTCGAAGTTGTCGACTATATTAGGCATCACAATAGCAAGTGCTAACCCTTGAAGGCAGAATGAATAGATATGATTGACCTGAGAAGTGACACTGTAACCAAACCGACACCTGCAATGATTGCTGCGATGATTGCAGCCGAAGTTGGCGATGACGTCTATGGTGAAGACCCAACCGTAAATGATTTAGAACAGTATGCAGCTGAACTTACCGGCAAAGAAGCGGGCCTATTTGTGTCGACAGGCACCCAAGGGAATTTGCTGGCGCTATTGAGCCAATGTGAACGCGGTCACGAATATATCGCGGGGCAGGAAGCGCACAGTTACAAATTTGAGGGCGGTGGCGCTGCGGTACTTGGGGGTATACAACCACAACCATTACCTTTCAATTCGCGCGGCGAACTCGAGCAAGACGATGTCATGCGCGCGATCAAACCGGACGACTTTCATTTTGCCCGAACCCATCTTGTTTGCCTGGAAAACACCCAGGGCGGCAAAGTACTGTCGCTCGAATATTTGAATCAATTCGCAGAATTTATCAGAGCGCAAAACTTAAGATTTCACCTCGATGGTGCACGAGTATTCAATGCTGCTGTTCGATTAAACGTGCCGGTTAAAGAAATCACCTCTCTGTTTGATTCAGTTTCTATTTGTTTGTCCAAAGGACTGGGTTGTCCTGCGGGTTCCCTCTTAGTGGCCGACGCTAAAACCATCGCTAAGGCAAGAAGGTATCGAAAAATGCTCGGTGGAGGTATGCGACAAGTCGGTATCATTGCCGCAAGCGGCAGGTTTGCCCTCGAGAACCATGTTGAGCGGCTAGAGGTTGATCACAAAAATGCTTCAGTTTTGGGTGCCGCTCTGTCTCAACTCGAAAATGTAGGCATAGCAGAACCTGTTGAGACAAACATGGTCATGATAAATATCAGTGAGATTGATTTTAAACAGTTACAGCAACATTTGCTCGAACGTCAGATTCGTATTTCCAGCCCCAGATTAGTGACTCACTTGGATATATCCACTGAAGATATCAATACAATCATTTCCGCCTTCAGAGAATTTAATGAAGGTTGTTTGGTTTGAGTAAAGAGAGCAGCCAACCCAGCGTGGAGTTGCCGGCAAGTTTGTCGTACAAGTATTGTTCTTCGAACTCGGCATAGGGTTGCTCACTATTAAATAGTGCTTCGCGAGTGGTCAGATGCTCGGTTGAGAGCGCTTTAACTATTTTTGCGGGGTTGCCTGCAACGATAGAATTTGGCGGAACGTCTTTGGTGACAACTGAATAAGCGCCCACAATACTGTTTTCTCCGATTGTGACTCCCTTTGTCACAAGTGCACTGTCTCCAATCCAGACATTATCCTCAAGTACGATCGGCGCATGGTTACCCGGAGCATATATACGATGGTGTAGGTCGTGCCAATCAGCATCAGATAGGTAACAGTTCATCGCCAACAGGCAACTCTTGCCGATAGTTATTGAATCTGCCGAGGATATTCTCACACCAGGGTTGACCAAACTGTAATGGCCAATTTTAATTTGGCCCAAATTCTCAAATACAGCTAATCGGACCGGTTTGTCTTTTAAAGCCATAAAATGTACGTGATCTTCGACGTCAATATTAGTGCCAGAAATTTCAAGATATCGGGGATTCATGACCCGCATGCCTACGCCAGAAGATTCGAACTGGGGACGAACGAAATGGTCTACATATCGCTCATTTAAGTAGTTTTGGTAAACTCTTAACCAATTGGGTCGATGATCCTGCCGCAATATTAGCTCCTGCCTGTGTGATAAGCGTTGATACCCTCCGCTATCATGTCAAGTTAGTTTGCCCGGGGAAATACTTTTTGCATTTTGTCCCAGGTTCTTGCTATTTCGACGAACTAGACACGACTGCTTGAAACGATCGCACATCTGCTCGGCTTCGAGGTGCGATAAGCGGTAGTCATTGGCTCAATTGTATGTAAGCATTAGCCCTCGAAAAAATGAGGCAATAAGAATCTCAATGCCAAGTGGCAACATAATCTTTCTGAACGGTACATCGAGTTCTGGTAAAACGACCTTGTCGTATAAGCTGCAGGAGCTGTTAGATGAGCCTTATGTTCATATGGCATTGGATCAATTCCGTGATGGCTTGCCAGACAAATATCGTGGCCTAAACTCTCCACCTGGTACAACCGGGTCTAGAGGGCTTAACGTCGTACCCTGCGTTAAGGGTGATTCTGTCTATACCTCGATTCAGTTTGGTGAGGCAGGCAAGAAGATGTTGCGCGGTATGCGTCGCGCGATTGCGGCAATGGTCGAAAGTGGAAACAACGTCATTATCGATGACATCATCCTGTCCGATGAGTTTCTGGATGATTACATCAGGGTCTTCTCTGGTCTAAATGTGACTTTTGTTGGCGTTCGTTGTCCACTGAACATTATCGAGAAACGAGAAACCGCAAGACCCGGTAGATTTCCTGGAACAGCGGCTGGCCACATTGAGATCTGCCATGCTCACGGAGATTATGATGTTGAGGTAGACACCTCAATTGACCAGCCTCAACTTTGCGCACAACAAGTCGTTTCATTCTTAAAACAACAAAATCCTGCAGCATTTGGCAGGCTGGCAAAAAGCAGAGCAATCATTGACTGAGCAGCTAAATACTAATCTTGAAAGCGATCCTCATTCCAATATGAATAACCAACCCGAAGAATTTCTAGGGCATCCGAAAGGTCTGGTCGTGCTCTTTTTCACAGAAATGTGGGAACGATTTAGCTACTACGGCATGCGTTCATTGCTTGTGCTGTTCCTTATAAAGCACATGTTGTATGGGGATAAAGAAGCTGCGCTAATCTACGGCAGTTACGGTTCACTTGTCTATGCAATGCCTGTGCTCGGTGGACTTATCGCGGATCGATATTTGGGCTACCGCAAGGCGGTAACATTCGGTGCAATTTTACTAGTGTGTGGACACTTTGGCATGGCATTCGAAGGACCTGCCGCAGTTATGACAGAAGTTGCCGGAGAAACGGTCATTGTCCGTTCCACATTACATGAACAGGTTTTTTTCCTCTCGCTGGCATTCATCATCACGGGTGTGGGCTTCCTAAAAGCTAATATTTCAACGATGGTGGGTTGTTTGTATCCACCTGAAGATCCTCGCAGGGATGGCGGCTTTACCATTTTCTACATGGGTATCAATGTTGGCGCCTTCGTTTCGACGCTTGCCTGCGCTTATCTGGGCGAAACGTACGGCTGGAAATACGGTTTTGGTCTCGCGGGCATCGGTATGCTCTCTGGCTTGTTGGTTTTCCAACTCAATCAAAAGTTACTATTAGGTTACGGTGAAGCCCCTGACCCTAAATTTTTAGCGGCTAAATTTTTCGGTTTAATCTCTCGCGAAAAAATGATTTATCTCGCGACCACTTTAGCAATCTTATTGGTTTGGCAACTGATTCAACGCACCTCTGAACTGGGGGTTTTGCTCTTGCTAGTGGGAGCAATCGTTGTCGTTTGGATCATCTGGTTTTCGTTGTCACAGTGCGAACCTTTAGAACGAAATCGCATGCTAGTAATGTTGACGCTCATTATTGTGTCGGTTTTATTCTGGGCGCTGTTTGAGCAAGCGGGTTCATCCCTAACACTATTCACTGATCGAAATGTTAATAAGGGCGATATTTTCACGGCTGGTATGTTCCAGTCATTTAATGCTTTTTTCATCATCATGTTTGCTCCAATATTTGCCTGGCTTTGGGTTTATCTGTCAAACAAAGGTTTAGAGCCGTCGACGCCTGCTAAATTTGGACTGGCAATCATTCAAGTTGGACTTGGATTCGCAGTACTTGTTCTCGGTACCCAGTTTGCGGATGAACGAGGTCAAGTTGCAGCCTACTGGCTTGTACTGATGTACCTACTACATACAACTGGTGAGCTATGTTTATCTCCGGTCGGCTTGTCCATGGTGACTAAGCTATCGGTGACGCGAGTCGCTGCCATGATGATGGGGGTTTGGTTTCTCTCCAGTGCCTTTGCATCTTATGCCGGTGGCATGATCGCTGGCGCGATGGCAATTGATAGTAGCGGCGACGGAAGTGTTGATCCGCTAGCATCGCTGGCGGTCTATGCCGAAGTATTTGAGAAGTTGGCGATTGTGGCAGTCATCATCGGCGCGGTGTTACTAATGTTTGCGCCATGGCTAAATCGAAAAATGCACAGTGCTTGCGACGAAGTATCTATGTCAAAAAACAGTTAGGCGTGACGAGCTATTCCTTGGTAATTAAATGTCATGATTCTTGGGCCTTTTATATATCTCCTTTCGATTTCTTCAAATCGAAACCCCGCGTCCACCATCATTTTGTCTGGACGACGATTAATGTGACATCCGCCTGCGAGCAAAGACCAAAGAGGATCAACTCGATCTTGCCACTTGACGACTTCCGGTTCCGGTGCGCTTCCGTGCTCGACAAACAATAATCTGCCCTCGGGTTTGAGGACTCTTTTTATTTCGAGCAGTGCTGTCATAGGGTCAGGAATTGTACAGAGAGTCCAAGTCACAACCGCGCTATCAAAGGTATTATCGGCCAGTGGTATCTCCTCTGCTCCCTTCGCAATGAATTCCACATCAATGGCTGTATCAGCAGCTAACGCGCGAGCATAAGCTAGTAACTCAATTGAGGGATCGACTCCTGTCACCTGCACCCCGTTCCGATAAAGCGGAATATTTAGTCCAGACCCAATACCAATTTCTAAAACTTTACCGGTCGCGAGAGGAACCAGTTTTTTTCGCAGATGTAGCATATCGGGGTTCTTCATCACCAAGTTTAGTAGTTTTGGTAGTAGGTGTTTTTCGTAAAAGCCCATGGGAATTTTGCTGTCCTGTAAATTGATTCTAAAAGCTCAGTGCTTCGTTACTCTGGCATAGAAATGGCTATTTGAACAATTTTTACGACTGCTGAATTTCAAACTTATTCGCCTGTAAATTTGTAGGATTTAGGTTCATCATCAACTCTAGTGTAATACTTGGAGAAAAAGGAAATTGATATGAGTCGATCATTAACTGAAAACATTAAAGAACTGAGTGACATGCTAAAGGCAGCATCAAAGATCACAGTCTTTACAGGTGCTGGCATCAGCACTGAATCAGGTATACCAGACTTTCGTGGCCCTAACGGGATATGGAAATCGATGACGCCAATCGATTTTTCAGATTTTGTTGCATCCGAAGAAGTACGCCGAGAATCATGGCGACGAAAATTTAGCGCCGACGCCATGATGTCTAATGCGGAGCCAAATACAGGTCACCTCGGTGTGCTCGCACTTGATCAACTTGGTAAATTAAAGGCTGTAATTACGCAGAACGTCGATGGTCTACATCAAAAATCAGGGATAACAGCTGAGAAGGTGATAGAACTGCACGGTAACGCAAACTATGCGACTTGCCTGGATTGCCATAAGCATTTTGAGCTTTCAGCTTTGGAGAAAATTTTTAGGCAGGAAGAAACCGTACCCTATTGTGACCTCTGTGGTGGAATCATCAAAACAGCAACTATTTCTTTCGGTCAATCAATGCCCTCTGGACCAATGGATTTGTCCCAACAAGCAGTGATGGATTGTGATTTACTGTTAGCGATGGGCTCATCATTGACAGTGTACCCAGCAGCTTCGTTTCCACGAATTGCAAAAAAAAATGGTGCTCAGCTGATTATTATCAACAATGAAGCCACTGATCTCGATCCCGTATGTGACCTTGTATTGCATGAACCTATTGGTGTGACACTCACATCGGCGCTAGGTTTATAAATCACACATGCTAGGAAAGTACCGTCGCGACAAGCTCAATCAACTCGCTAATATCAACAGGTTTGCTGATGAAATTCTTGATGTTAAGTCCGCCATTTGACTGACTCTCGATCAGAGCCTGGTCACCAGAGCAAAGCACGATAGGCAAGTTGATATCCATCGAGAGTAAGTCGGTTGCAAGATCTATCCCTGTCATCTGAGGCATTAGCTGATCGAGAATGACTAAATCCACCTTGTTGCTGTTTTTGATGAGGTATTCATGCGCTTCTATACTGCTGGTAAATATTGTCGCCTTGTAGTGCCTTGAGCGCATCAATTCGGCCAGAAACTCGGCGATAGACCGCTCGTCGTCGACTATGACTATGTGTTGCCTAACCAGCGACGTAGGTTGCTTAGGCGGCTTGGTTGTCGTCAAAGGGTGTGACGATTGAGTGCTTTCGGAATGTGAGCCAGTGGACGCAGAAGTTCGATTTTTGCGCGCTCGTTCTTTATGAATTAGCGATTGTGCCTTCATCAATCCTTCGCTAACTTCGCTTTGATATCGGCGGATGACACTGAGTTTTTCTCCCGCAAACATCTCCTGTTCCGACAACATCATGCTGAGAAGTTCAGAGTAGCCAATAGTACTTGCTAGTGCATTGCTGATGTCGTGAACAAATTTTCTTGCCGGCTCGCTAGTCTCCTGAAGCTGTCGGCCGAGCACTTTACTCTCGCTGATATCCTGAATAAAAAAATCTATGCCTCCTGCTTGATTGCTGGCACAGGATGCTTGAATTGTTTTAGTGCCGATATCGAGTAAAAGTTGTAATTCGTATTGTCGTTGCGGATTTCGATTAGCAATTAGCGCGCTGAATTCTTTTCTTGCATCAGGATGAAGATATTCAAGAATGGCAGAGCCTAATTCGCACCGGACTAAGGTTCGTGCATATTGATTGACATATTCAACATTAAGGTCTTCATTGAGATAAATATATCCGAAGGGCGCGCGCTCTAATGTCCTTAGCTCCAGATCAATCAAGTCTAGTTCCTCTGGCGCCTGTGCTTCGTATGCCCATTTTGCCTACACCCAAAATCTAAGGTTGTGAGTCGTTTGGTGCTAATACTATAAGCTCACGCACCACTTCGAGCAATTCCTGAGCATCGAGTGGCTTTTTGAGTACACCGATAACGCCCGTTTGCGATAAAAGATTGGACTGCAACGGCTTTCGCTGGAGTGAGTTGTAACCAGTACAAAGAATAATAGGGAGGTCTGGATGCTTTTTACGAATTGAGTAACACAGTTCTTCACCTGTCATCCCAGGCATGTTTTGATCGGTAATTAACAGATCGCAAGGCTGATGATCTCGGTTTAAATATCTTAGCGCGAGTTGTGGTTGATTGAGCGTCGTAACTTCATACCCTGCCCGCCCGAGTACGATAGCAAAATAGCTTGAAACAAGTTCTTCGTCATCTACAACGAGGATTCTGGGCTTTGACCGCTTCGTTCTTGGTATGTCTGTCTTATGACTGAGTGATTGCCTGAAGTCTCCAGTTTTAAGGGACGTTTTAAGTGTAACGCTTTTTGGCAAAGTATAAATCGTTACGTTCACACCTGTGGAATCAGCCAAAAGAGACATATGCCCGTTTTGTTGATGTAGAATTCGCGCGAGCTCTGCTAGGTTGGGTGAACCATTATTCGAGGCGCCGTAAAATGCGGGATTAGTGACATAGGGCAGGCTATGGTGATCTATCCTGACTCGATTATCAAATACTTCTCTGGCGTGCGAACCGAGTTCTATCAGGTCTCCGCAGAAGCCACAGTAGTCAGGGTTGGTGTCAACGATGTAGTCACGTATCTTGATTTCGCCATCGCGGGTCGCTTCAGCGTCAAAATACGACGTCAAAATAAGCGTAAGTCGATCAAGTCCTTCATTAAATTGTGTTGCCCATGGCTTCTCTTCTGTTTTGGAATCCACAATTGGACTCTTATTGGGCTCGGTCTTTCCTTGCCCCCCAAGACAACCTTGAGCCTCGTTACCGGCGGTCGCAATGGCCTCAACGAAAGAGCGTGTTTCTTCGGATAAAGAAGTATCTGCCAATACAAGATCAGCGTAGCCAGTAACGACGCCGATATGGTTAGCCAAATCATGCTGCTGCAACTTACTAGGTGTCACACGGCGGCCGGTATTATTTACAGCTTCATCTCGGCTACGTGGACTCAAGCCGACTTCAAATTTAGGCTCCTCATCCTCGAGTGTGCCGGTTTTTTGTGGTGTTAGTAGTCTTGTTGTACCTGCCAGAGAGACAAGCTTTCCTAGCTCATTTCGATGAGTTACTTTGCCTCTGACCTCAATGTAGTGCTCTGCGCCCCTTGAGTCTGCGATTCTGAAGGTTACCCGAAGTTCACTAGAGCGCCCCGCTTCATAGTCCTCAAAGCTTTCGATAATGCGGGGTTTATCAGCATTCGCAATGCAGTTCCACCAAAATTCAGAAGAACGAGTGTTTTCAACGTCGCGATATTCGAGCGCATTTACAAGCTCTTGCGATGGCTCCAAGGTGCCATCTTCAAGATCTATTAACAGGATACCGGCAACACCCGACAACGAATCGAGACGCTCCAGTTGCTTTGGTGATTCGTCAAAACCTTGCGCTCTAGAAATACGTTCCTTGATTAACGGTAGCTGCTCAGGAACGTTGAGTAATACTGACACTTTATGATGGGTATGCCCTTTTAGCGCTATGTGGATCCAATGCTGTTGCTCATTGCTGCTGTTAACAAAAGAATCACCGATCCTTTGCGTCATGCTAACTTTTGCTTGCGCATTTAAGGCGACTATTCGTGCATGTTTATCTTGCAGTACTGCTGCTATGTCTAGCATAGATATCAAATGTAGCCGCAAATCATCAGGTTTGGAGTTCGGTTCCAACGTTAACAATCGTATCTCTGAGCGTCCGTTTGGTTCTGTTCTGAAGAGTTCTACTTTTCGTTCAACCTTACCGCCCATTCGCTGTGTCAAGGTTAAAGGTTTTTCGAACTTGAGTGGAAAGTCTAAGCTATTTTCGACCGTTTCCTTGATGAATTGGTGATCATCCTTAGTGACATGGGGATATTCTTCAAAGAATGCTAAACACTCCTTAATAGATCCGTATCCAAGCAGGTCAGCAAACGCTTTATTGCAAGAAATCAGCTTTGAGTTTTTGTCTAAACTCATGAGTGGATCTGGATAATATTGGACCAGCGCCAATTGCCGCCTAATGGTCCGCGACAAGAGCAATGCAAGTACGCCAAGACCCGCAATGCAGGTAGCGCTTAGGATAATAATGCTAATTGGAAGATACATAATTACATTAGACGCTGCTGGCGAAAAATTATCCAGACCAATTAACCTTGTGAAAGGGATTTCTGGTCTATAGTTAATTTAGTGAATTAATTTCAAGGTTCCTAAATGAGCATTTCCCAACCACTCGAGGTTTCTTCGGGTATTCGTAGTCTCACTGTCGACGATATGCCGAATTGTTCGCTCTCAGATCGGCTGATCCTTGAGCTTGTCACCAATGAAGAGGTTGATCTCGACCAACTGGCTGGCATTGTTGAAGAAAACCCTGGCTTAACAGCCATGGTAATTGGCCTCGCCAACTCTGCATATTTTAGCGCCCCGACGGATATTCATCGAGTTTCAGATGCCATAATTAAAGTACTGGGTATGAGAATGGTGCGAAGCGTCATTCTCAGTGTGGTGTTGGGTAGATCTTTAGATGTCTCTCGATGTGCTTTTTTTTCAGTCGCTGATTACTGGACTGACTGCCTGACGACTGGTCGATATTGTCAGTATCTTGCCGTTAAATCAGATATTAGAAAACGAATAAACGTTGATCAAGCCTATCTCTGTGGTCTGTTATCAAGTTTTGGTCAGCTTGTTTTGATTCACCACTATCCGAAAGAAATGAGTCAGATCCTCAATGATCATACTGGCGATTTATCAGAATTGCTCAAAACTCAAGAATCTCAACTGGGTGTTCATCAGGGACACGCTGTGAGCCTGATGGCGCGGAGGTGGTTACTTCCAGAAGACACCGCGCTTTGTTTGCAGCATTGTTTTCAGACGAATTACGAAGGCACCTCCCTTGAATTGATTAATTTTGTCAGTGGCGTTGCCCAACTCGTTTCGTCGGTTGCACACAACACTGACAAGATTGAGATACCTGAGGCTATTCTAGCTCTCGATGGCTTTGATTTCGGAGAATCTGATCTCATTATGCTGGCGGAGATGCGCAATGAAGTTTCTTTAATAGCCAAACACCTCGAAAAGTTTGGGAATTAACATGTTACAAGACACGCTTAATTTGCTCAGACGTCAATTTCTTGGTCTCAATCGAGTTTTGTCCACGGTCATGGAACTCGTCAACGAGGGCTTGACCCACGATAATGAAGAAGAGTTATTACAATTCGCGGCGAAGCTTCTGATACATAATCACAACTTTCAGTTTTGTACGATTCACATGATAAATCGTAACAAATTGAACTTATCTGTCGCTATTTCAACAGAATCTATTCTTGATCCCGGCAAGGGAGATGAAAAAACAAGTCCCTGGGTCCAGACCTGTGAGCATCTTGCTTCAGATATATTGAAAGACGAAACGACCGTGCTAACTAAAAAATACGCGGGTGAAACAGTTTATTATTGTATGCCGCTGGTTTACCGAGGTGAGACCATCGGCATAGTTGCAGTCAACTCTCCCGGCTTCGATGAAAATCATCCGAAACTCGTTTCCATATTTTGTAACACGCTCACGAGTGTACTCATTAATGCACGCCAGAGTCAGACCATGGCTGAAGCTGTCAAGAAACGGACAGAGGAACTTGAAGCAGCGTGGCGCGTAACCGAACACAGCTTGAAAGCTAAATCGCAATTTCTGACAAATATGAGTCACGAGTACCGAACTCCGTTAAATTCAATTTTGGGGGCCAGTACACTGTTACAAGAAACTGATCTTAGCGACGAACAAACTGAGTATCTTGGCTCCATTCACACCTCCTCCTCCGAATTATTGAGAATGTTGAACGAAAAGCTCGATTTCAGCCGTAACAATACGGGGGACATGGACATCGAACCGGTGGAGGTGAACCTCGTTGAATTGCTAGAAGGTGTAGCACAGGTTCATCGTTCGCTTGCAGAAAATAAAGAATTGTTCTTCGAGGTACTGTTACCCACTAATATGCCAGAAATTGTACTTTGTGATCCTGGCCGTTTAACGCAAGTACTAAATCATTTGCTTTGGAATGCAGTGAAGTTCACTGATGGCGGCCGAGTTACACTGGATATTGGCTTCCGACCCGAAGCCAGCAGCCAGATAACGGTGAGTTTCACGGTTCTAGATACTGGTATTGGCATGGATAAGGAAATGCAAAAGACTGCATTCGAGGCTTTTAGTCAAGCTGACGAATCTAACAGTCGCCGTTATCAGGGTTCGGGCCTTGGTCTCGCTGTCAGTCAGCAGTTGGTAAACCTTATGGGAGGGCACATTAAGGTCGATAGCGAAATGGGCGAAGGTTCAAAGTTTTACTTCTCGCTAATATTGCCTGTCAGTCCAAAAAATGAAGATAACCCCATCAAATTCGACAGTTCGGTTGATTCTAGCAAGCATGAACTTGAAAGAATGAAAGCACAATTATCTGTCTTGTTAGTTGAAGATAACATCATCAATCAAAAACTAGCGGCAAGGTTGTTGGAGAAGATGGGCTGTAAAGTCGACATCGCTGATGACGGTGTCGTCGCGGTAAAAATGTTTCGCCGTTCACCCTACGACGTTGTTTTTATGGATTGCCAGATGCCAAACATGGATGGATTTGAAGCAACAAGTAAAATAAGAGAAATAGAATCCAACAACTCACATACACCTATAATTGCGCTGACAGCCAACTCGATGCCAGAGGATAGAGCAAGGTCGTTTGAAGTAGGTATGGATGAATTTCTAACTAAACCTATTCTAAAAGACAAGCTCCGAAATGCCTTGGAAAAATGGGGAACGCCACACTAAATATAAATTAAGTGGCTAGGTCGACAAAATAGGCTAAGTAGAAAGAATTAGTCTGCCGAAATACTCAATAAACTCTCGATGCTGGCTCGACACTTGAAGCCGTGCTAGTGCTTCCTCTCCCTTTTTACTCATAAGATACTCAAAGCAATCAGTAATTTGAGTTCCCTGTCCTACGACAGACTGAATTTCCTCATTTAGATAATCATGCAGAATTGGCAGATCCGTTTCATCTAAGCCACTTTTTTCTGGCTCAAGCGCAGCGTTACCCCAAATAGTACAGATGTACACCTGGAACAGATCCTTATCGACGAACTTATCTTCAATAAGACAATGTTCGATTATTTCCTGAACTGCCGGAGAGAATTTTTCTCTTGCTTCTTCTACATTCATCACTGATCTATTGTCGTTGTATTTTGTTGGGCTTTGATTAATTCAAAGTGAACAAATTATACCTTTATTTGGAACCGACATAAGGAAATGTTTACATTGGTCACATGACTTCATCCCCGTTAAACTTTGTCTAATTGCGTTAAATATCACCCGTGCATGTCAGATCCAGACCACATCATCGAAACTCCCCTGATTCGAAAAATAATTCATATCGATATGGATTGTTTCTATGCGGCTGTCGAAATGCGAGATGCTCCAGAACTGGCTAGTTTACCGATTGCTGTGGGCGGCGCAGCAGACAAACGTGGCGTTATCGCAACTTGCAACTATATTGCTCGCGAGTTTGGAGTACATTCGGCTATGGCCACGGGCTACGCCCTAAAACTTTGTCCAAATCTTGTTGTAGTACCTGGCAGAATGAGCTTCTACAAGGAAATATCTAAATCGATACATGAAATATTCTGTCGTTATACAGACACTATAGAGCCTCTTAGCCTCGATGAGGCTTTTCTTGATGTCACCGGTTCAACTCATTTTGATGGTAGTGCAACCAGGATAGCAGCCGATATTCGAAGGACAATTTCTGACGAACTTAATCTCACAGCCTCCGCTGGCGTTGCACCAAACAAATTTCTCGCAAAAATTTGCAGCGATGAGAATAAACCCGACGGTCAGTGCGTCGTAACACCCGATGAGGTCGATGAGTTTGTTCGAAAGCTGTCGTTAAAAAAAATACCGGGGGTTGGCAAGGTCACTGTAAAACGATTAGCCATTGAAGGACTTCACACTTGTGAAGACGCCCGAAAAATGGGTGAAGAACAACTTATTGCACGTTTTGGCAGATTGGGCCGACTACTTCACAAGCGCTGCTATGGTATTGACGACAGACAACTCACCACTAAGTGGGTGAGAAAGTCTCTCAGCGTGGAACGAACGTTCGCCGAAGACGTGGCTAATTTTGATGCGGCTTCTGAGATACTTGGTAAATTGTATGAGGAACTAGAGAGAAGGTTAAAACCACACGGCAACCGCACGATTCGAAACCAGCAAATTAAGCTGAAGTTTGCTGATTTCCAATCCACCACGATTGAACGTAGCAGCGAGTCGTTGAGGCTGTCGCTCTTTCAAGAGCTATTACCGCAAATCTGGCAAAGAGGTCATGGTCGAAGCATTCGACTGCTTGGTCTGGGTGTCGGATTTAAGGACGAACAGCCAAAAGAAGAAATCAACCAGATGAGTCTCTTTTAGTTTTCCAAGCTTTAGCTCAATGACTTTAAGAAGATATTCTGACCGGTAGTTCTCGAATTCCATGAATAAAATTGGACCGCAAATAAGTTGGCTCTGCTGTCACTTCGATTTTGGGGAAGCGCTTGAGTATCTCCTCCCACAGAACAACTAGTTGCATCTCGCCAAGTCGATTGCCGACGCAGCGATGAATACCAAAACCAAAGGAAAGATGTTTGCGTGGGTTTGGACGATCAACAATAAATCTGTGTGCATTTTGGATCTCAGATTCATCTCTGTTACCCGAAATATACCACATGACAACTTTGTCTCCTGCTTTGATCTCTTTGCCGTTCATCTTGACATCTTGCATGGCTGTTCGGCACATGTGTGCCACAGGTGATTGCCAACGAATAATCTCCGGTACCAGTTTAGGCACTAATTCGGGTTGAGCGAGCAATTTAGTGTACTCGTCCTGATGCCGGTTTAACGCCAGAACACCTCCGCTTATGGCGTTGCGGGTTGTGTCGTTTCCGCCTACGATGAGCAAAAGCATATTGCCTAGAAATTCATTGGGTGTCATGTTTCGAGTCGATTCGCCATGAGCAAGCGTTGATATTAAATCGTCGCTGTCTAGAGGACGTGCTGCACGTTCTTTCCAAATAGCGTCAAAATATTCAAAACAACGCCAGAGTTCCTGAAACCCTTCTTCCGGAGTGTCAAAGAAATCGGGATTGCTCAAATTCTCAACAGTATCTGACCAATGAATAAGTTTATGGCGGTCTTCTTGCGGAACGTTGAAAATTGTCGCCAACATCTGTCCTGTCAATTCCACGGAGACTTCTTTCACCCAGTTGAAATCTTCGTTGTGTGGCAGGTTGTCGAGGATCACACCTGCACGTTCTTGTATCAGCGCCCTTAACTCCTGAATTCTTTTCGGCGTAAACGAAGGTGCCACTACTTTGCGTTGATTATCGTGTTTGGGTGGGTCTTGCATGATAAACATCGGCAGATAAAACGGCGAGTCAGTTGCTGGTGTCTCGGTTGGTCGGCCTCCCATGCGGATACCGCCATTGTCTATGTCGCTTGAAAAGACCTGGTGGTTTGAGTCAATTGCCATAATGTCTTTGTAGGTCGTCGCAGACCAATAAGGGCCAAACATGCTCTCCGGGGTCAAGTGAAGCGGATCCTCTGCTCTAAGCCTCGCAAAATATGGCTCAAATTTATCATGCTCAAATAGTGAAGGGTGTGCCGGGTCAAGAGCCTCTAAGGGTATGTCAAAAGGGTTCTGGTTAACGTCAATTGACCACTTCTCGAGTGCTTCACGATTGGACAATCCCATGGGTTCTTTTTGTTCATTTTCGTTTTCCTGCATGACATTTCCTCGTTAGCGCAATAAGAAGCTTGATATGCTGAAAGATGTTACTCAATTGAACCGGGAGACACTATATCGACAAAGAAAATATGAACAATCGAACCCAACTGTACCTCAACAACAGACTAAGCTGTATGATGGCGCCCTTTTTGATTAAACAGTTACACGAATAGCAACGGAAGTCACAGAGTATGAAATCACTGTCATGAGAAAAACCAAGATAATTTGTACGATTGGTCCTGCTACCGCAAGTTACCCTATGCTTGAAAAGCTAGCCAAGGCTGGAATGGATATTGTCCGCTTGAATATGTCTCATGGCGATCATGAATCTGCAGCAGCGGTCATTAAGTCGATCAAGACACTGAATAAAAAGATTCCACATCCGGTTGCTATATTGATGGACACTCAAGGGCCTGAGATCCGTACGGGCGATTTGGCCAATGATCTTGAACTGAAAAATGGATCTGTAATTTCTATTACAGTGAGGGATTCAGTTGATGTTGAACACTCGTCATTTCATATCCATTACGATGATTTAATTGAAACTGTCAACGTCGGCGACAGAATCACTGTAGATAATGGGATCATCAATTTGGAGGTGCTCGAGAAGCAAACGGACGGCATCATGAAGTGCCGCGTTATCGATGGTGGGATACTCAAGAGTAAGCGCCATGTGAACCTACCCGGCATCAGGGTTAATTTACCCGCTATTACAAAGAAAGATAAAGAAGATATTCTGTTTGCGCTAGAGCAACAGGTTGATTTTATCGCTCTGTCATTTGTCCGCGAAGCCGCCGATGTTCGCGAACTTCGAGCTTTAATGGGTGATAAGGCGAACAAAATCAAGATTATTTCTAAAATAGAAGATCAATCTGGAGTGACTAACCTCGAAGAAATTATCGATGAGTCTGACGGTATCATGGTCGCTCGCGGAGATCTTGGCGTTGAAATCAATGTGGCATCACTGCCAAACGTACAAAGAAAGATTGTGCAGAGATGTGCTGAGAAAGGTAAACGCGTCATCGTAGCAACTCACCTGCTTGAATCGATGATAGAAAACCCGATACCCACTCGCGCGGAAGTGACCGATGTCGCCAACGCGATATATGAAGAAGTAGATGCCGTGATGCTGTCCGGCGAAACGACGGTAGGAAAACATCCGGTAAGGTGTGTCGAACAACTCGTTGAAATAGCAGAAATCACTGAGGCTATTCCGGGTCTTTCCTTTAGTGACAACTTGATCTGCGACAACGATAAACAACATCTTGCTGTCAAAGCGGTTGATTTAGCTGAGGCCCTCGGTGCCGCAGGAATAGTCGTCATCACCCGCCGGGGTTATATGGCTGACTTCGTTACTAATTGTCGCCCTAACAAAACTAGAATCTACGCCTTTACGAATGACAGCCAAACTAGAAGGCGTTTGATGTTGAATAGAAACCTTTCATCGTTCAGAACCGCTTTCAGCCGTGATCCAGAGAAAACACTGCAAATAGCCTTTGATTTACTGGTTAGCCGAGAGCATTTTAAGCTCGGTGATAAAGTTGTTGTAATCTCAGACGTGCTAGCAGGCACTGGTATCGAAGCAATACAGATCCGACATTTATCGTCCAGCGACACGGGTGAAGTTGCACTTAATAGCGCGGCAGATTCCGAAGGTCAGGAAGATTCAGAAGCCTCAACATGACACTGACACGAGTGCCCTGCCCTGCTCTGTTTGATTACCATTACCGGATCAGGTTTTGCTAAAGACCTTACCAGGATTTAGTACGCGCTGTAGGGCGAGCGATCTTTTTAGCATTTTCATCACGCTAATTTCGTCACTGCTCCTCGACAGACTAAGGTATTCTTTTTCTGCAATCCGATGTCGAGCTCAGCAGACACTGATACGCCGCGTGCAGGAAGCCCGGCGTATACTGTCTCGAAGATTGCCTTTTTTGACTTCGGAGATGCGACGCCGTTTGCAACGATGATGTGCAGGTTACCATCGCCAAGGTGACCAAATATCATACAGGTGTGTTCTGGCCACTGCTTCGTCAAAGAAAGTTGTCGTTCCTCAAGATAAGATTCCATCTGATTGAGTGAAACGCTGATATCAAAGGTGGAAATTGGCGAGTTCTGACCTACCTGTCCGACATGATCTCGAATTGCCCACATCGCTTCTCTTTCATCCTGATTCTGGTCAATGACAGCTTCAACGATGAGTTCTTGTTCTAGCGCCTCACTCAGTGCTAACACAAACCTCTCTTGGTCTGCCGTAATCGACCCTCCGAGCGCCTCTAGCAAAATATAGTATTTGTAGTCGTGGGCTAAGAGCGGGCGACCCTCGGCAGGAGGCTTAGTCGCTAGCGCGTAATAATCCTGCCAAAGCAACCCAAACGCGCTCAATGTACCGCCACGAGCGGAATCTATATGGTTAAGAAATTCGGTCACTTTACTGAAATCATTAACCCCAAGAAGTGCCATTTTCTGGCTAACCGGCAACGATCTGATGCGTAAGACCAGTTTCGTGACAACACCAAGGGTACCTTCATAGCCTATGAACAATCGCTTCAAATCATATCCGGTATTGTTTTTGAGAGTCTTATTCATTGACGAGAGAATAGTGCCGTCCGCCAGCACAACCTCCATGCCTAGAATCTGATCTCGCATCATGCCGTAGCGAATGACGCGTTTACTGCCAGCATTTGTTGATACGTTACCACCTATCGTGGCTGTACCTCGTGGGCGTTAATCCAAGGGGAATGACACCCCCGCTTGATCAGCCTGTTCCTGACCTTTTTGTAGCGGAACACCAGTCTGAACAGTCATGGTACGACTCTGAACATCAATTTCTTCGATCGAATTCATACGTCCAAGACTAATGGCGAGTTCCTGTAAATTGGATTGAGTCGCGTCAACCAATCCCGTTAAGCCGAAGCCCTAACCGTCGTTTCGATAAATGGCACAAGATCTTTCAGTCGATAGGGTTTTGCCAAGTAGGCGACATGGTGATGTTTCAACGAGCTAACTTTTTTCGCTCCGTTAGGATCTCCGCTGATGAAAATGAATTGAAGATCAGCATTGGTTTGCCATAGCTTCTCTGCGAGGTCTAAGCCGGAGTCACCTGATAAATTCAGGTCTGTTAGGACAACATCTATGACTAATTGGTTGTCACGATACAAAGCAAGGGCCTGGTTGGTAGTTTCCGCCTTTAACACTGTGTATCCGTCTCTAAGAAGCACAAGTTCTGTTAGATCTAGAATTGCCCGATCATCTTCAATCAGTAATATTGTGCCATCGGTGAAAAGCCCGCTCCGGTCTTTGTCGTGAAAACAATCATTATTGGAATCGTTAGCGATCATACCTGAAACCTGTTTTTGCTCTATATAGACTTATGAAATACTGCTACATCGTTAACTACGTCAAAGTGCGAAAACGGTGCTGCTTAGCTTTAGAAGAAGCACGATCTAACTTGACATATACGAAGCGCTTTAGATACGCCGAACCTATACCGAGTTGGCATGAGAATGCACCCTCTTGTTTATAAGCCTTCTAGCAGAAAGTAAAAAATGAACTACGTCGACCGAAACCCAGTATGGGTATTAATGCGCAGCTCCATGCTTGATCCGACCATATTGTTGAAATAATAGTCCCGCAACGATAACAAGGAGTCCGAAGTAGGTAGTTGAATGAATTGTTTCGCCCAGCAACAGGTATATAAAGATCAGCGACAGAAAGGGAGAGAGGAATATCAGATTGCTAACTCGACTCGTGTTTTCAGCCATCTTGAGTGCTTTTGACCAGAGCAGGAAAGCCACAGCCATTTCGGCAAAGCCGATGTAACCGGCAAATATGAGGCTCTGGTTAGATGCTAGAACAGGGTTCGAAAAAATCAGGCAAACGATGAAAGAAACTGGCAGTGCGACTAGAAAGTTTAAGCAAATAGCAATTGCCGGCTCCCTCGGGTCTCTCACGTTCAAGATCCAATATCCTGCCCAGATAAATGTTGAAAGGATGGCAAAGAACAAACCCTCCCAGACTTCTTGATCAATAGACGCTAGATTTTCTAGCGTTGTATTATCCGCCCAAAGATCTGAAATCGAGAATTGCCCCTGCGTTGCGATAACAACTACGCCGCTATAGCAAATGAAGGCGGCGGTGAGGTCCACCCAGGTCATGCGTTGTCGTAAAAAAGGAATTGATAGAAAAGTCAGTACAATCGCCCACGTATAGTTAATCGGTTGCGCGACCTGTGCAGGCAGTCTGTCGTAGGCTGCAAAAAGCACCAAATAATATAGCACTGGATTAATGCATCCGGACAAAATGGTCATTTTCCAGTGATTTTTGAACAGCTTCCCTAAAGTCGATATCGATCCCTGCGCCCAGCTAATACAAACCAGAATAATCGATGCAGCAAGCGTGGAATAGAAAACGAGTTGAAAAACGTCAACTTGCCGTAGTGCTAATTTAAAGGCAACGGCGACGGTGGACCAAAGTAATACAGTCGCCAACGCAAATGCATACGCCTGATTTTGATGAGGAATGATCATACCTATAACGGAAGTCATAAGTTGGTGCCCGGGGCCGGGGTCGAACCGGCACCGCTCGAAAGCGACAAGATTTTAAGTCTTGCGTGTCTACCAATTTCACCACCCGGGCAAACATCTTGGATCGTGAAAGGCGCGTAGTGTACCCACCTGCGGGCCGTTGCTCAATCGCTGATCGCAAAAGATTGCAGATTAATTTCATAGATCAGTTGCGACAGGGAATAATCGACTATTTTGTCGGGCATAAATACTCGCTGTTTACTTATATCGCCGCTGCCGTAGACAACAGTTGTGTCTCGATCCATAATTAGTTTTTGGCACCCAACGTGTCATTACCTTCTGCAAAACCGGTTGTATTTAATACGTGTCAGACTCCGAAATACTTTCGCCTAGCTCCGATGGTCGTCGCCAACGTAGCCGTGACAGCAAACGAAAAATAGTCACAGCAATGCTTGAGTTAGTGCGGGAAGGCGTCATCGCGCCGACAGCAGACGAAGTTGCATTTAGAGCGAACGTTGGCCTGCGCACTGTATTTAGAAGATTCAAAGACATGGAGAGTCTTTATGCTGAAATGTCTTTGGCCATTAGCCAAAAGGTGGCGCCGTTACTGGATGAAGCGCTCAGCCATGACGACTGGAGTAAAAACTTTCAACAATTGCTCAATCGCCGGTTACAGATGTATGAAATCATCATGCCCTATCGCATTGCAGCAAACGCGATGAAATTAAAATCCAATATGTTGTTATCCCGTCACAGTGAGCTTGTGAGGGATGAACGGAAGCTGTTGCGGGCTGTTCTTCCTGACTTTTTGCTTGCTGACCTTGTGGTTACTGAAGCTTTAGAGGCTGCTCTTAGTTTCGATATGTGGAATCAACTGAGGAATGATCAGAAACTGAACGTCGAGAAAGCTACTGCGGTTGTAAATCGGTTTGTTTTTGGGCTGTTACCCGAAGTTTTGCTCCGCAAAACTTAACAACTCCTCAGTATTGCGCAGCGGCAGTTCATTGCTTATGTATTGCGAAACAATACATAAGCAATGAACGAGAGCCCCAAACAACGCGAACCCAGAATTTTGGTGCCATCTAAAGGCTTTCTTTTCACTTGAGCGCAATTTTTAGTTGGGTTGAGATCTTCTGGGACGTAGAGTCATTGCTTTTACGGGGGCTTTCTTTAACTTTTTCCGTTTTGCTATGCAAAACGGAATCAGTTAACTGCCACTGTGCAATTCTGGCAGGCTGTTAAGTTTTGCAGTGCAAAACTTCAATATGGAGGCTGGGGTCGGAATCGAACCGGCGTAAACGGAGTTGCAGTCCGCTGCATGACCACTCTGCCACCCAGCCAAATATCGTTTCTGGTCACTGATGAAACGAAGGCGGCAAGTCTACTGGAAAACGAAAGGAAATTCACCGTAGATTCTTGATGAAACTTATATTTTTTTAATCAGAATTGTCATTAGTCATGCCAGAAGATAAATCAGGCCACGCTAACTTCAAATATAGGTACATTGACCAGAGTGTAAGTATGGCCGCTGCGTACAAAAGCACATAGCCAATAATCACAGGGATACTCTGCAGGTCCGGACCAAACGCAATTAGAAAGATAATTGCAACCATTTGAAACCCTGTTTTTACTTTGCCAACGACCGACACTGCAACGCTGCGCTGTGAGCTATAATGCGCCATCCACTCCCTAAGCGCTGATACGACTATTTCTCGGCAGACGATCACCAGCGCTGGAATGGCCAGAATAGCGCTCGCATGTACCTCGACTAATAGCACGAGCGCAACGGCAACTAGCAGCTTATCAGCGACGGGATCAAGAAAAGCGCCAAAGGGTGTCATTTCATTAAGCTTGCGTGCTAAATAGCCATCTAGCCAATCCGTGATACTCGCAAGCGTGAAAATACCGGCTGCTACCAGGTAATGTGATTCAAAACGCATGTAGAAAACAATGACGAGCACAGGAATAAGCGCGAGACGAACGCTCGTGAGTATATTGGGTAGGCCTATGGGTAGCTTCATCTCAGTAACAATTATTTATTCAGGCAGTGTGTAGCGTAGCATAAATGTGGTCCGCGAGCTTTTGACTGATGCCCTCTACCTTTGCTAATTCTTCAATACTCGCGCTCTGTACTCGGCCTGCACCGCCAAAATGACGCAATAACGCCCGCCTTCTGCCAGGCCCCACGCCAGAGATTCCTTCCAGTACGCTTTCTTGGCGCTTCTTGCCACGCCTCTGACGGTGAGCCGTGATAGCAAAGCGATGGCTTTCGTCTCTAATGTGCTGAATCAGATGTAAGCCTGGATTATCTGGCGACATTTCAATTTCTTTGCCGCCCGGTGTTACCAAGCTTTCTAAGCCAGCTTTTCTAGTAGGTCCTTTGGCAACGCCTATCAACATTACATCAGTAATCTGTAGTTCATCCATGACTTTTATCGCTTCGCTCAGCTGCCCTTTACCGCCGTCAATGAACAGGATGTCAGGCATCTTACCCTCACCCTTCTTCAACCTTGTATATCGACGGGACAACGCCTGAGCCATTGCCGCGTAATCATCACCGGGGGTTATTCCCTCAATATTAAAACGGCGATAGTCAGATTTCAATGGACCATTCTGATCAAATACAACGCAGGACGCGACCGTTGCTTCTCCGGAGGTATGGCTGATATCAAAGCACTCAAGACGTGCTGGAATTTCATCAAGTTCAAGCGCTGTTTGTAGCGCTTCGAATCGCTGGGCCAGGTTATTTCTGTTCGCAAGATGGCCACCAAGCGATTGTTCTGCGTTGGTATTGGCGAGTTGAAGCCATCGGTTTCTATGCCCTCGAACACTATCGGCAATGGCGACCTTACGTCCGGCGGTTTCACTCAACACATCAGTGATAACTGCTTTGTCGGGGATGAGTGCATTGACGATGATTTCCTTGGGAATCTCCCGCCCACTGAGACCTGCAAGATAGAACCTTGGCACAAAGGCTGAAAGCACTTCCGACGGGGTATTCTCGACCTTGATACGGGGAAAAAAAGTTTTATTGCCTAACATTCTGCCACCACGGATCATCATCACCAATACGCAAGTTCCTCCTGGATTTACGATGGCAGACATGACATCGATATCGCCTGTGCTGCCGGAAACATATTGCGATTCCTGAATCCGCTGTAGGTGCGCTATCTGATCTCGGTATTTTGCCGCCCTCTCAAAGGCCAGCCTTGATGCCGCCTCTTCCATTTTATTGGCATAGTCCTCGAGCACCGATCGACTCTTACCTTGAAGAAACATGACGGCATGATCAACATCTTCAGCATAGTCTTGCTTCGAAACAAGGTCGCAGCAAGGTCCCGAACAACGTTTGATCTGATATTGTAGACACGGCCTGGTCCGGTTTTTGAAAAAGGAGTCTTCGCATTGTCTGACTTGAAAGACTTTTTGAAGAATATTCAAGCTGTCTCTTACGGAATATGCGCTGGGAAAAGGACCAAAATACTGCCCTGCCCTTTTCTGCGCGCCCCGATGAAAGGCAAGTCTGGGATATTCGTCTTTACTGGATAGGAATATATACGGGTAAGACTTATCGTCCTTAAAATCAATGTTGTAAGGAGGTCTTAGTTCCTTAATCAGGACTTGTTCGTGGAGCAATGCTTCCGTTTCACTGTTTGTAATCGTGTACTCAACGTCACAGATGTGAGAAACCAGCGCGAGGGTCTTTGCATCGAGCGCTGTTGTTCGAAAATAGTTGGACACTCTATTTTTCAGATTCTTGGCTTTACCGACATAAAGCACTTGCCCCTCAGCATCTAGCATTCGATAGACGCCTGGCCGTGTGGTGAGATTCTTTAGGAAGCTAGTTGAATCGAACTTTTTGGTTTCAGTATTTTCTGACATGTTTTACGAAATAGGTTAGTGGAATAGATTGATGAAATCGATGCGTGACATAGTCTCGCGACATATAGACCTTAAACAAAACTTAGCGCTATCCAATCAACCCGGCAGTTACTGCAGCCAATCGTGTAACTTTCATGAACATGGTTTCAGTGATGCGCCCAGTTTGAGTGTTGTAACGACTGCAGTGATAGCTACTGATCATCGTCATGTTATCAGGCAGCAAGTTTACCTCACCGTGGGAAAATGGGTAATCCTTTAACTTTAAACCGAGCGCTTTTAATACGGCGCGATGAGCGACGCCACCGAGGATAAACAGCGTCGCCTTTGGCAATTGCCTGTGGTTATCCAGTTCTTCTTTGAGAAATTGTTGGCAATTATTCACTTCATTACCATTCGGACTATTCTGTATCGGCAAACATTTAACCGCGTTAGTAATTCGCAACTTATCTGCAATCTCTAATTCGTTTAACACCTTAAACATCAACTCACCGGAAGCGTCCCCTGTGAACGGTACACCTGTTCTATTGGCGCCATGCATGCCTGGAGCTAAGCCAATAATGAGTAGAGGGCTGTTAGCATCGCCTGACCCAGACACTGGAGCATTCCAATATTCTGGATGGCTAAGTCTCAATTTCTTAAATTGATGTCGCATCCGTGGGCAACGTCGACAGCGAGATAGCTTATTGGACAAAGCTTGTGGACCCGAGACATTAAGATCTTCTTTTAAATGGAGGCGTGAATCGTCTTTAGCAGTGGCGATCGGGAATACCCTTCAGAAATCAACTTTTAGGGATAATGCATCTGATCTCCATGCTTAGCAATGGAATCGATGGCGCCATTTGTCTCAGAGGATAGTTTCTGCGCTTATGATTCGATGTTTGATCGCGAGTTTCGTTAAACATACGTCATTGACGATGTCTAATTTTTCAAAAATTCGGTAACGATAGCTATTTACTGTCTTGGGGCTGAGTGCCAAATTTTCCGATATCTCCAACACCTTACAACCTTCAATGACCATTAGCGTGATTTGCATTTCACGTTCAGAGAGCTGCTCAAATGGTGATATATCTGCTTGAGAAAAAGGCTTTAACGCGAGCTGTTGAGCAATATCTGAGCTGATATAACGTTGTCCTGACATGACTTTTTTAATTGAACGCACCATCTCAGCGACATCAGCTTTTTTAGTTAGATAGCCCGCCGCACCTACCCCCATTAACTGACTAGGATAAGGGTCTTCTTCATGAACGGTCACTACGATGACTTTTAACTCAGGATCGATCCGTAGGCACCTTTTTGTGGCCTCCATCCCGCCTATGCCCGGCATTTGGATATCCATGAGCACAACATCGGGTTTAAGATCCTTCACCATATCTATAGCTTCCTCCCCTGTTGCTGCCTGGCCGATGATTTTAATCCCTTCGATATCCGCCAGTAATCTTGAAGTGCCAATTCGCACTAACCGATGGTCGTCTACTACGAGTACTCTTATCATCTGTCTCTCCTCAACCAACGGTGTACTTTTACACCCTTGTAGTTTGTATTCTGACGATCTGTATATGGTCAAAACTCGTATCTGTAAACTACACAGAGTACGATGAAAAATAAAGAGTCGATATCTGAACTCGTTGTACGATAACAGCTAAAATGTGTTGCGATATAGCAGGAGTTTGTGAGTTATTTCTCACAAATCCTAAGTTGAAGGCTAGGGTTTTCTGATTGTTTTTTGATCACGGGTTGCAAGCCTCTCCTGACGAACCATTACAAGCTTGCGAGATCATTCTGATACTAGGGAAATATCTCACAAGCTTGTAAAAATCGTTATGCGCCAGAAAATGCCTGGAGCCCAGTTTGTGCACGTCCGAGGATCAAAGCATGAACATCATGGGTTCCTTCATAGGTATTTACTGTTTCGAGGTTCATCATGTGACGAATAACGTGATATTCATCAGAGATACCGTTGCCGCCATGCATGTCCCTCGCCATACGAGCAATATCCAATGCTTTGCCGCAGTTATTGCGTTTCATCATTGAGATGTTTTCGACAGCAAGGTTATCATCATCCATTAAGCGACCTATTCTGAGCGCGCCCTGTAGACCCAGTACTATTTCAGTTTGCATGTCGGCAAGTTTCTTTTGAATCAACTGGTTCGCTGCGAGCGGTCGACCAAATTGAATCCGATCCATTGTGTAGGATCGCGCCGCGTGCCAGCAAAACTCAGCCGCGCCCATTGCACCCCATGCAATACCGTAGCGAGCCTTATTTAAGCAGCCAAACGGTCCAGCAAGTCCTTTAACATTGGGTAATAAGTTTTCTTCGGGCACTTCGACGTCGCTTAACACGATTTGTCCCGTGACTGACGCGCGCAGGCTAAATTTACCTTCAATTTTTGGTGTCTCAAAGCCCTTCATGCCACGTTCAACGATAAAGCCACGAATGACGCCATCTAACTTAGCCCAGACAACCGCCAGATCAGCAATAGGAGAATTGGTAATCCACATCTTCGCCCCGTTCAACAGGTATCCGTTGTCAGTTTTATCTGCTCGGGTAATCATGCTACCGGGGTCTGAGCCATGATCGGGCTCTGTCAGTCCAAAACAACCGACCAATTTACCCGTCGCAAGACCAGGTAAGTACTTTTCACGCTGCGCTTCACTGCCATAGGCATAAATAGGATGCATAACCAAAGATGATTGAACGCTCATGGCTGAACGATAGCCGCTATCAACTCGCTCAACTTCTCTGGCAACAAGTCCATATGAGACATAATTCACGGCAGAGCACCCGTACTTCTCTGGCAAGGTAGGACCCAATAAACCAAGTTCTCCCATTTCGTTCATTATTTCTCGATGAAACTCTTCATCTCTGTTCGCTTGCAGGACCCGAGGGAACAACTTGTCTTGAGCATAATCACGCGCAGTATCCTTGATCATACGCTCGTCTTCAGTTAGCTGTTCATCTAGAAAAAACGGATCATCCCACTTAAAATTCGACATTTGGCCTCCATTGGGCAGTTGTTGAATAGCACTTAGAGACAAGGATGCTTACAATGCCGACTGCAAAAAACATCGCCAAGTTACCCTGTTCCCACGTGCGGACTAAATTGAGCGCGCAATAGTATTATATTCAGTCATTGAGCGATAGTTCCGGTTGCAACAGAACATGCTAGAAATGGGTTTTGGACAATAATTCGAACATTAAATTAACGAGAGGGAAAATTTATGGCACTTGATCAGGAGACGTTGGATCAATTACTGAACACCGTTGATAAGTTTGTTCAGCAGCGGTTACGTCCACTCGAATCTCAGGTTGGAGAGGAAGACAAAATACCCACTGATGTCATACAAGAAATGAAAGATTTGGGTTTTTATGGCTTAACCATTCCAGAAGAATACGGCGGACTTGGCCTAAATATGAGCGAAGAAGTCCAGGTTATCAGATTATTTGGCCATACCTCGCCTGCCTTCAGGTCTGCATTTGGCACGAACGTTGGCATTGGATCTCAATCTCTTGTTATCGACGGTACAGAAGCCCAAAAACAAAAGTACCTGCCAAAAATGGCGACAGGAGAGATAGTTGGCTCATTTTGCCTCACCGAACCTGAAGCAGGCTCCGATGCTGCTGCGGTTAGAATGACTGCCATTAAAGATGGCGATGACTACGTTCTGAATGGCACTAAGCGTTACATTACTAATGCACCCCAGGCAGACTTGTTTACCGTATTTGCTCGCACTAACTCAGCTGAGAAAGGCGCCAGAGGCGTCTCTGCATTTTTGGTTGATGCCAATACGCAAGGTATATCAATGGGCAAGCCCTACAACAAGATGGGTCAGCAAGGTGCTCATGTCTGCGACGTTATTTTCGAAGATGTTCGAGTATCCGCAGAAACACTCGTCGGCGGTAACGAAAATGTAGGTTTCAAGACTGCGATGAAGGTGCTGGATAAAGGTCGCCTACATATAAGCGCCCTGAGCATCGGCATAGCTGAGCGCTTGATAAAAGATAGTTTAAAATATGCAACAGAGCGCAAACAGTTTGGTCAGCCTATTTCGGAATTCCAACTCATTCAGGGCATGCTAGCAGACAGCCAAACTGAAATGTATGCGGCAACATGTATGGTCTTGGACACTGCACGCCGTCGTGATACTGGTGAAGGTGTCGCTGTTTTGGCTGCCTCCTGTAAACTATTTGCGACAGAAATGGTGGGCCGGGTTGCCGATCGAGCGGTACAAATTCATGGCGGTGCAGGATACATTGAAGACTATGGTATTGAGCGCTTTTATCGTGATGTCCGACTATTCCGTATCTATGAAGGGACTTCTCAAATACAGCAGACCGTTATAGCGAAAGATATGATTCGCAAATTAGATATGTGATGGGACTCATCGAACAGTAAATGAAAAGTGACAGCTAGTCTGCAAGGGATTGAAGTGGATCACAGGAGTGAGTGAGTAAATGAAGGGATATTCGACTCAGGAAGTAGCCGAACTTTTGGAGTTATCACCCACCGTGATTCGCGATATTGCTAGGGGTGTGCTCGATCCCGATAAGGGACCAAAAGATCATTACAAGTTCAGTTTTCAAGATATTGTCATATTTCGCACAGCCAAAGAATTGCTCCAAACGGGGGTGCAACGAAGCAAGATTAACAGCACGTTGTTCCGCCTACGTGATCAACTACCGAATAATAAACCACTGACTTCGCTGCGCATCAGTGGTGACGGTGGTGCAGTGGTATTGCAGGAAAATAACAAGGTCTATAACCCCGAAAGCGGTCAACTTCATTTCAATTTTGCTGTTGCTGATTTAGCGGGCACTGTAGCGCCATTGGCTAGAAAAGCCGCGATCGAGGCAGAAGCAAGTGATCAACTGTCGAGTGATGATTGGTTTGACCTTGGCGTTGATTTGGAAGCTGTAAGTCCGGAAGACGCCCCAGCAGCATATTTACATGCCTTAGCGTTGGAGCCCGAGCATTCTGACGCGCATGTAAATCTTGGCAGGCTCTATCAAGAATCCGGAGAATATGACACTGCGGAATCCCACTATGAAACAGCCCTAATGCTCGAGCCAGACAATATTCTCGCAGCCTTTAATTTGGGCACGCTACTCGAAGATCTTGGCAGGCTGAAAGATGCCATCGCCGCTTACAAAAAAGCAGGCGCATTCGCGGATGCCCACTTCAATCTTTCACGGCTATACGAACTTGTTGGAGAACATCAAGAGGCACTTAAGCACCTTAAAACCTATCGCCGCTTGCTCGAGCCCACTTAGCAAGCAAGATTTTTGCAGCTGGACCTGAATTAGACCGTTTAGCAAAGTGCGCCTTGATTGGGAGCGCAGGACCCAATAGTATTGAACAAAATTATGTAAGATTAGTGACAGCAAGTGCCGCCCCAGTCATTTGGCTTTGAGATATCGTGTTATGGACAAACGAGCAGAACCTAGAGTTAGCCACAACATCCGCTTTTTCGTTCATGTTCATGAATGTAAAGATGATCCTGATCTGGTGGGTACTTCCCTCGCATGCGAGGCAATAGACTTTTCAACAAGAGGCATGCAATTCTCCTGCGCTGAATCACTACCTGTAAGCAGCATTTTGAGCATTACTATCGGCATTGGAGAACCCTTTGCCATGTATCTTCTGCAGGGCGAAGTAAGATGGGTTCGGACGGTCGACGGTGAATTGTGCATGGGTGTCCTACTTCAGGAGAACGATGGCACAGACTATTTAGTATGGGAGCGCGATTTCACTAACGTCTTTACCGCTTGAGCTTTTCTAATACTTCTTTATTATTCATCTATATCCGTGACCCTTTCAGTGAGCTTTGATCTACTGCGTAAATTTCTTTGCTCTAGCCGCAGGCTTTCTTGATAGAGTCCTATTTGCCCTTAATCGCTGAGGAATGAATGTCACTCCAGACAATCGTCGAGCACTTTCTCGCTTTTAGCGACCTGGCTACCAGGCAACCCAATCAAGATACGCTTTGGCGTGAAACTGCAGCTCATTTAAAACAGTTGCTTTATGCAGATGAAATTAAGCTGACACGATGTCTGGACCCGCTTTATGACAGCGATCTAGTCCGCCAAACGGTTGCGTGCCCGCCCGGTAAGGCCTTCAGTGTTGTTGGCACGATTCGCAGTTCAGCCAACCTGACCATCAAAGATGTGGGGGTGATCAGCGTTGTGTATCACAAGCCTCATCAGATAAGTGAGAATGACGTTGATTTATTGCGGATGGTTTCTGGTTTAGCGGGTTCGCTGGATTTGCGCTTGGTGGAACAATCAAGATTGCAAATTGGCAGTGATGTTGCCAACCACATTCTCGACGCCATTGGTCAAGGTGTGACTATGGTCGATTCCAAAGCGCAATTCACTTATGTCAACCCAGCCTATGCAAACATGCTGGGACTCAAGCAGGAAGCGTTAATTGGCAGGTCGCCTCGAGATTTTACGATAGACCTAGTCAGTCTTGAGGAAGCCTTTGAGCTTCGCCTGCAGGGTAAACGCACATCATATGAATCGTCTCTGAAACACCAGGATGGAACACCGCTTGCAACCTATATTACTGGTGTACCGATCTACGAAAAGTCTGACTTTTCCGGTTCTGTGTCGGTTATCACGGATATTACTGAGCACAAGAAAACCGAAGAAGCCGTGCGCCGTCGCGAGAATATGTTTCGACTATTGTTCGATGTTTCACCAATCGGCATCGCGATTTGTGACAATCATGGTGAATTTCTTCGTGTTAATGCGTCATTTACAAAAATTACTGGATTTGCCGATATTAAAGCCTGCTTCGCTCAGGACGTCTTCAGACTAGAGGAAGGTGAGGATCAGCTCGATCAGCTTATCAATGGAGAAATTGAATCCCTTCAAGTTGAAGCTAATTGCACGTTTGCGAACGGCGATGACATTACCCTGTTACTTCACGGTGTAAACCTAGATAACAACACGGTGCCTGTATTATTTCAGATTATTGATATCACGGAAGCCAAAGCCCTAGAGCAGAGATTTCGAAATTCACAGAAGCTGGACGCACTTAGCAAGCTTGCTGGAGGTATCGCGCACGACTTCAATAATATCCTGACAGCGATTTCTGGATATGCGGAAATGTTGGCATTAACCCACGGTGACGCTGACCCGCAGGCAAAAAATGACATCGAAAAGATCTTTTCAGCATCAGCCAGAGCCGCCGAACTTACTAATAAGTTACTCCTATTTAGCCGACAACGTTCGTTTCTGCCTAGTCTCGTCGATGTCAATGATTCAGTTCTTGCGGCCCAGGTAATGTTTGAACGGCTCGCCAAAGATGCCATAACAGTAGTTACAAATTTATGTGATGAACCGTGTCTCGTCCAGACAGATTCAGATCACTTTCAGCAGGTTATCTTGAACCTTTTAATTAACGCCCGTGAGGCTATGCCAGATGGCGGCGAGATTACAATTTGGACAAATGTTAATGAAAAACCAGATGGCAGCAAAATTATCTCGCTCGGCGTTAAAGATGTTGGGATTGGCATGGACGAGGAAACTCAAGAGCAAATATTTGAGCCATTTTTCACAACCAAAACAACAGGAACAGGATTGGGGTTGGCCACAGTGCATGGCATTGTGAATCAAAGTAATGGCACAATTGAAGTAGTGAGTGCTCCGAGAGAGGGGTCAACGTTCCTTATCCAGATTTCTCAAACGGCCAATTTAGTGCAACCTGCAATTATTTCGGCAGGCACTACGCCTTCACTACAAGGCAGAACGAGAACGATACTGCTAGTCGAGGATCAAACAGAGTTGCGCGATATCGCGAAACGGATGCTTAACCAAAGTGGTTTTGACGTGATTGAGGCGGCGAATGGTCCAGAAGCGATCAACTGCTTCACTGAAGCCAACCATCGACAGCAATATATTGATCTCCTGTTTACAGATATTCTGATGCCTGGCGGCATCAATGGTTGGGCCTTGGCGCAAAAGCTACAACTGCTGCAACCTAACCTTCAGGTCCTCTATACTTCTGGTTTTACGGCTGATGCTATCCCCGACTCTGTAAATCCGGAAAATTTCATCATGAAACCATATCGACCATCACGAGTTGTCCAGATGATTAACCAAATGTGGGTAACAGCTGACTCAGATAAAAAGTGACTCTCCCTGCATCAGTTAATGAATGACTGGATTGAATGTCTCAAGCGCAACCCTCAGGACTTTCTGGCCTAACAGGGTCAATTGCCCCTCGTGACGTCCTTCACCGTCTTGTGTGTATTCAAAGCGGTACTCGCGCCAGATTCGCCACTGATCCCTTGTGTCACGGCTCATGGAGATCTTAACCTGTTGAACGGTCTGATCAAGTAGCTGTACACCACAGAGCTTACACTCCTTTTTAGCCGCAAGCACAGCCAGTTCTTTGCCCCGCATCCCTGACTGCCAGTACACCGCAATCAGCCCCAATAATATGATTAATAGAAATTCACCCATGGAAAAATAGTGGCAGTTTCCGGCTCGAATTACAAACAGAGAAAATTCTCTCGAATACGGCTTAACAAGTGCTTCGGAATCGCGTATATTGCGCGTCTTCTCGTTACCAATCAGTCACAAGTAACCGCTGAGTGACCGGCGCCTTCATTGGCATAGTAATGAGATGTAGTTAGTTTTTTCGGAGGGGTGGCAGAGTGGTTGAATGCACCGGTCTTGAAAACCGGCGTGCCGAAGGGCACCGAGAGTTCGAATCTCTCCCCCTCCGCCACTATCTTCTTGTGAGTCATTGAGAAGAACAGTGGCATCTTTATTCTTCCATATTCGTCTTGGCGCTTTACCCACCAGATTTATTCGGTTTTGCAGAACCACTGCCACTGGAACCGGGCTCATAAGCCAACACCGTATCTACCCAACAGCGCAATTCTGCTTTTACCCAAGTGGCATCAGAGCAGCAGCGAAATGCTATACAAATACATCTAGAACTAGGCACTCTCGCAACTTACCCGGTGACCCTATCGGGTTAGTGCATGTGAGTCATCTTAACGCCAGTGCAATGGGCGGGGTTCACATCTTTCTTGATTTGATCGCAAAGGCTCAATCCGACGGGGCGGATATTACTACGGAGGCCTACCCCTACAATGCGGGTTCAACGAGTATATTTGCCGCACTATTCAGCAGTGCTTGGCAGTCCATTTTTTCGAAAACTTACAAAGATATCGAGTGGACAAGCTACGGGCGAGCGCTGCACTGCAAGCGCCCGGCGTTATAGTCGGTAGTGACACGATGCCACTGATTTCAACAGGTGATAGAAGCATCCTCGGGGAATTGGCACCTTCAAAAAAGTATAGGGCCACTACACGGCTAAAAGTGCAGTTCGCAGAAGTGGCCGAGGCATTCAGCTAGTCGGTTGTTAGCAACCCGGAGACGTCACGAGCTTAACTGCGATGTTAGCGTAAGCCGCAACTGCTTCATTTCGTATAGGGGCTGCGAGATAGTCTGCTGGGTCATGTCGAACCGGGTTCATGTTGTCTACGATCAAATAGCTTCGATCCTGCGAGCCCGATGAAGAGCAGTTACTTGAGATAAACTCCGGTAGCGCTTGGAAACCAGTATTTAGCTCCGCGCTTACGGGGTTCACTGCCTGGTTCGGTGATTCTATTTCTACCGAGCCATCGATACCACGCTGCGATGAAGCTGAAATTAAGGTTTCTGTATCTACGATGAAGCTATCCGCCACCAGATCAATATTACCCCCGGTACCTGCATTAGCCTGAGCAACAACTTGACTCTGGCGTAAGGTAAAAAGCATTGGGTCGATGTTAATATTACCACCGCCACTATCGGCTGTGACGCCGTTGGCAGAGGCAGAAATAGTACTTTGATCTATTAGGATTCGATTTATGGTTTGTATATTAATGCTGCCGCCGCCACTCTGAGCAGACGTTGTCTGAATCGTGCCGCGGACAATCCGTAGGGTGTTTGGTACAAGTAAGGTGACATCACCCGCGTTACTCGGGCCAGTAGCGGAGGAGGAAATGATTGCCTCGGAAAAAATATCCAAAGTGCCGGCGTTGATGAGAATATCACCGCCGACACCCTCGCCTGTTGTATCTGAGCTGATGTTGGTACTGTTCTTAAGCGTGCCAGTGGTAGCTGTGATCTCAATTCGGCCAGCGTCGCCATTGCCGTTAGCAGATGCACTTAACCTCGACTGATCTAGATGAATTGTTTCAGTTGCAATAATGAGATCGCCACCGCTGCCCGACGTATTGGTGATTAAGGTGATTAAGCCATGGTCAATGTTTAGGTCATTTGTGGTGATCGATATGCTACCAGCGTCACCGCTGCCAGCGATCGAACGGCCGTTCAGGTTACCTTGATTGAGTATATCCAACTGGTCTGCTGCGATTATAATACTGCCACCACGACCTGTGCCCTCGGTTTCAGCAATGATGGTAGATCCGTTTATCAAGACGGTATCACCACTCAAGCTTATAATACCGCCTTCACCGGGTCCCTCAGTTGAACTGTTAATCGTCGTCCCGGTTAAAGCAATGTCTGCTGCCAATAGAGCGATGTCGGCGCCATCACCATTGCCAAAGGTTTCACCCCTAATATCGGCAT